>NZ_JBIVMY010000014.1:0-107564 GCF_044753325.1 Pseudomonas sp. NPDC088414 | reverse complement strand
CGGCTCATCGGGCCCAGGTTGGAGGTGCCTTCAGTCAGCGCAGGTGGCGCGGTGGCGGAGCCAGCGGCCTGAATCTGGATGTTTACGTTCGGGTATTCTTTCTTGTAGTTCTCAGCCCACAGGGTCATGAGGTTGGCCAGAGTGTCGGAACCAACGCTGGACAAGTTGCCCGATACACCGGTGACCTTGGTGTAAGCCGGAATTGCCGGGTCAACGCCAGCGGCTACCGCGTGGGCAGTCGCAACGCCAGCAGCGACAAAAGTCATTGCCGCCATCAAACGCTTCAGTTTCATGCCTTACTCCTAGCAGATAGGGTGTGTTAATTCGGGGCCAAGTATCAGCAGGCCGTGTGAACACTCTATGGCTGAAATATGACAATTGGATGAAAGGCCAGCATCGAGGTTTTACTGAATGATTCGAGTCGCCCCATTCGCGAGCAGGCTCACTCCTACAATTGAAAATACATTCCAACTGTAGGAGTGAGCCTGCTCGCGATGGCGTCAGAACAGCCGATGCGGAACCTGAATCAGCGCCCCTTCCTCCACAGCCACGCCCCCACCAGAATCCCCATCGTGCACAGCACCGCCACATAGTAGGCCGGGCCCATCGCACTCTCTTTAAGCAGCAGGCTGACCACCATCGGCGTCAGGCCACCGAAGATCGCGTACGCCACGTTGTACGAGAACGACAATCCGCTAAAGCGCACCACTGGCGGGAACGCCTTGACCATCACGTACGGCACCGCACCGATGGTGCCGACCAGCAGACCGGTCAGGGCATACAGCGGGAACAGCCAGTTCGGGTGGTCGGCGAGGCTGTGATAAAAGGTCCACGAGCTGATCAACAAGCCCAGCGAACCGAAGACAAACACCCGGCCGGCACCGAAACGATCCGCCAGCGCACCGGAGATGATGCAACCGACGCTGAGGAACACGATCGCCAGACTGTTCGATTGCAGCGACTCGGTCGGCGTGAAGTGATAGACCGTCTGCAGCACGGTCGGGGTCATCAGGATCACCACGACAATCCCGGCGGACAGCAGCCAAGTCAGCAGCATCGAGACCGCAATCGCCCCGCGATGGTCACGCAGTACTGCGCGCAGCGGCACTTCTTCGGCCAGCGCCTTGCGCAGTTGCAGTTCGGCGAACACCGGGGTCTCGTGCAGCCAGCGGCGCAGGTACACCGAGAACAGGCCGAACACGCCGCCGAGCAGGAACGGGATCCGCCAGGCGTAATCCGCGACTTCCATCGGCGTATAAATGCTGTTGATCGCGGTGGCGACCAGCGAGCCGAGCAAGATGCCGGCGGTCAAACCGCTGGTCAGCGTCCCGCAGGCGTAGCCGATGTGCTTTTGCGGCACGTGTTCGGAAACGAAGACCCACGCCCCCGGCACCTCACCGCCAATCGCCGCGCCCTGGATCACCCGCATCAGCAGCAACAGGATCGGTGCCCACAGACCGATCTGCGCGTAGGTCGGCAGCAGACCCATGATCAGGGTCGGCACGGCCATCATGAAAATGCTCAGGGTGAACATCTTCTTGCGCCCCAGCAGGTCGCCAAAGTGCGCCATGACGATGCCGCCCAGCGGCCGCGCAAGGTAACCGGCGGCGAAAATGCCGAAGGTCTGCATCAGGCGCAGCCACTCGGGCATGTCGGCCGGGAAGAACAGCTTGCCGACCACGGTGGCGAAGAACACGAAGATGATGAAATCGTAAAACTCCAGCGCACCGCCCAGGGCCGATAGCGACAGAGTCTTGTAGTCATTGCGGGTCAGGGGGCGTGCAGGTTGCTCGGGCTGCGCGAGGCTCGAAGGCGCTGTGGTCATGGCAAGGGCTTCTCTTATAGGCGGATCTACCGCCACAACAACGCTGGCTGTGGCTTGGGCAGGTTCGGCACCATAGCAAATTGTTCGAAAAAGCACATAGAGGCGCGTATTTGCCGGTCAAAATCAGAACCCGATGGTCGTCGCGGAGTCTACCGACCGATATACTCGCAACCTTGCTCCGGTTTGTAGGGGGTTGCTGTGCGAAAACGTCGTTGGCCCGGCCTTTGAACGGGATCAGCCGGTTTCGCAGAGTTTCCCCTTTAGACGCCTATGGAAAACGTGACGAACGCAGTATGTTCGGTGCTGAATCGTTTTTCCTGAAGACGGCTACCACCAGCAATACCAACGAAGAGTCACGGGTCAGAGGCACCCCCGGCATGATAGAGCTCGAACAAGAAGATCCGATCCCGCAAGGCGACCTGGCCCTGCAAATTACCGCACTCCCGCGTGAAACCAACGGCTTTGGCGATATTTTCGGCGGCTGGCTGGTGGCGCAGATGGATCTGGCGGGCACCGCGATGGCCAGCCGCGTGGCCGGTGGTCGCGTAGCCACGGTCGCCATCGACCGCATGGCCTTTCTGGTGCCGGTCGCGGTCGGCGCGCAATTGTCCTTTTATACCCAGACCCTGGAAATCGGCCGCAGCTCGATCCAGATGATGGTCGAGGTGTGGAGCGACGACCCGCTGTCCAGCGAGTGGCGTAAAGTGACCGAGGCGGTGTTCGTCTTCGTCGCCATCGACGGCAGCGGTCGCACTCGCTCGGTGCCGCCACGCGCGCGTTAAACATCGCCGCGGTTTTGCGGTCGATAGTCGTCCCAAGTGTCTGATCGAGAGTTGCCCCATGAACACGCCCAACGTTGAAGCGGTGAAACTGGATGAACTGAACTGCTGGCGCATTCGCCACGGTCAGGCCGAAGTGCTGGTGGCCCAGCAAGGCGCGCACATCCTCAGTTACCAGATCGACGGCCAGCCGCCGATCATCTGGCTCAACGATAAGGCTGTGTTCAAGACCGGCAAGAGCATCCGTGCCGGTGTGCCGGTGTGCTGGCCCTGGTTTGGCATCTTCGAGCGCAACCCGCAAAGCGTCAAAGCGATGCGCGTCAGCGATGAGCCGGCACAGGCCCACGGCTTTGTCCGGGCGATGGATTGGGAGCTGGGCGGGATCGAAGCCGAAGACCATGGGGTCAAGGTGGAATTCAGGCTGCCGTATCCCGAAGGCGGATTCCCGGGCTGGCCGCATCAGGTCGACCTGACCCTGACCCTGCACCTGAATGATCAGCTCAACATCAGCCTGACCAGCCATAACCGGGGTGCCGAAACCGTCAGCCTCAGCCAGGCGCTGCACACCTATTACGCGGTCAGCGATGTGCGCAACGTGCACGTCGAAGGTGTTGAAGGGCTGGATTACATCGAGACCCTGGACAACTGGAACACCCACCGCCAGCAAGGCGAACTGCGCTTTGCGGGGGAAACCGACCGTATCTACCTTAACGCTCCGCCGCAACTGGGCATCGTCGATCCGGCCTGGGAACGGCGTATCGTGTTGAGCGCCAGCGGCTCACGCACCGCGGTGATCTGGAACCCGTGGATCGACCGCGCCGCCGCGTTCAGCGACATGGACAACGATGGCTGGCAGCGCATGCTGTGCATCGAGACGGCGAATGTGATGGATGATGTGGTCACGCTGGCCTCGGGGGCGAGCCATACCATGGGCGTCAGCATCGGCAGCAAACCGCTGTAACCAGCACCGCAATATCAATGTGGGTGAAAGCCTTTGTGGTGAGGGGATTTATCCCCGATGGCCTGCGGAGCAGGCCCCTGCCCTTGATGCAAAGCGGGGGTCGCTTCGCACCCCATCGGGGATGAATCCCCTCGCTACAATTGTTCAGATGTTAGAGATCGGACTCCTGCACCACCCGCACCTTGTCCGCTTCCAGCGCATACGCCGCATCAGCCAGATCATTGCTGACCTTCTCGATCTTCAGCGTGCCGGTCACCCACAGCGGCGTGTAGATATCGTCAAGTTTCAAACCTTTGGGATAACGCACCAGCACCAGTTGATTGGGTGGTGGCGGCGGCACGTGGATGCACGCGCCAGGGTACGGCACCAGGAAGAACAGCGTGCTGCGGCCCTTGGCATCGGACTCCAGCGGCACCGGATAACCACCGATACGAATGTGCTTGTCGTTCATCGCCGCCACGGTCTTGGTCGAATACATCACCGCAGGCAGGCCCTTGGCCTGTTTCATCCCGCCCTTCTCGGTGAAAGTGCCGGTGGCTTCCGGGGAGTTGTGGTCAATTTCGGGCATGGCCTCGAGGGCTTTCTGGTCCGACTTGGGCATCAGTTCCAGCCAGTCGGTTTCCGGCAGTTCGCCGGCGTGGGCCAGGCCGCTGCCCAGCAAAAGGAGAGTCAACAGAAGACGGCGCATGAAGGTGCTCGGTAAAAGATGCTCGGATAAAGGAAGGACGTTGAATCGCCGAGCATTCTAGCCCTCCCTGCCGCGTTGGCAGAGAGGACTTGGTCGCTTGGATCAGTTCTTTTTGATCAGGCCGTAGATCACCAGCAGCACGATCGCGCCGACCAGCGCACCGATGAAGCCTGCGCCCTGACCGGCCTGATAGATACCCAGGGCCTGGCCGCCGTAAGTGGCCGCCAGCGAACCGCCGATACCGAGCAGGATGGTCATGATCCAGCCCATGCTGTCATCGCCCGGTTTGAGGAAGCGTGCCAGCAGGCCGACGATCAAGCCGATAAAGATGGTTCCGATAATTCCCATGGCATTTCCCTCTGACTCTGAATGGTAGATATGCCAAAGCCTAGTCAGACTTTGGCATCCTGCCATGAGAGAACGGCGGCTCCCGAAGGTTCCGCCGCTGCCACATGAAACTGTTTACTCGGCGATCAGCGCTTCGACCTTGACGATCTGTGCCTGCAGCGTGGCCATGTCGGCGCAGCGCAGGTTGGCGTGACCGACCTTGCGCCCGGCCTTGAAGGCTTTGCCGTAGTGATGCAGATGGCAATCCTCGATGGCGATGACTTTCTCTACCGGCGGCACCACGCCGATGAAGTTGAGCATCGCGCTCTCCCCCACCTTGGCGGTCGAACCCAGCGGCAGGCCGGCCACGGCGCGCAGGTGGTTTTCGAACTGGCTGCACTCGGCGCCTTCGGTGGTCCAGTGCCCGGAGTTGTGCACACGCGGGGCGATTTCGTTGGCCTTCAGGCCACCATCGACTTCAAAGAACTCGAACGCCATCACGCCGACATAGTCGAGCTGCTTGAGCACGCGGCTGGAGTAGTCTTCAGCCAACGCCTGCAACGGGTGATCGGTGCTGGCAACCGACAGCTTGAGGATGCCGCTGTCGTGGGTGTTGTGCACCAGCGGGTAGAACTTCGTTTCGCCATCGCGGGCACGCACGGCGATCAGCGAGACTTCGCCGGTGAACGGCACGAAGCCTTCCAGCAGGCAGGCAACGCTGCCCAGCTCGGCGAACGTACCGACTACGTCTTCCGGTTTGCGCAGGACTTTCTGGCCCTTGCCGTCGTAACCCAGGGTGCGGGTTTTCAGCACGGCCGGCAGACCGATGGCAGCCACAGCGGCATCCAGGTCGGCTTGCGACTGAATGTCGGCGAAGGCCGGGGTCGGGATGCCCAGGTCCTTGAACATGCTCTTCTCGAACCAGCGGTCGCGAGCGATGCGCAGGGCTTCGGCGCTCGGATAGACCGGGACGAATTGCGAGAGGAACGCCACGGTTTCCGCCGGGACGCTTTCGAACTCGAAGGTCACCAGGTCGACTTCGTCAGCCAGTTGGCGCAGGTGATCCTGATCGCCGTAATCGGCCCGCAGGTGTTCGCCCAGTGCCGCCGCGCAAGCGTCCGGCGCAGGGTCGAGGAAAGCGAAGTTCATGCCCAGCGGAGTGCCCGCCAGCGCCAACATGCGGCCCAACTGGCCGCCACCGATTACACCGATCTTCATCTCAACAACCTCAGGCAATACGTGGGTCTGGATTGTCCAGGACGCTGTCTGTCTGCTCGGCACGGAAGGTTTTCAGTACCGCGTGGAACTGTGGATGCTTGGCGCCAAGGATGCTCGCCGAGAGCAGCGCGGCGTTGATCGCGCCCGCTTTGCCGATGGCCAGGGTGGCGACCGGGATGCCCGCCGGCATCTGCACGATCGACAGCAGCGAATCGACGCCCGAGAGCATCGACGACTGCACCGGAACGCCCAGCACCGGCAGGTGGGTCTTGGCCGCACACATGCCAGGCAGGTGAGCGGCGCCACCGGCACCGGCGATGATCACCTCGATGCCGCGGCCCTCAGCCTCTTCGGCGTACTGGAACAGCAGATCCGGGGTGCGGTGGGCAGAAACCACCTTGACCTCGTACGGGATGCCGAGCTTTTCCAGCATATCGGCGGTGTGGCTAAGGGTGGACCAATCGGACTTGGAGCCCATGATCACGCCAACCAGTGCACTCATCGTCGCGCCTCTTCTCTCTGGGCGCCCGCAGGCGCGTCAAAAACAACAAGCCACGCAGGATTGCGTGGCTTGATTGTACGAAAAATGGCCGGACGTACCGGCCGAAGGCCGCGCAGTATACCGCAAAGAAAGCAATAAACAGCCCCCGAAACGACCATCTGTCAAATCAGCGAAAGGCCCGGTTTTATTGACTTGAAGGTCAGCCAACAAACACCACAAATCCTCTGTAGGAGTGAGCCTGCTCGCGATGGCGGTGTATCAGTCACATCATCAGTGAATGTGCAAACGCTATCGCGAGCAGGCTCACTCCTACAAGGACTCCACGCAAGCTCAGGAAGCCTGTGCAGCGCCGCCTTCAAGCTTGCGCCACAACAACCGCACGTTGGCCTTGCGCACCAGTGCGCAGCGGTACAGGCGAATCTCCAGCGGCACGTGCCATTGCGGGCCGCCGCAGACCACCAGTTCGCCACGGGCCAGTTCGGCGCGCACGCTCAGTTGCGGTACCCAGGCGATGCCGAGGCCTTCCAGGGCCATGCTCTTGAGGCTGTCGGCCATGGCGGTTTCATAGATGGTGGTGAAGCGCAGCTGACGCTGACGCAACAAACCATTCACCGAGCGCCCGAGAAACGCCCCGGCGCTGTAGGCCAGTAGCGGCACGCTGGCCTCGCCTTCCAGATCGAACAGCGGCTTGCCATCGGCATCCGCTGCGCATACCGGAAGCATTTCGGTCTGGCCCAGGTGCAGCGACGGGAAGATTTCCGGGTCCATCTGCATCGCCGCGTCCGGGTCGTAGAACGCCAGCATCAGGTCGCAGCCGCCTTCGCGCAGCGCGTGCACCGCGTCGCCGACGTTGGTCGCCACCAGCCGCGTGGCGATGTTCAGCCCTTCATTGCGCAGTTGCGCGATCCAGCGCGGGAAGAAGCCCAGCGCCAGCGAGTGCGCGGCGGCGACCTGCATCACCTCGCCCTGCCCGCCTTCCAGGTGA
Source organism: Pseudomonas sp. NPDC088414 (assembly GCF_044753325.1). Classification (NCBI taxonomy): domain Bacteria; kingdom Pseudomonadati; phylum Pseudomonadota; class Gammaproteobacteria; order Pseudomonadales; family Pseudomonadaceae; genus Pseudomonas; species Pseudomonas sp. NPDC088414. The sequence goes on along the minus strand of NZ_JBIVMY010000014.1, from coordinate 100,279 downwards.
TGCAGATGCCGCAGCACTTCGCCGAGCTGTTCGACCACGGTGCGCGCGGTCACCAGAAACAGCTGCCCGGCTGCCGTCAGTTCGATCGGCGTGCGCGAGCGGTTGACCAGCGTCAGCCCAAGCGCCGCTTCCAGGCTGCGGATTCGCCGACTGAACGCCGGCTGAGTCACGAAGCGCCGTTCGGCCGCCTGCGAGAAGCTGCGGGTGGCGGCCAGGGCACTGAAGTCCTCAAGCCATTTGCTTTCCAGATTCATCACGTCCTCCCGGACACGCACCAAAACAGGTCACACGTCTGCCGCGCACGCGGCGTCACACGGGCATTATGCCGAATGTGCATAGGGCAGTGTTTAACAGCATTGGCCCAAAAAATCCCAGAAGCCTAGCATTCGCAGCGTTCCGGCACAGACCGGGTCCATATCGAGATGATTTCTATCATGTCCTCCGCTGCATCATTCCGCACAGAAAACGACCTGCTTGGCGCCCTCGAAGTACCGGCTCAAGCGTATTACGGCATCCAGACCCTGCGAGCGGTGAACAACTTCCGTCTCTCCGGCGTTCCGATTTCGCATTACCCGAAACTGGTTGTCGGTCTGGCAATGGTCAAACAGGCCGCCGCTGACGCCAACCGTGAGTTGGGTCATCTGAGCGAAGCCAAGCACGCTGCCATCAGCGAAGCCTGTGCCCGATTGATCCGCGGTGATTTCCACGAAGAGTTCGTGGTCGACATGATTCAAGGTGGCGCCGGTACTTCCACCAACATGAACGCCAACGAAGTGATCGCCAACATTGCGCTCGAAGCAATGGGTCACCAAAAAGGCGAGTACCAGTACCTGCACCCGAACGACGACGTCAACATGGCGCAGTCGACCAACGACGCTTACCCGACCGCGATCCGTCTGGGTCTGCTGCTGGGTCACGACGCGCTGCTGGCCAGCCTCGACAGCCTGATTCAGGCCTTCGCGGCCAAGGGCAAAGAATTCGATCACGTTCTGAAAATGGGCCGTACCCAGCTGCAAGACGCCGTGCCGATGACCTTGGGTCAAGAGTTCCGTGCCTTCGCCACCACCATGGGCGAAGACCTGGCCCGTCTGAAGACGCTGGCCCCGGAACTGCTGACTGAAGTGAACCTGGGCGGCACCGCAATCGGTACCGGCATCAACGCCGACCCGCGTTATCAAGCGCTGGCCGTTCAGCGTCTGGCGCTGATCAGCGGTCAACCGCTGGTGCCCGCCGCCGACCTGATCGAAGCCACTTCCGACATGGGCGCCTTCGTGCTGTTCTCCGGCATGCTCAAGCGCACCGCGGTCAAGCTGTCGAAGATCTGCAACGACCTGCGCCTGCTGTCCAGCGGCCCACGCACCGGCATCAACGAGATCAACCTGCCGGCGCGTCAGCCAGGCAGCTCGATCATGCCCGGCAAGGTCAACCCGGTGATTCCGGAAGCCGTTAACCAGGTGGCCTTCCAGGTCATCGGTAACGACCTGGCGCTGACCATGGCAGCCGAAGGCGGCCAACTGCAGCTGAACGTGATGGAGCCGCTGATCGCGTTCAAGATCCTCGACTCGATCCGCCTGCTGCAACGCGCCATGGACATGCTGCGCGAGCACTGCATCGTCGGCATCACCGCCAACGAAGCCCGCTGCCGCGAACTGGTCGAGCACTCGATCGGTCTGGTCACCGCACTGAACCCGTACATCGGCTACAAAAACGCCACCCGCATCGCCCGGATCGCCCTTGAAAGCGGCCGCGGCGTGCTGGAACTGGTGCGCGAAGAAGGTCTGCTCGACGAAGCCATGCTCGCCGACATCCTGCGCCCGGAAAACATGATTGCCCCGCGTCTGGTTCCGCTCAAAGCCTGAGCCGACGCGTTACTTGTAGCACCGCTCACCAGGTCGAGGGACTAGACACCTCTCACCTTTTGAGGGCTTGGGGATCAGTCCCCAAGCCCTTTTTTTTAACTTTCTGATCCTGAGACCCGTATGTCTGGGGACTGAACAATGTAGAGATAAGCCCTTGTGGTGAGGGGATTCATCCCCGATGGGTCGCGAAGCGGCCCCAAAACCTGCAATCGCGATGTAACAAGTACACCGCGTGCAATGATTTGCGACTGCTTCGCAGCCGATCGGGGATGAATCCCCTCGCCACAGGGTTTGCATCTACAGAAACGCAGTTTCCGCACAAGCCCGGCGCCGGTAACGCCGGGTGTTTCAAAGCTTCGTTTCGTCGCTTGCACCACTACCGTGCAGACGGGCGCGTCACTGATCGGTATAGTGCCGCCCCTCTTCGCGTGAGCGGTCGTCGGTAACGAGGCCATAACCCATGCGAAACCCGAACTAATAACAAACCCGCGAAATGGACCGGGACGAAACCTTCGCCTCACCTGTTGTGCCGCGCGCAAACCGGTGTAACGCGATGTTTCTGAACATCCAGCATTTGCTTACACAAAAAACAGCGAGGAAAAATCCATGCTCGAAGTCATCAACGACTTCCTCTCAGGGAAAGTACTGATCGTGCTCATTGTCGGGCTCGGTAGCTACTTCACGATTCGCTCGCGTTTCGTTCAATTGCGCCACTTCTTCCACATGTTCGCGGTGTTCCGCGACAGCCTGAAAAGCAGCGGCGGGCAACTCAGCTCGTTCCAGGCCCTGATGCTCAGCCTTGCCGGCCGTGTCGGTGCAGGCAACATCGCCGGTGTCGGCATCGCCGTGACCCTCGGTGGTCCGGGTGCGGTGTTCTGGATGTGGGTGACCGCACTGGTCGGCATGTCCAGCAGCTTCTTCGAATGCACCCTGGCGCAGGTCTACAAGCGCGCCGAAGGTGACGGTCTGTACCGTGGTGGCCCGGCCTACTACATCCAGCACGGCCTGAAACTCAAAGGCATGGCGGTGGTGTTCTCGATCCTGCTGCTGGTGACCTACGGCTTCGCCTTCATCGGTCTGCAGTCCTACACCGTGACCCACTCGCTGCAAAACGCCTTCGCCTTCGACCCAAGCCACACCGGGATCGTCCTGGCGGTGCTGCTGGCCATCACCTTCATCGGCGGCATCAAGCGCATCGCCGCGGTGTCCGACCTGCTGGTACCGGTCAAGACCCTGGCCTACATCGGCGTGACCCTGTACGTGATCGGCACCCAGATCGAACACGTACCCGCGATGCTGGAAACCATCTTCAAAAGCGCCTTCGGTCTCGACCCGGCCTTCGGCGGCCTGCTCGGCAGCGCCATCGTCATGGGCGTGAAGCGTGGCGTGTTCGCCAACGAAGCGGGCCTGGGCAGTGCACCAAACGTCGCCGCCGTGGCCTCGGTGAAACACCCGGGCGCTCAGGGCGTGGTTCAGGCCTTCAGCGTGTTCCTCGACACCTTCGTGATCTGCACCTGCACCGCGCTGCTGATCCTGTTGTCGGGCTTCTACACCCCGGGCTTCGAAGGTGACGGCATCGTCCTGACCCAGAACTCGCTGGCCGCCGTGGTCGGTGACTGGGGCCGCATCTTCGTCAGCGTCGCGCTGTCGCTGTTCGTCTTCACCTGCATCCTCTACAACTACTACCTGGGCGAGAACAGCCTGCAGTTCCTCAGCCGCAACCGCGCCGTGCTGATGATTTTCCGCGGTCTGGTTCTGGCGCTGGTGGTCTGGGGTTCGATGCAGGACCTGTCGACCGTGTTCGCCTTCGCCGACATCACCATGACCTGCCTGGCCTTCGTCAACCTGATCGCCCTGGCGATGCTGTTCAAGGTCGGCATGCGTGTGCTGCGTGACTACGACGAGCAGCGCCGCGCCGGCATCAAGCAGCCAGTGTTCGACGCCAGCAAATTTGCCGACCTGGATCTGGACCTGAAGGCCTGGCCAGTCGACGCGCCAGCCGCGGGCAAGACCGCAGCCGAGCCGCAAGGCGTGCCTGCAGCGCAACGCTGACAGGTGAATGACGGGCGCATCCCCTGCGCCCGTCAGTTATTGTGATGCAATACCTGTGGGAGCGAGCCTGCTCGCGATAGCTGTCTTTCAGCCAACATTAATGTTGAATGATGAACCGCTATCGCGAGCAGGCTCACTCCTACAATGTCATCTCTTGTGGAGACCCTCAGATGATTGCCAACACCTTCCCCGCCGCCCAACACGTCATGGTGCTCTACACCGGTGGCACCATCGGCATGCAGGCCAGTGCCAATGGCCTGGCCCCGGCGTCCGGTTTCGAAGCCCGCATGCGCGACTATCTGCACAGCCAGCCCGAACTGGTCGTGCCGCAATGGCGTTTTCGGGAAATGTCGCCGCTGATCGACAGCGCCAACATGACCCCGACCTACTGGCAGCAACTGCGCGAAGCGGTGGTCGATGCGGTGGACGTGCAAGGCTGCGACAGCGTGCTGATCCTGCACGGCACCGACACCCTGGCCTACAGCGCTGCGGCGATGAGCTTCCAGTTGCTCGGCCTGCATGCCCGTGTGTGTTTCACCGGCTCGATGCTGCCGGCCGGCGTGACCGACAGCGATGCCTGGGAAAACCTCGCTGGCGCGCTGGTTGCTCTCGGTCAGGGTCTGGCGCCGGGCGTGCACCTGTACTTCCATGGCGAGCTGCTGGCGCCGACCCGTTGCGCGAAAGTGCGCAGCTTCGGTCGGCATCCGTTCAAGCGCCTGGAGCGTCAGGGCGGCGGTGTAAAAGCGCCATCGATTCCGGCTGCGCTGAACTACAACCAGCCGAAACAACTGGCCAAGGTTGCCGTGCTGCCGCTGTTCCCCGGCATCGGCGCCGAGACGGTTGATGGCCTGCTGGCCAGCGGTATCCGGGGTCTGGTGCTGGAGTGCTACGGCAGCGGCACCGGGCCGAGCGACAATCCCGAGTTCCTCGCCAGCCTCGGTCGCGCGCGGGACAACGGTGTGGTGGTGGTCGCGGTCACGCAGTGCCATGAAGGCGGGGTCGAGCTGGATGTGTATGAAGCTGGCAGCCGTCTGCGTGGCGTCGGTGTGTTGTCCGGTGGCGGCATGACCCGCGAGGCGGCGTTCGGCAAGCTGCACGGCTTGCTCGGTGCCGGTCTGGACAACACCGAAGTGCGACGTCTGATCGAACTCGACCTGTGTGGCGAATTGCGCTGAGCCTTTTCCGGCGCCGGCGATAATCCGGCGCCCTACATATCTACCACCCATGCTGCATCGTGCCTCCCTAGCATGGAGCGACCCCGAAAGCTTGACCTCGGGATCGCCTCCATCACCAGAACGCAGGGACGCACGATGAGCTCAGCAACCACAAGCTCCACCCGGCAGACGGCCGCCGGCACCAATCCCACCGAAGCCCTGATCACTCAATTGAGTGTCGGCCCCGACTTGCGCGACGTGGCCGGCGTGCTGTTGCGCGAGCATTTGCGCAAGCTGTACCCCACGCTTGATCTGGAGCCGAGCATTACCATGATCGGCACGCCGCAATGGTCCATCGTCGACGAACAGATCGTTGCCGGAAATCCGACCTACCAGGCCTTGACCGAAATCCTCGCCAACCAGGTCGTGCAAGGCACGCCGACGCTGTATATCGAAGGTGAACACTTTCTGACGCAACAGCCGATCAGCGAGCCGGCCGTCCACCTGCCGGTACGGATCGACGAAATTGCCAGCCTGCTCAACCTGCTGGCACCGGTCATGCTCACGGCGTTTCAGGAGCAACAGCTGGCGTACTGGAACAGCGCCGACGACAGCACCGGCCCGCGCTGGCATGCGCTGTCGGACACCCTGCGCGAGATCTGGAACATCGATCAGGTGCAGGGCTGGAGCGAGAGTGACTGCGCAATGGCCCGCGCGTTGTATCGCACTGAGGGTCTGGCCAGCAGGAAAATCGATGATCCCTACCAGAGCAATGCCTGCCTGATCGCCATTGACCTGGTCGATGATGGGACCGTGAAGCACTTGAACGAAGTATCGATGGCGGTGCTGATCGGCACACAGCAGGGAAAAACGGTGATCCTCGCCCACTCGCTGCTCAAGGGCTACCAGAAGTTCGACGCTCTTGATGAACTGGGCCAATCCTTGCCTGAGCATGTCAGCAACCTCCAGCCATACCAGCAACTGAAATGGCGCTTACTGGAACCCTCGGGCAGCATCTTCGATTATCAGGCGTGCGCGCTGGTTTCGATTCAGATCGATGTGATCGGCGCGCTGGATTTTTCTCCTGCCACACCAGCCCCACTCGACAAGCCATTGTCCACGGCCACCCCGCAAGTCGACGCAGCGGCGAAAAAGCCCGGCCCGCCATTGAGCTGGTTCCAGGATGCCCTGCCTGACTGGCTCAGCGCTGCATCACTGCCGGATCTGAACAACTATTCCCGGCACTTGAAGGATCTGGCGGCGCTGCATAGCCAGAACACTGGCAAGTCCTATCTGGATGGCATCCTGCCAATCGGCGAATACGCGCTGAGCGAAATGAACATCCTGCATGCCGAGACCCTTCGCGAGCACGCCGATGCGCAGCGTGCCGACCTGGAAACAGCCCTGGAGTCGATCCAGTTGCAGGTCAAAAGTCCGGTGATCTGGGGCACCTTTACTGTTCCGGGAAAAATCGAGACTTACAATTTCAGCGTCACCGATCTGGCCTTGCAGAATCTGATTGCAGTGCCGATAGGCAACAAGACCCTGCACTCCACCCGTGGCAAGCCACTGCCGACGTGGCTGACCGTAAGCTATCTGGAGGACCTGGTAACCCGTGCGGATATCGGTACGACCTACCCGGCGCTGATCAAGAGCCAGTTGGTCGACACCACGCCAGCATCCGCCGGGCGCCAGGCACTGTTCACTCAGCACTTGCGCATCCAGTTGCCGCTGCTGGCCCTGCAATCGAAAATTCGCGGCAAGGCCGGCATCGACGCGCGCGGTTACCGCTATGTCGTCGCAGTGCTGGACCCCGACAGCAACCATCGCAGGGTCGAGGACCAGACCATCGTCATGCGGCCTCTGGCTTTCGTTCCTCAACGCAGAACAGACGGCAGCCATGACGAAGTCGCCAACATGTTCGTGATCGGTCCTGAAGACCCGAGCGCCGGACCGTGTCTGCTGTATCGACCGATGCTCGACCAGCCGTTGACCCAATACCCTTCCCCCAGCAACTTGCTGTACGCCATCCAGCAATCCGCCAGCCTGCGTGACTCGGTGCTCGCCTGGCTCCCGGACCGCGTGCGCAGCGACTACGCCAACTATGTGTTTCCAGGCACGTTGCCTTCCCCCTGGGCCGTCACCGAGTTTCTGGTGGATGCGGAAAAAATGAGGGTCATGAGCGGGCCGATCAGCCTCGGTAGAAAGGCCGTGGAGGGCGACCTGCCAGGCGCGCTGTTCAAAGCCAATGCGTCGGCGCTGGTCGAGCTGGCCGACCGCCAGTCGGTGTCAAATGCGGAAAGTCGCTGGGCCAGTTTCAAACGGGCCGGATGGACCCTGTTCAATGCCGTCCTGCCGTTCCTCGGACGCACGGTGGGGGTCGCGACGTGGATCTGGCAGGTGATGGAGCAACTGCAAGCCCTGAAGGAAGCCCGCGAGCAGGATGACTCTTCCGCGCAATGGTCAGCGTTCACCGAGGTGCTGCTCAATCTGGGGATGGCAATCACGTTGCACATCGCAGGTCGCTCCCGACCACGACTGGCCCATGAAGCAGCGGCAAGCGAAACACCGAAAAGCCCTGAACCCACGATCACGGAAATCACCGTGCAGCAACTGGAAAAAAGCGCTCCCCATGAAACCGCGGACCTGCAGCAGACCCTGAATATCAGCGGCGCCGCGAATCGCACGCCGGCAAGTCTGGGCACCGTGCTGGCGCGCTTCAAAATCCTTCGCCCGCAACATCTGGGCAGCGCCAAAACCACGCCAGGGCCGTATCGCAATCTCTACAGCTACAACAGCAAATGGTACGCCCCGGTGGGCCGTGACTGGTTCGAGGTCGCGGTGGACGAAAACGGCACCGTCATGATCATCGATCCGCAGGATCCAACCCATACCGGCCCAGCCCTGATCGGCAATCTGCGTGGCGAATGGTTCGTCGATACCCGCCTGCGTCTGCGCGGTGGCGGCTCGACCGGCCTGACCCAGCTGGCTGACGCACAACGCCGGATCGAAGCGGAAAACCTGCGCACCCGCCTGACCGCCTTTGAAAGCCGTAAAGCGGCAGCGCAAGGCGAGCTGGAACAGGTCCGCCAGGCAATGAACGCCGCCACCGCTCAGACCGCTGCGGCCCATCGCCAGCTCTTTCTCCAGTCTCTGGACAGGCAACGCGTCGCTTATGCCCAGGCTTTGAGCGATCTCAAGGCGTTGCATGTATTCTCGCCAACGGCTGACTACCAACAGAGATCCCTGGGCTACCTGAAGGCGCAGCTCGAACTGGTCCATGCGGGGATTCGCGAAGCGCTGATCCTGTTCACGCCGACATTGCGCAGCGTGCTCAATCATCTCGAAGGCCAGGCTGAACAGCCCCAGAACCGGCATATTGCCGAGACGCAGCAGATGCTTGAACTCAACCTGGACATGATCACGCGTCTGGAGCAGATCCAGGCACAACTGGAGCAACTCAAAGAGTTCGAGAGAGACGGCTTGCGCCTGATTCAACTGACCCGCAAGGCACTCCCGGCGTACTCGATCGACGATCTCAAGGCACTGCAAGTGACACTCGCGCGCAATGTCTGCCTGCCCGAACACTCGGTAGCGACCGCCGCGGATGCCTGGCTCAGTCTCGACCAGATTGTCGATACCGCCGACATCGCCGTTCAGGCACTGCGTGACACTCTGGAGGAGCGCAGCGTTTCCCGGCTCGATGAACGCATCGACTGCCTCAACGATCTGATCGAACAATTCAACGTACTCGACGAGCGCCTGGCGGACTTCAAGTCCGCGTACGCTGAAAGTGTGCAAGAGGCGCCGCTGGCAAATCTTCGCCAACAGCTTGAGCAATTCAACCGCAGCGCCCGCCACAACCTGGTGCTGTTGCTCGAAGAGCGCGACACGTTGCGTAGCCGCCCGGCGCCTCCCGTGCAACCGCCAAGGCCGAAAAAGAAGTTCATCCGCACCCGCTACAACGGCGTGCTGATCGGCGAGCCGCGCCTGACGGCACAGGGCCTGGAAACCGACCTGGTCGATATCAAGTCACCGCTCACGGACAAGGTCATCTCGACCTTTCATCAAAAAACCCCCGGGGTGTGGGTCGAACGTGTCAGCACTGCCTTGCCGACGCCGACGCCAGCGCTCGAAATCAGTCTGAACAAGGGGCAGAACCTGCTCGACGGCCTGCCGGCGTTCACCCTGCGCATGAACGAACTCATGACCCGGGACGGGCGCTCAGCGGTCGGGATCGAGTACCTGTTTCACCAGCACGCACTGCAACTGGAACACGTCAGCGCGGCCGTTGAACAGGCCCTGACCGACAGTAACGCCACCGACAGCAGCCAGCGCTCGGCTGCGGTGCTGAACAAGGCGCTGAGCGATGCCGTCGACAGCCTGTATCAGCAAGCCAAAACCGCGATGTCGCTGATGACCAGGGCACAATCACCCACGCCATCGGCTGTCGCCTGGCTTCAGGCCAATGACAGCATCCGTATTGCGCAAACCGTCAGGCGGCGCCGCCTCAGGGGCGGCAAGGCGCTCTACCTGGACGAATACACCATCACTGATCAGACCACCCGCAAAGTGCTGTGGTACGCGCACTTTCTGTATTCGACCTCGTGGGTGCCGGACAAAGCCTTTCTTTCTGCCCGGCTGAAAACCCCGCAAGAGCAGCAACTGGGATCCGAGGCCGACAGCACTCGCGGGCTGAGCCGCGCCCAACGACTGGCCTATTACCGCAGCATGATCGGCGTGGAGCAGGCCCGGCAGCTGTTTTTCAGCGCAGGCTGAGGCACCCGACGATGTGACCGTGCATGACGTCTCGCCAGCGTATGGGACGTCATGCGCGGCACGCTACTTGCTGGCACTTTTGCCAAAAACCAGCGGATGCCGCCCATGCTCCACTCCCACCTCACCACGCTCAACGCCGTCTCGCTGGTGCTCAACACCTTCAAGGCCGAAGGCTTGTCGAGCGACGCGCTGCTGGCCGGCAGCGGCATCAGTGCGGCGGATCTGGCCCGTGCCGATACGCGTATCACCACCAATCAGGAAATGCAGGTCTGCGCCAACGCGGTCGCGCTCAAGCATGACATTGGCCTGGAGCTGGGCCGGCGGATGCACGTTTCCTGCTACGGCATCCTCGGTTACGCCCTGCTTACCAGTGCCACCTTAGGTGACGCTTTGCGCCTGGCGATTCGCTATCCGGCGCTGCTGGGAACACTTTTCGAACTGCGCCTGGAAGACGATGGCGAGCGGGTCTGGTTCGTCGCCGCCGATTACCGCGAGAGCCCGTCGATGGCGGTGTTCAACGCGGAATTCTGCCTGGTGTCGTTGAAGGTCATCTGTGACGACCTGCTCGGGCATCCGCTGCCGTTGCTGGCGACACGCTTTGAACATACCGCGCCGGATTATCGCGACAGCTACGCCGAACACTTCGACAGCCCGCTGCACTTCGCCGCCAAGGACAACGCCTTCGCCTTCGACCGGCGCTGGCTCGATCAACCGTTGCCATTGGCCGACAGCATCACCCATCAGGCCATGGCCGACCGCTGCCGCAAACAGAACATCGAGTTCACCGGGCGGCAGGCGTGGCTGGGGCGGATTCGTCAGCTGCTCAGTGCGCAGCTCAACGCTGCGCCGGGCCTGGAGGGGCTGGCCCAGCAAATGAAATGTTCGCCGCGCACTTTGCGCCGGCACCTGAAGGACATGGGCAGCAGTTATCAGGAGCTGCTCGACGAACTGCGCTTCGAGCGGGCCAAGCAGATGCTGTGTGAAGATCAGTTGCCGATCTACCGCATCGCCGAGACCCTGGGCTTCAGCGAGACCGCGAGTTTCCGCCATGCGTTCGTGCGCTGGAGCGGCGTGGCGCCGAGCCAGTTTCGCCCGCACTGAGAACCTCCTGTAGGAGTGAGCCTGCTCGCGATTGCCATCCAGCATTCAACATTTATATTGGCTGACAGACCGCCATCGCGAGCAGGCTCACTCCTACAAGGATTGTGTATTGCCTGCCCATGGCAAGTGCAAACCTGCGCCAGCAAGGGGCGAATTGCGGTCAGAGTTTTTGGCCATATCGATCCCCTTTTGGCCTTTCCTGCCGTTCTCCGATTCGCCGCGCGCCGCAACACTGGGGGTAACCGAATCAGCCCCCTGCGGAGAACAACAAATGCTGACGATCTACTCGGACGATCACCACCTGCACCACGGCCGCTGCGAACTCATCGACGGCCAGCTCAAGCCGTGCTTCGAGATGCCGTCGCGCGCCGACCACGTGCTGCAACGAGTACAGCACCAGAATCTCGGTCCGGTGGAAGCACCGAAGGATTTCGGCCTGGAGCCGATCGCGCGTATCCACAGCCGTGACTACCTCGACTTCTTCAAAGGTGCGTGGGCACGCTGGACCGAATTCAACACCGACGGCGACCTGCTGCCCTACACTTGGCCCGCCCGCACGCTGCGGCAGATCAAACCGACCAGCCTGCACGGCCAGCTCGGCTACTACAGCTTCGACGGCGGCGCGCCAATCACCGCCGGCACTTGGCAAGCAGCCTACAGTGCAGCGCAAGTGGCGCTGACTGCCCAGGCGGAAATCCAGCGTGGCGCACACAGTGCGTTCGCCCTGTGCCGACCACCGGGACACCACGCCGCCAGCGACTTGATGGGCGGTTATTGCTACCTCAACAACGCCGCCATTGCCGCTCAGGCATTCCTCGATGCCGGCCACAAGAAGGTCGCGATCCTCGACGTCGACTATCACCACGGCAACGGCACCCAGTCGATTTTCTACGCGCGCAGCGACGTGCTGTTCACCTCGATCCACGGCCACCCGGAAGCCGAGTTTCCGTTCTTCCTCGGCTACGAAGATGAACGTGGCGAAGGCGCCGGTGAAGGCTTCAACTTCAACTATCCGCTAGCGGCCGGCTCCGGCTGGGATGTGTGGAGCGCGGCGCTGGAACAGGCTTGCAACGAGATCGACAGCTACGGCGCCGACATCATCGTCGTGTCGCTGGGCGTCGACACCTTCAAGGACGATCCGATCTCGCAGTTCAAGCTCGACAGCCCGGATTACCTGGCCATGGGCAAACGCATCGCCGCCCTCGGCAAACCGACGCTGTTCGTCATGGAGGGTGGTTACGCGGTGGAGGAAATCGGCATCAACGCAGTGAACGTGCTCGAAGGGTTCGAACAATGAACCGACTCAAGCACCGCATTGCGCCAGCCCTGTGCGCGGCGCTGCTCAGCGGCGCCGTCCACGCCGAAGAACGCACCCTGCGCGTCTACAACTGGTTCGACTACATCACGCCCAAGGCGCTGGAAGACTTCAAGGCACAGAACACCCAGACCAGACTGGTCTACGACATCTTCGACACCAACGAAGCGCTGGAAGCCAAGCTGCTGACCGGCAACTCCGGCTATGACGTGGTGGTGCCGTCCAATGTATTCCTCGCCAAGCAGATCGAGGCCGGGGTGTTCCAGCCGCTGGATCGCAGCAAGCTGCCGAACTGGAATCACCTCGATCCGAAACTGATGAAGCTGATCGAGGCCAACGATCCGGGCAACAAGTTCGCCGTGCCGTACATGTACGGCACCATCCTGATCGGCTTCAACCCGGCCAAGGTCAAGGCCGCGCTGGGCGAGAATGCGCCGGTGGACAGCTGGGACCTGATCTTCAAAGAGGAGAACCTCAGCAAGCTCAAGCAGTGCGGCGTCGCCCTGCTCGACTCGCCGTCGGAGATCCTGCCGCTGGCCCTGCAACACCTCGGTCTGGATCCCAACAGCAAAAACCCGGCGGACTATGCCAAGGCCGAAGCACTGCTGATGAAGATCCGGCCGTACATCACCTACTTCCACTCATCCAAGTACATGGCTGATATCGCCAACGGTGACATCTGCGTCGCGGTCGGTTATTCCGGCAGCTTCTCGCAAGCGGCCAACCGCGCCAAGGAAGCGAAGAACGGTGTCGTGGTCGACATGCGCCTGCCCAGGGAAGGCGCACCGATCTGGTTCGACATGCTCGCCATTCCCAAGGGCGCGAAGAACCCGGAGGACGCCTACACCTTCATCAACTACCTGCTGCAACCGGCGGTGATCGCGCCGGTCAGCGACTTCGTCGGGTATCCGAACCCGAACAAGGACGCCACGCAACGGGTCGATCCGGCGATCCGCAACAACCCCAACCTGTACCCGACCGATGCGGCGATGGGCACGCTTTACACCCTGCAACCGCTGCCGCGGGATGCCGAGCGGGCACGCACCCGGGCCTGGACCAAGATCAAGTCCGGCACCTGAGCCGACGCTGACGACAAGACCCGCCGCCGTGCGGGTCTTTTTTTGCTTGCGATATCTATCTACCACCCGAGGCCAGCAACCCAGTCCTACCTTGGCTGCATCCGGCCCTGCGCCCGCAGGCCGCCAACGTCAGACAAGGATATGGTCATGCCCGAAAGTACCGCGCCCAGCGCTGTCGACATACTCACCCAACTGGTGAGTGGCCCCTCCCTCACCGAAGTCGCTTCCAATGCCTTGAAGCCCGCCCTTACGCGGCTGTACCCGCAGCAAGCGATCGACCCGGAACGGGTCGTGGTCGGTACGCCGACCTGGGTGATCAAAAAACAACGGATCGATGTCGGCCCCTGCCAGTTCGAATCGCTGACCGATATCCTGGTCAGGCTGGCCCTGTCCGGCACGACGGTCACGCTCATCGATGGCGAACACTTCCTCACCGAACAACCCGGCGTCGAGACTGCAATCCAGCTGCCGGTGAAAATGGAAACCGTGGGTGCGCTGCTCAACGAACTCGCCCCCTTGCTGTTCAAGTCTCTGCAAGAACAACAGATCGATTACTGGAACGAAACCGTCAGCCCCGCCGTACCCCGCTGGCACCAGCTGTCGCGCACCTTGCAGCAGGTATGGAATGTCAGCGCTGACAACGGCTGGGATGCGGATCAACGGGCAATGGCCCGCGCCGTGTTCAACCAGCCGGAGAAAACCCTGCGCTTGCCTGCCGACACCTACCAGACCCGCGCCTGTCTGATTGATCTGGATCTGGATGAGAGCAATCAGCGCAGCCACTTGAGCGTCCTCGACACCGCCGTGCTGGTCGGCACCGTGGGTCAACGCACGTTGATCCTCAGCCACTCGATCACTCAGGGTTTCCAGAGCTTCAACAGCTTCGAGGAACTGCAAAAGTCACTGCAATGGCCGGTCGAGACAGGTGTCGACGGAATCGACATCAGGTGGCGATTGTTCGAGCCGCCGGGCAACTTTTTCGATCAGCAAGCCTGCGCGATGATTGCGCTGGAAGCCCAGGCAATTGGCGATATCGATTTTTTCCGGCGACCTGCCGACGCCGTGTTTCTTCCGCGCCATGGCGCGCCCGACGATTCAGACGTTGGCGCGCAGCAAGCTCCTGCGCGGTTTACGGTTACCCAGCATTCGTTGCCGCCATGGCTCGATAACGCCGCACCCGCCGACCAGACCCGTTACAGCCGTCACTTGCTGGATCTGGTCGCCATGCAACAGCAGAACGAGGGAAGCACCTTTCAACAAGAGCTCCCCGGCATCCAGGCCTTCACTCTGGGCAAACTGAACAGCGCCATCCGCCAGACCCCGGCGCAGAACTTCAGGTTGCAGGACGTGGAAATCACCGTCACCAGCGTGGTGGTCTGGGGTACCTTCGTTCCGCCCGAACAGGAGCAGACCCTGACCCTGTCACTGGTCGAACTCGCCTTGCAGAATCTGGCCGGCCTGCCGCTGGGCAACATTGCGGTGCGCTACCGCGAGGGTGCGAGCACAGTACCGGCCTGGATGACCCCGACCTATCTGGAAAACCTGGTGACCACGGTCGATATCGGCAAAACCTATCCGGATGAGCTCAAAAACAGGCTGCTTGATGACCCGTCCCGGTCTTTGCGCCTGCGACAACTCTACAGCCGCCAATTGCCCCTCGAGCTGCCGCTGCTGGCGTTGCAGTACAAAATCCGCGGTCAGGCCGGGCTTGATGAGCTCGGCTATCGGTATGTCCTGGCAGCCTTGGCCAGCGCGCCGGTGGACAGGCGCGTCGACGGCCAGGACATCGTGATTCGCCCGCTGGGGTTCGTCACCGGCGGGCAGACCGACGAAGTGCTCAACATGTTCGTGATCGGCCCGCGCGACATGAGCAAGGGCCCCTGCCTGCTCTACCGGCCACTGCTCGACGCACCACTGCTGCAATTCCCGTCAACCGCGAACCTGCTGTATGCCATCCGCCATTCACGCACCCTGCGCCAGTCGGTCCTCGCCTGGCTGCCGGACCGCGTGCGTTTCAATTACTCGCAATATGTCTTTCCCGGTGCGCTGCCTTCGGTATGGACGATACCGCAGCTGCTGGTCGACCCGACGTCGGCACCGGCACCGACCGCCGCCCTGACGCTGGGCAACCGAGTCATCGAGCAGGATCTGCTGGCGACCCTGTACAAGGCTAATGCCGACGCGCTAATCGCGCAGGCTGATCGCAGCGCTGTGTCCAATGCTCAAGCGCGTTGGGCCACGCTCAAACGTGGCGGCTGGGCATTGTTCAATGCCGCCCTGCCGTTTCTCGGACGCGGCGTCGGCACTGCAGCGTGGATCTGGCAGATCATGGATGACCTGCAAGAAGTCAGCGACGTTCAAGAACAACAGCAGGCTCTGGACTGGACTGCACTGACCGACCTCCTGCTGTCGCTGGGCATGGCGCTCGCCCACCGCGCGGCCACGCGCAAAAAACCGCAACGCAGTGCCTCCACGATTACCCAGCCAACCCGAGAAGTCAGCAAGCCGCCCAAGCCAGACGCCCTTCGCGTCGCGCGATTACCTGATATCGTCGGGCATGAGTTGCCGGACCATCACACGCCGGCGCTGCACACCCAGGGCGCATTGTCGGCCGGCTCTCCTTCGAGCCTGGGCCTGTTGCTCGACAGCCTCAAGATCAGCCAACCCGAGGGCCTGAGCCCGGCAGCTGCCGACGGCGCGTACCGTCACCTGCGCACGGCGGGGGAAAAATGGTACGCCGAGGTCGGCGCGCGCTGGTTCGAAGTCGCGCTCAACGACAATGACGACGTGCAGATCATCGATACCCGTCAGCAACCGCCACGCCGCGGGCCGTTGTTGATCGCCAATGCGCGGGGACAGTGGATGGTCGATCTGCGCTTGCGCCTGCGCGGTGGTGGGCTGAAAAGTCGGCGCAAACAGTTGCAGCAACACAACGCCGAATCGTTACGCCAGAAAAAGCAGGAAATCGCAGCATTCGATGCCGGGCTGGCAGACAAACGCAGCCAGTTGGTCTCGGTACGCCGCGCCATGCTGGAAGCCACGCCGGAAACTGCTGCAAGCGCCCGTCAGCAGTTTCTCGATACGCTCGACTCACAGGTCAAGGCGTACACCGTCCACATCGACAGCCTGAAGGCCCTGAACATCCTCGAAGCGGTGCCCAACTACCGCACCGCGATGCTCGACCGGATTTCCCTGCAACTGTTCCTCATGCAGGCCTGGATCGATGAAACCTACTCGGCATTTCGCCAAAGCCTGGAAGTGACCCTGGTGCTGCTCGATGCGCCGGGCAATGAAACGGATACCGCGCGTTCGGAGCCCTTCGATAAAATGTCCGACCTGACCCGAGGGATCATCGACAAGATCGAATTCGCCCACACCCGTTTTGCCGAACTGAGCCTGCTGGGCAAAGAGGCCGTAGAGGTGACTCGCCAGTACAAGGCCCGGCTGCCAACGTTCTCGCTGGAGGACCTGAAGCTGCTGCAAATCACTCTTGGCCAGGAGCTGTGCCTCAATGAACAAACGGGTGAGTTTCGCGAAGGCGCCCGTGTCGCGCTGGAAACCCTGATTGAAGACGCATCGCTGAACATTCAGAGCGCTCTGGATCTGAGCGCCGAACAGGGCCTGGAGCAACTCGGCGAACGCGTCGAGGCGATGAATAATCTGGTGGAACAATTCGACGTCATCGACCAGCGATTTGTCGACCTCGTCGCCGAGTATCCGCAGCACCTGAATGCCGAGCGTCTTGAAAGCGTGAAGCGCCACGTTGCCGAATTCCATCAGGACGCGATGCAACATTTGTCGACCCTGCTGCGCGAGCAGCGCCTGGTGGAACCGGTCGCCGGGCCGTCCAGGTCACCGGTCACACCGGCGCGCAAAATCATCAAGACCCGTTACAAGGGCACACTGGTCGGGCAACCCCGTCGCAGTGCCGGCGGACAGGACGGTGACCTGGTGGATGTGATCGCCCCGTTGACCGGAAAAGTGATTGCCACCTTCCACGAGAAATCCCCGGGCAACTGGGTGGAACGGGTGCCGGCCAAACCTTCGGTATCACCACGTCCCGGCCCCGACCTGCCGAAAAGCACGCAGGCTGCACAGGTGTTGCTCAATGGTCTGGCAGACTTCAGAAAACGCACTCAGGCGCACATTGCCCGGGCGCAACGCAATCCGACGGAGATCGAGGAAATTTACTACATACATGCCACGCGACTGCGCGAGGCCATGGAGAAAATCGATCAGGCCTTGACCGCCGGAAATCACACCGACGGCAAAACGTCCACGGCCAGCAGCCTGCGTCAGCAACTCGACAACGAAGCCACTGCCCTTTATGCCGAAGGTCGCGCCGCCAGAATCGACATCACCAAACAGCAGCCGCCCACTGCTGCACGGGTCCAATGGCTGTTCGCCAAAGGCGAAGTGACGATCAGTAAAACCACCGAGCGCCGCCGACTCAAAGGCCCGCGCAAGGATTATCTGCTGGAATATCCGATACTCGACCACAAGAGCGGAAAAGCCCTGTGGTACGCCCATTTTCACTACACCAACCCGGCGGATCCGTTGCCATCCTTCACTGCCGCGCATCTGAAAACCGTTGAGCAACGGCGCCTGGGCGGCGCCTTTGTCGAGCGCGAGAATCGCAGTAACCAGGAGCTGATCGCGATCCATCGCAGCAGCATCAGCCGCTCACAGGCTGAAGCGCTGTTCTTCTCCTGATCGCCGGTTCCTCGACGCAAGCCCGCCACGCGCGGGCTTGTTTCAACCTATACATATCTACCACCCGAGGGCCTGGACCGCTCGCTACTGTCGGTTGCACACGGCAATTGCCGCACTCTCCACCTGCCCAACGGTTGCGATCCCATGAGTGAAACAATCCGCACGAACATTGCTCCCCAACTCTTGAACAAAAGCCGCCTGGTCGAACAGACCAGCGGCGGACCGGTCTTGCACGACGCCGCAGCACAACTTTTGCGCAAGGCGTTGACTACGCAGTTTCCCGATCTGCAGATCGATCCCGACACCGCCTTGCTGGCGACCCCGGTCTGGCAGGTACAGGGCGAAAGTCTGGTCAGCCATAGCTGTCGTTACGAATCGCTGACTCACATGCTGGCGCGCCTGGCGTTCACCCAGACCAAGGCCAACTGCATTGAAGGTGAGCATTTCCTGACCTTGTCATCACAGACCGACGAGCCGGTGCATTTGCCGGCCGGCATGGATGCGCTGACGACGTTGCTCAACGAAAATGCCCCGGTACTGTTCACCGGCTTCGCGCAGAGCCAACTCGATTACTGGAATCAAACCATCGAGCAGAAACCGCGCTGGCAACAACTGGCTGACACTCTGCAACAGGCGCTGAACGTACAATCGGTGAATGGCTGGGATGCGCACGAGTGCCGCCTCGCCCGCCTCGTCGCACAACACCCGGACAACACATCGCGCGCTTCGACCAGCGCCGAACTGACGAACGTGCGCGCCCGCCTGATCGATCTCGACCTGGTGTTTGATCAGGCCGAGAGCAGCCAGACGCAGCACTTGATGCTGGCCGGCGCGCTGGTGCTCAGCGCAACGCTGGGCGGTCGCGAGTTGCTTGCGCTGTTCACCATCGAAGAAGGCTATGAATCGTTCGGTTCCATGGCGCAATTGGGCGCCACCCTGCCCGAGCGCATCGACATCGACTTGCGCGGTCAGGGTCTGAAATGGCGGCTCTATGAACCCGACGGGAATATTTTCGATGCCATGGTCCAGGCGCTGGTGAGCTGTCAGATCGACTCGATCGATGCCCTCGATCCGGGCAGTCGCTCGCCCCTGGCCAAATTCTTTTCACACCCGCGCGAAGGGGATACCGACTCCAGGACAGATGACGACGCGCGCATCGAGCAACTGGACAGGGCGATTCCGCAATGGCTGCTGGCAGGATCGCTGGACGACATCCAGACCTACAGCGGTTATCTGAGCGACCTGGGCAGCCTGCGTGGCGAGTCCGACGGCCAGTGCTTCGAATACCGCGAGGTCCCGTTGATTCTGGACTACGCCCAGCAACAGATGCGCGCCGCCATCGTTGCCGAGCGACCCGCTGCCGACACCCTGCAACTGCGCCTCGATGATGTACGGATCACCCTGACCCAAAGCTTCGAAGCCGGCGGTCTGACCCTGCCTGATCCGACCAGCGTCAGTGTCCAGACCCTCGGCGAATTCGCCTTGCATAACACCCGTCCTTACCTCGCCACGGTCGCCTACGCCGACGGCAGCGCCACGCCGGACTGGCTGACGGTAAAACTGCTGTCACGCATGGCCAGCGCGGTCAACATTGGCGAGCGTTATCCAACGCTGATCAAGCGTACCCTGATCGACGACCCGGTGCAGGCCGGGCGCCACAGGATCCGTTACAGCCGACAGTTGCCGCAGCTGCTGCCGATGCTGGCGCTGGAGTGCAAGCTCAAGCGCAAGGGTGATGTCGACGAACAGGGTTATCGTCTGGTTCGCCAATTGATCGACTGCATCGCCGCCAAATCCCCCGCCTCCGAATGGCCGGTGCAGATCCGGCCCCTGGCCTTCGTCCCGCGCTTTCGCCTGGGCAGTACGCCGGACACGGTGGCGAACATGTACATCATCGGGCCGCGCGCCGGCGCCAGTGGCCCATGCCTGCTTTACCGACCGTTGCTTGAGCAATCGCTGCGTCAGTTCCCCTCGGAACAGAACATGCTGTACGCGTTTTACCAGGCGGGTGAATTGCGCGATTCGGTGCTGGCCTGGCTGCCCACTCCGGCATTGAGTTTCGAGTACGCCCAGTATGTGTTTTCCGCCGGGCTGCCCTCGCCATGGACGATTACCGAACTGGCCTTCGAACCCTTTCTGCACCTTGACCTGACCTCCGCCGTCGACCTGGCGAATTCGCCCCTGAGCGGCGATGTGTTTTCGCAGCTGTTCGCCAGCAACAGCCAGGCCATGGCCGACCTCGCCGATCGCCAATCGACGTCCAATGCCGAGCGGCGCTGGACGCTGTTGGCTGACAGCGGCTGGGCCATCTTCGGTGTGGCCAGCAACTTTCTCGGCGGCCCGGCGGGCACGGCTGTCTGGGTCTGGCAGACCGTCAGCCAGGTCCAGCAGGCACTGGATGCCCATGAGCGTGGCAATACTGCGGTCGAGTGGTCTTCGATCGGCGACGTGCTGCTGACACTGGGCATCCTGCTCGCGCAGAAAGCGTCAGTACGGCGCATTCGACTCTCGGGGCCGCTCAACGAAATTCCACAGACGACTCGCACACACTATGCAGAACCCGCCAAAGCGCCGCTGCTCCCCGGCAACACGCCAACTATCACGCAGGACACCGCGGCGTGGGGCGCCAGCCCGCCCGAGGCGCATCGGTCCTTGCTCGCACACTCCGCGCCAGTACGGTTTGATGCACACGCAAGTTTTGTGCAACGCCTTGACCGTTTGAAAGTCCCACGGCCGGCGCTGCCGGAAAATGCACGCGTCAATGCCGCCCACCTGTATGAGGCCTCGGGAAAACTCTATGCGCGGGTCGGAACACGCTGGTTTCAAGTCAGCGCCGAGGGCGACGAACCGGTGCTGATCGTCGATCCGCACAACGCGGGGCATTCCGGTCTGTGCATTCGTTTCGATCCCGAGACCGCTCTGTGGAACTGGGATCTCAGGCTGCGCCTGCGCGGTGGCGGCCCGACCGGAAGGATCGAGGCCCTGCGGCGTGAGCGCGCCACCCGCAAGGATGAGGCATGGGCTGCATTGCACCGGTTCATCGAACAGGAAGCCCGGCGCAAGGCCAGCCTCGACGAAGCCTTGCAACCATTGGAGAACAGCGATCCGGCGGAGCCTGTGTCCGAAGCTGCCGTGATCGCGTACATCGCTAAGGCCGACGAACTGGCCAGTGCCTACGGTCAGGCTCTGCAGGATCTGGAAAAGTGGCGGGAGGCCGGTGGTGCCGGGGTGTTCTACCAGTCGCAACTGATGCGTTTCTCGGTCGAACAGCATCGCTATCTCAGCGGCTGGATGCGCATGAAGTTGCGCGAATACGCGCGCATCGTCGCGCCGCAGCTGAGCACCTCGGAACCACCAGAAACCCGCTCGCGGGCGACTCAGATGCAGGCCGCACGCCAAGCCATCGCCGTCAGTGACGAGATGGTCGAGCGCCTTGCGCAGTTGCACACCTCGCTGGAAAGACTCGACCAACATACCGGCGCAACCCGCAAAGTGGCGACTGAGCTGCGCAGACTGATGCCCTCGTTCACCCGTCGCGATTTGCACGCCAATGAAATCGGCATGTCCACCGAGCTGTCGCTGCGCGACGCACCGGACAGCGTCCTCGATCCACTGCGGCAGCTGATCGTTCCGGTGTTCGAGGGGGCTGCCGAGGCCGGCCATCTGCTGGTGGAACGGCGCAACAGCCGGGCACTGGATGTCGAGCAACTGAGCGCCGTGGTCGACCGTCTGGCCGATGCCCAGCGCCGCTTGCAGGAGGTGTTGGCCAGCGCCTCCGCGCAACTTGAAGTGAACCGCTTCCAGCGGGTTCAGCAATTGGTCGAAGACTTTCACCAGTTGGCCCGCAAGCGTCTGCTGATCGCCCTGCCGGAACCGGAAGAGGTTCCCACCGCAGCCATGGCCAGACTCGATCCGGCACCGTCGACATCGCGCGGGGTCGGCAAGGTGAGCAAGTCACGGCCGCGCATCATCGAAACACCACGGGCAGCGTCCCCTGACAAACCCCAGGCGACGGAAGACATGCCGGTGATCCGCTCCGTCATCAAGCGCCCCGCCGTCGTCCCGACGCTGGACGATGCGCAGATGATCGGCAATGCGATGACCCTGGTCGCGGAACTGGACGCCTTCATCAAACGCCTGCGCACCGATGCGCAGCGGCCTTCGCGCATCCCGGCCGACATGCAGGATCTGTTCGATCAACAGGCAACCCGTTTCGATCAGGCAGCGGTAAACGTTCAGGCAATACTTGTCCGAAAAAGCGCTGAATTTCCAGTCGGCAGACTGACGACCGACTTGCGAGAAGCCGCTGCCCGCCTGCGTCGTGAAGGCATCAACGTCTACGGCAGCATGCTCACCGCGCGCAAACCCCGGGAGAGCTATCTGAAATGGCTGCACGAACACCATCTGGTGCAAATCGTCAAAGACCCGCGCGGACGCATCCGCACCCGGCAGCGCAAGGACTTCTTTCAGGAGTACCGGATCCTCGACAAGACGCGCAACGACCAACCGTTGTGGGTCGCGCACTTTCATTACGACACGCTGACCGATCCGAGCGACCGCTTCACGGCTGCTCACCTAAAGGTTGCCGATGGCTTTTTGCAGGAGCTGCCAGCGAAAGTGCGCCAGGAACTGGACAGCTTCGATGCCGTGGATAACGTGCTGCGCCGGATCACTCGTCCGGCGGTGCGGGATCTGTTCCTTCACCCACGCCATGCGGGAGCCGACGAAAGCTGACGCTCAGTCGCACCAGACGCTGCGGAGCCGTGCCAGAGCGCCCTGGATATCGACCTCCGGCACGGCGGCAAATCCCAGCACCAGACCGGCGCGCTGATCCGCCGGGGTTTGGGAGTCGGGTAGCCAATAGCTGCTCAGGCCATTGACCTCGACCCCGACACTTTCGGCTTTGGCGATCAGCTCACGCTCGCGGGCAACGTTGTCCACTGCGACCGTCAGGTGCAACCCGGCAGCCACGGCGGGCAGGCCTGCGACGCCCTCGACGTTGTCCGGCCAATGCGCCAGCAGGCAGTTGCGCCGACTCAGGGCGGCGCGCCGCATGCGCCGGATATGCCGTTGAAAATGTCCGGCCGCCATGAATTCGGCCATCACCGCCTGGGTACTGACTTCCGAATGCCGCACGTCCACCGCGCGGCGCCGCGCGAAGGCTTGCACCAGTCCCGTCGGCAATACCAGATAGCCCAGACGCAACGCAGGAAAAGCGACCTTGCCGAACGTCCCGACGTAGAGCACCCGGCCCTGACGATCCAGCGCTGCCAACGGAGCCAGCGGTGCGCCGCTGTAACGGTACTCGCCGTCGTAATCGTCTTCGATGATCCAGCCCTGGCTGCGCTCGGCCCAGGCCAGCAGCTCAAGCCGACGGGCGAGGCTCATGACCACGCCGGTCGGGTACTGGTGGGAAGGTGTGACATAGGCCAGCCGGCAGTCGGCAATTTGCCCCAGCGCTGTGCAATCAATGCCGTCCTGATCCACAGGTACCCCGTGCAACCGGCCGCCGGCCACCGCAAAGGCATGGCCAGCCGCGCGGTATCCCGGATTCTCGATGCCCACCGCAGCGCCCGGCTCCACCAGCAGCTGTGCACAAAGGCTGATGCCCTGCTGCGCGCCACTGGTGATCACAATTTGCTCAGCGGTGCATTGCATGCCGCGTGAGCTGCGCAAATACGCAGCGATCAATCCACGCAGGCGCTGATCTCCGGCCGGATCGCCGTAACACAATTGCTGCAGATCGGGTTTGCGCCAGAAAGCCGCGTTGAGCTTGGCCCAGACCTCGAACGGGAACAGATCGAAGGCCGGAACACCGACCCTGAACGCCTTCGGCGGACCACTGGGGGGCAACGATAAATGGTTGTTTTCCAGGCGCTGCACAGCACCGCTGTGGATAACCTGACTGGATGAAATCACAGGTAAATCCAGCCAATTTGTGGATAAGGCTGTGGGTAAGCCTGTTGAAAACCCTGTGGATACTTTTGTGGATAGTTTTTTCGTGGGCAATGCACTTTGCGGCAATTGGGCGACATAGGTGCCGTCCCCGACCCGGCCTTCGATGAAGCCTTCGGCGTACAACTGATCGTAGGCGCGCACCACGCTGTTGCGGGAAATCGCCAACGCCGCCGCCAGATCACGGCTGGCCGGCAGCCGTGTGCCACTGGCCAGACGCCCGTCCAGCACGCGCAGACGCAGCGCTTGGTAGAGCTGGCGGCTCAAACCCTGACGGCGGTCAAGCGCAATACCGGCCGGATTGAACGGCATGGACAGCGTGGGCGATTCGGGCATGGCAATGGACCTATGAAATTGCTCATCAATGGCTCTTACAACAGACCAATAGCCTGCCTAGGATGCAGGCATTCGCCAAGGAAAATCTCTCCATGTACACGCCCCGCGCCTTTGCCATCGACGAACTGTCGCAACTGCACGAACTGATCCTGTCCAGCCGTCTCGCGATTCTGGTGAGTAACGGTGAAAACGGTCTGCAAGCCAGCCATGTGCCGGTGCTGCTGCACCGCGAACAAGGCCCGAACGGCACGCTGTACGGGCACCTGGCCAAAGCCAATCCGCAGTGGAAAGACCTGCGCGACGGCGCTGAAGCGATGCTGATTTTTGCCGGCCCCGACGCCTACGTCAGCCCGGGCTTTTACCCGAGCAAGGCCGAGCACGGCAAAGTCGTGCCGACCTGGAACTACGTCGCCGTGCACGCCTACGGTCACGCCGAAACCTTCAGCGACGGCGGGCGCCTGCTCGACATCGTCAGCACGCTGACTGATCGCCATGAAGCCGGTCGCGCGCAACCGTGGAAAGTCGACGACGCGCCGGCCGACTACATCGACGGCATGCTCAAGGCCATCGTCGGTTTCGCCATTCCCATCGACCGCCTCGAAGGCAAGCGCAAGCTCAGCCAGAACCGCAGCGCCGAAGACATAGCCGGCGTGCGCGAAGGCCTGACTGCCAGCCCCGACATCAATGACCAGACCCTCGCCCACTTGATGCGTTAAGGAAATCAGCATGAGTCAGATCCAGATCCGCCCGGTGACCGCCGGTGATCACGCCGCCTGGTTGCCGTTGTGGCAGGCCTACCTGCGCTTTTACAGCAGCGAGTTGCCGGACGCCGTCACGCACAGCACCTGGCAACGTTTCCTCGATCCAGGCGAACCGACCCACGCCGCCCTCGCCTGGGCCGACGGTAAAGCAGTGGGCATGGTGCATTTCATCTATCACCGCTCGAATTGGAGCATCGAAAACTCCTGTTACCTGCAGGACCTGCTGGTGGCACCGGAGACCCGTGGCACCGGCGTCGGTCGCCTGCTGATCGAACACGTCTACGCCACCGCCAAGGCCGACGGTTGCTGCAAGGTGCATTGGCTGACCCACGAAACCAATGCCACCGCGATCCAGCTCTACGAGCGCATCGCCGAGCGCCCGGGATTCATCCAGTTTCGCAAAGCCATTTAAGGAGCCGCGTACATGACCACTTCACTTGCCGACTGGAAAGGCGTCCCCGCCCCCACCGCGACCTTGCTCGAAGGCCGTTTCATCCGTCTGGAACGACTCGATCCGGCACGCCACGGCGACGATCTGTTCAATGCCCTCGAAGGCCCCGGCGCCGACCCGAAGCTGTGGGATTACTTGCCCTATGGGCCGTTCCCCGAGCGCAGCGTTTTCAATGACTGGCTGAACAATCATGCGGCCAGCAGCGATCCATATTTCTTCAGCGTGATCGACCGCGCCACAGGCCAGGTGCAAGGCATCCTCAGCCTGATGTCGATCGTCCCGGCGCAGGGGCGCATCGAGATCGGCCACGTCACCTTCGGTGCGCCGATGCAACGTTCACCGAAGAGTACCGAAGCGGTTTACCTGTTGGCCAAATACGCCTTCGAACAGGGCTACCGTCGCCTGGAGTGGAAATGCAACAACGGCAACGCCCGCTCCAAATACGCCGCCGAACGCCTGGGCTTCAGCTTCGAAGGCGTGTTCCGCCAGCACATGGTGGTCAAAGGGCAGAACCGCGATACCGCGTGGTATTCGATCCTGGATTCGGAGTGGCCGGCAATTGCCGCAGGGTTCGAGCAGTGGTTGAGCGATGCCAACCAGACGCCGACCGGGCAGGTGAAAGGTTTGGTCGAGTGCCGTAGTTAAATCGCCAAAGCAAAAGATCGCAGCCTTCGGCAGCTCCTGCAGGGTGAACATCAATCCCATGTAGGAGCTGTCGCAGGCTGCGATCTTTTGATCTTCAACCAATATCACGGCGGATTTTTACAACACCCATCTTCATCCCGAACGGACCAAATACCGCGTTCAGCGACTTCAGCGTCTGGTTACCTTCACCATGCTCGATATGCACCAGCGTGCGGACCGAGATTTTGCACATCTTCGCGAACTGGGCTTGATGCAGCCCGGTGACTTCCACCCGCAAACGGCGAACGGCTTCGCCGATCTCCAGTGTCCCTTGAGTCAGCGCTTCCTGAATGTTTTCGATGAGCACAGTGCGCTCGGCAACCGTCATGCTCATTTCATATCCCACTCTTTCAAACGCTGCTCCAGATTTTTCAGATGAACGCCCGGATGGTTCATGGTTCTGTCAGGCAAACCGCTGGCAGTCAGAATGTCCGGCAGCGCAGCCAGGTGTCGTGCGTCTTCGCGCAGCCGTTCGAAAAGGACGGACGCATCAGATAGCGCCGCCATTGGCTCGTCCGGTTCGACGATATCCGCCAATGCGCGGCAAACTCCCAGCCAGTCGACGTCTCCCGCCCTTTCCAGATCTTTTGGCCATTTGGTCGTACGGGTCACACCTTCGTCGTCCATGACCATGGGGGCCAGGTCGTAAATCGGTGCGAGGCGAAATGTATTTGCCTGACGGATAATTGCGGTGTTTCGACCATGGTTATCCGAGTTACCGAGGATCTTGTTGATCAAGTCCCTACGCAAGTAATCAGCTACGAGATCAGGTACCTGACTTGCTTGCCCCGCTTTACGCCAGAGCCCGGCCAGCATGCGGATAACCTCCATATGATTCATCGCGCTTCCCGGTATCGTCACTTGGGCCAGGGAATAGATCGACTCGACGGCAAGACGCGACACGCATCCGTCATCCACTCTGCGATCGAAGCGCTGCATCCACAAACTTGGCTTGTTCGACTCTTCCAGCGCCAGGCCCTCGACCGCGATCGTTTCGATACCCAGTTTCTGAAGCGCCCTGTAGTAATGAAATTCGCTTCGCAGGATGTCCTGATCAGTCAGACCTCCCCGGTTTCTGGAAAACTTCACAAACCAGTGCTGTCGGACTTCTTCGTCGCCCAATACTGCATCGGGGTACAGAAGACCGGCCTTGTTCTCGGCCAACAACAGCTTCGGTGCTTCGCCACCAGCGCCCGTAGCACCGCTAATCGCCGCACCCAGTTCGTAGGCGTATTCAAGAAAACGGTTATCGCGATGAATGACATCCTCACGCTTGAATCCGATGGGCTTACGCTCATCTACGGCCTCGGCCGACTCTTTGATTCGCATGTTGCCGATAGGAGCGGGAGTGCTACGGCCAAGCAGATATAGATCGGCATTGATATCGGCCGGCTTTTCTTGCCCCAGTCGCGCAAGCAAAAACCGCTTGGCCGCGCCTGCAGGAGCGATGTCGTGCACAAAGGCTGGCGTGCCGGAGCGCCGACCTTCCCAGTCCAGAGGGTACAGCGCACTGACTGCCTGCGAAAACGGCGACCCTATGGCGTCAATATTTTCGACAAGGTATGCCGCTTCGTAACCAAAACTGCAGCGACTTTCAAAACCCTTTTCGGGATCATCGAAGCTCAGCACCATGGCGTCGTGCCATTCACTGGCCGTATATATTTGCAATGTCAGCTGGTACATGCCTTTCACCTGCATTTAAATGCATTTCTACATGGCTAGCTTTGATAGAAGATGCAATATAGTGCATTCCATCAGTCGGCAGAGAAATTAAATCTGCAACAAAATGCAGATTCAACCGCTTCCCATGCAGCCAATCCGCAAAATAATGCAGACAGGGCTCAATACATCATTCTGTAAAAACCCTTCGCTATACAGGACGGCCCGCTTATAACAAAAGGCCGTTCACTTATGACCTTCCCGCCGCAGCGCTTGTCCCTCGCCGCCGTTCTGCTGATCACCGCTGGCACCGCCCACGGCAAAACCGTGCAGATCGACAGCGCCACTACAGCTTCGCAAACCCTTGGCGGCAGCGACACGCTGACGATTTCGGCACCGGGCAACATCACCAGCAGCGGCAAGGCAGTGAGCCTGAAGGATCAGACCAGCGGCGTCGGTGTGGTCATCGATAACGCGGGGAAAATCGTTTCGACCGGGGGCCGGGCCATCGACAGCAGTGGTGACGAAACCAAGGCGCGTAATTACACGATCTACAACCGCAGCGGCGGGCAGATTCTCGGTGCCAACGACACGCTGCGTATCGACAGCAATTTCGTCAGCGGCAGCCTGTTGATCGACAACAGCGGCGTGATTCGCTCCACCACCGGCCAGGGTCTGGACCTCGATGCCCTGCGCAGCGACGGGGTCAGGACCAGCATCATCAACCGCGCAGGTGGGCTGATTCGCGGCGATGCCAGCGACGGCATGAAGACCGGCGCCAACGCGAGCATCACCAACTACGGCGAAATCTCCACCGGTGACTCGCACAACGCCGACGAGAAATTCGACGGTATCGACATCGACTCAGCCAGCGGTGTCAGCGTGACCAACTACGGAGTGATTTCCGGCGGCCGCCATGGCATCACCACTGACCTGGGGGCGACGCTGGTCAACTATGGGCAAATCACCGGGCGCAACGGTTCCGGGTTCGGCTCCGACGGCGACGGCACGGTGATCAACCACGGCACCATTACCGGCGCCTACTCTGGACTGCAGGCGAACGGTGATGGCGACGGCGTGGACATCGACAAAATCGCTCACATCGAAAACTACGGCACCATCCAAGGCGTCGGCGCCGGGGGCGTGGACAAGGGCGGGTTCGCCAACGGCAGTGAGGGCATCGCCCTCGGCGGCGGCTATATTCTCAACGCCAATGGCGCACTGATCAGCGGCGCCAACAGCGCCATTCTGGTGGACGACGGCAGCGGCGGTTCAGGGCTGGCGGCGACCACTCTGGAGAACTACGGCACCATTCGAGGCCTCGACGGCTTCGGCGTGAAATTCGTCGGCGAGTTCGCCGACACCGTGATCAACGGCGGCACTATCAGTGGCAGCAACGGTCTGGCGCTGGACCTGGGCGGCGGCAATGACAACCTGACCCTGCGCAATGGCAGTCGTTTCGTCGGCGTGGTCGATGGCGGCAGCGGCTACGACCGGTTGGTGATGGACGACGCGGCGGGCGGCAGCTTCGGCGCCAGCCGCGATTTCGAATGGCTGGAAGTCCGGCAAGGCGCGTGGACACTCACCGGCAACGGCGATTTCAGCGACGGCGGTGCGGTGCGCAATGGCGCCACTCTGATCAATCAGGGCGGCATCGCCGGCAACCTGACGGTAGACGCCGGCGGTGTGTACGCCGGTGGCGGCTCGGTGGGCAGCCTCAACGTCAACGGTACGCTGCGTACCGACACCGGCCTCGGTCGCGCAAGCATCGTGCATGACTTGAACATGGGCAGCGGATCGACCCTTGCCTACGGCGTCAACGCCGACGGCAGCAGCGCCCCGGTGCAGGTCGGCGGCATTGCCTTTCTCAACGGTGCGACCCTGGCGGTGAATCCCGGCAGCGGCACCTATCCGTGGCAGAGCCATTACACCGTGCTGCAAGCGGCCAGCGTCAACGGCACCTTCGGCAAGGTCACCAGCGATTACGCATTCCTCACGCCCACCCTGGCCTACACCCCGACGCAGGTCGATCTGACCTACACCCGCAATGACGTGGCCTTCAGCCAATTCGCGGCAACCGGCAACGGCAGCAACGCGGCCAGCAGCCTCGCTTCAATGGGCAACAACAACGCGCTGTACAACGCCTTGCTCAACACCACCCAAAGCACCGCTGGCGCGGCGATCGAGCAACTGGCCGGCGCCAGCAATGCCAACCTGACCAGCGCTACCCTCGGCGCCAGCAGTCAGGTCGGCAACAGCATGCTTGCGGCGATGCAGCAGATGGGTGGCGGCCCGGGATTGATGGTCGGCCTCGATCAGCGCGAAACACCGGTGCTGGCGGCCAATGGCGTACCGACCGAGGCGCGCAATCTGAATGATCCGAATGCGCGCGGACGCCTGTGGCTGCAAGCCATCGGCGGCTACGGCAAGCTCGACGGCGAGCATGGCAACAGTGGCCTGGAGCAACGCACCAAGGGCAGCGTGCTGGGTGCCGACTGGGCGCTGAACCCGCAATGGCGCCTCGGTGTGCTCGGTGGTTATTCGAAGACTGATCTGGACGCGACCGGTGTCGATGGCAACGTCGAGAGCTGGCACGCCGGCGTCTACGCACTGCGCCAGAGCGGCCCGTTTTCTCTGCGCCTTGGCGCGGCGTACAGCGGCCATCAGGGCGAAAGCAAACGCACCGTGGCGTTCAACGGTTTCAGTGATCGGCCCAAAGGCGACTACGACGCCGACAGCCAGCAAGCCTTCGCCGAACTCGGCTACGCCATGGGCAGCGGCCGTCTCAGCGCCGAGCCGTTCGCCAGCCTCGGCTACCAGCGCTACCACCGCGACCGTTACCAGGAAAAGGGAGGTGCCGCCGCACTGGACGTCGACAGCCAGACCCAGGACAACTTCAGCAGCACCCTCGGCCTGCGCCTGGCGCACCTGAGCAGCCTCGACAACGGCATGAGCCTGACCCCGCGCTTGGCCGCAGGCTGGAAGCACACCTACGGCGATGTCAGCAGCTCGACGCGTCAGGCATTCGTGGTCGGCGGCACGGCATTCAATGTTGATGGCAGCGCGCTGGATCGCGACAGCCTGGTACTTGAAGCAGGGCTGGATGTGGGCATTTCGGCACGACACTCCCTGGCGCTGGGCTATAACGGCGAGATCGGCAGCAACAGCCGCAACCATGGACTGATCGGGCAGTGGCAGATGAGTTTTTGATCCTTGAACAGCCGGCGGCGTCTGGATCTGGTGTAGGAAAAGGCCCCGCGGGGTTCGAGTAAAAACACCGATCGCAGGTCTTGCGATCCTTTTCTACGGTGAAGCTCCGATGTCGCCTGCAAGGCTGCGAGAAGCAGCCGACATCGGATTTTTTGCAGCAAAAATAGAGTGTGGTCTCCTATCCAGAGAGGCCCGACTCATGCCCGGACACTACCAGCTTCGCCCCCTCCAACTCGCCGTGGCGATTGCACTGGCAATCGGATGGAGCAACGTTTCCATCGCCCAACAACCGGAGATTCCGGTCGTCGAAACTGCAGTAGAAGCCAAGCCCAAAAAGCCGCGTAAAACAAAGCCAAAGCCGCCCGTCGAGTCGGGCGGCCTCTCCACGATTGAAGAAGTTATCAGTCCAAGTCCAGCCCAAACTGCCATCGAACCATTGGCGGGCAGCTCTTCCAGCAATGGAGAACATCGCACACCCGATCAAGGGATGCCGGTTGAGCCTTTGCATGACAGGCCTCTGGAGCATCTGGCAAACAGCACGAATGCTCAGAAACTTGCAAAAAGCCTTGAAGGAAATTCCGTTCCACCACAGCAACCGCAGCAACCGCAGCAACCGCAGCAACCGCAGCAACCGCAGCAACCGCAGCAACCGCAGCAACCGCAGCAACCGCAGCAACCGCAGCAACCGCAAGAGCCTGGGACATTGCCCCAACCAGTGCAGCCCGAAACGCCTGCCGCGCAGTCAAATATCGCCATCAGCGCCCTGCTTGACGCCAGCACACCAACGGCGAGCCTGGCACTCGAACAACTTGCCGCCGGCAGCAACGCCAACCTCGCCAAAGCCACACTGAGCAGCGCCGCTCCGGTCAGCACCAGCATGCTCTCGGCGATGCATCAGCTGGACAATCGCAAAGCTGATGGTTCCGGGCGAGTCTGGCTGCAAGCTCTGGGACATGGCGGCACGGTCGATCGTGATTACGACAGTGCCCTCAAACACTCCACCCAAGGTTTGGTCCTGGGGGCCGACTGGCAATTCGACGAACAGTGGCATGTCGGCCTGATAGGGGCGAAAGCGCAAACCCGGCTTGATGCCCAACAGTTTGACGGTGATCTCGACAGCTGGCATCTCGGCGCCTACGCGCTGCGGCAGGACGGACCGTTTGCCCTGCGCCTGGGGGCCTCGTACGGCAGTCATGACGGTAGCGGCAAACGTCGCGTTGCCTTCGAGGGTTTCAGCGACAGGCTCAAAAGCCGCTATGACGCCAGCACCCAGCAGATGTTTGCCGAAGTCGGCTACAACCTCGGTCGTGGCAACGTCAGCTTCGAACCGTTCGCCAGCGTCGGTTATCAACGCTACCAGCGTGATGGTTACACCGAGAAAGGTGGCGATGCGGCGCTCAAGGTTCAGGGGCAAACCCGGGCGAACCCGAGCAGCACCATCGGCCTACGCCTGGCGAAAACCAGTCACCTGACCAACGGCATGCAGTTGACGCCGCGCCTGAGCGCGAGCATGAAACACACCTACGGCGAGCTCGATAACGCAACGCGCCAGCAACTGGTCAAAGGTGGCAAAAGCTTCGAGGTGATCGGTGCCGGGATGGATCGCAACCTCTTTACCCTGGATGCAGGTCTGGACCTGACGCTGTCCACTCGCAACACCCTGGGCGTCGGCATCAGCGGCGACGCCGGCTCTGATAGCCGCAGCTACGGCGTGACCGGCCAGTGGCGAATGGAGTTCTGATACAACGCTCGTGTAGGAGCTGCCGCAGGCTGCGATCTTTTGACTTTGCTCTTGAAGGTCAAAAGATCGCAGCCTGCGGCAGCTCCTACAGAGGACGGTCAATTGCAGGCGAAAAAAAAGGGGAGCACATGCCCCCCCGAGGTTTAAAACGTTGAATCGCGGCAGTTATCTCAGCCTTCGATCTCGATCAGGATTTCACCCGGATTCACCCGGTCGCCCTTCGCCACATGAATGGCGGTGACCTTGCCGGCAATCGCTGCCTGGACTTCGGTCTCCATCTTCATCGCTTCGGTGATCAGCACGGCCTGGCCAGCCTTGACGGTGTCGCCTTCCTTGACCAGCACATCGACGATGTTG
Organism: Pseudomonas sp. NPDC088414; assembly: GCF_044753325.1. Taxonomy (NCBI): domain Bacteria; kingdom Pseudomonadati; phylum Pseudomonadota; class Gammaproteobacteria; order Pseudomonadales; family Pseudomonadaceae; genus Pseudomonas; species Pseudomonas sp. NPDC088414. The sequence continues at coordinate 67,073 of NZ_JBIVMY010000014.1, read as the reverse complement.
CCCGGCATGGTGGTGCTGACGTGGCCTGGTGCCGACGCTTGCTTGCGTTTGCTGCTGCCGCCGCCGACGAATTCGTTGAGCGGCTCGAACACCACTTCTTCCGGCATGCCGTCGATGGACAGGTAGAAATGACGCTTGCCTTCAGCCTTCACACCGACACCGGTGATGTCGACGCGATAGGTTTCGCCGTGGACATCGATGACAAACTCGGTTGGCACGCCTTCGCCGCCGGCCTTGGCCACACCACCGGCCTCAGGGATCGGCAACAGCACTTCCGGAACGAGGGTGCCGGCGGCACGCTCTTCGAGGAATTTGCGGCCGATGTCCGGGAACATGGCGAAAGTCAGTACGTCTTCTTCGGACTTGGCCAGTGCGCCGATGTCGGCACGCAGCTTGGTCATTTCCGGCTTGAGCAGATCGGCCGGACGTACGTCGATCACCTCTTCGCTGCCGATGGCCTGACGACGCAGCTTCTCGTTGACCACGCCCGGCGCCTTGCCGTAGCCGCCTTGCAGGTAAAGCTTCACTTCGTTGGTGATGGTCTTGTAGCGCTCGCCGGCCAGCACGTTGAAGAACGCCTGAGTGCCGACGATCTGCGAAGTGGGGGTCACCAGCGGCGGGAAGCCGAGGTCTTCACGCACCCGCGGGATTTCCGCCAGCACTTCGCCCATGCGATTCAACGCGCCCTGCTCTTTCAACTGGTTGGCGAGGTTGGAGATCATCCCGCCCGGTACCTGGTTGACTTGCACACGGGTGTCGACGGCAGTGAATTCGCTTTCGAACTGGTGGTACTTCTTGCGCACGGCGTAGAAGTACAGACCGATTTCCTGCAGCAGCTCCAGGTTCAGACCGGTGTCGTACTCGGTGCCCTTGAGCGCAGCGACCATCGACTCGGTGCCCGGATGGCTGGTGCCCGAGGCGAAGCTGGAGATGGCGGTGTCGATGTGGTCGGCGCCGTTTTCAATGGCCTTGAGCTGGCACATGGCAGCGAGGCCAGCGGTGTCGTGAGAGTGGATGAACACCGGCAGCGACTGCTCGGCTTTCAGTGCGCGAACCAGTTCGCCGGTGGCGTACGGTGTCAGCAGACCGGCCATGTCCTTGATCGCCACCGAGTCGCAACCCATGGCTTCCATCTGCTTGGCCTGCGCCACAAACGCGTCGATGGTGTGCACCGGGCTGGTGGTATAGGCGATGGTGCCCTGAGCGTGTTTGCCGGCAGCCTTCACTGCTTCGATCGCCACGCGCAGGTTACGCACGTCGTTCATTGCGTCGAAGATGCGGAACACGTCGATGCCATTGACCGCGGCCTTGGCGACGAACGCTTTGACCACGTCATCGCTGTAATGGCGGTAGCCCAGCAGGTTCTGCCCACGCAAGAGCATTTGCAGGCGGGTGTTGGGCAGCGCGGCGCGCAGTTGACGCAGGCGCTCCCATGGGTCTTCTTTCAGAAAGCGTACGCAGGCGTCGAACGTCGCGCCGCCCCAGCACTCCAGAGACCAGTAGCCGACTTTGTCGAGCTTGTCGCAGATCGGCAGCATGTCTTCGGTGCGCATGCGGGTGGCGAGCAGCGATTGGTGAGCGTCGCGCAGGATGGTATCGGTGACAAAGATCTTCTTGGACATTGTTGTATTCCTCACAGGCCTGCGTGGGCGGCGATGGCGGCGGCGATGGCCAGGGCCAGCTCTTCGGGTTTGCGCTTGATCGAGTAGTTGGTCAGTTCAGGATGGCTTTCCACGAAGCTGGTATTGAACTGGCCGCTACGGAATTCCGGGTTGCGCAGGATTTCCTGGTAGTACGCGGCGGTGGTTTTCACGCCTTGCAGACGCATGTCGTCCAGCGCCCGCAGACCCCGGTCCATCGCCTCTTCCCAGGTCAACGCCCAGACCACCAGTTTCAGGCACATCGAGTCATAGAACGGCGGAATGGTGTAGCCGGTGTAGATCGCTGTGTCGGTGCGCACGCCCGGGCCGCCGGGGGCATAGTAACGAGTGATCTTGCCGAAGCTCGGCAGGAAGTTGTTCTTCGGGTCTTCGGCGTTGATGCGGAACTGCAACGCGAAACCACGGTGCTGGATGTCTTCCTGCTTCACCGACAGCGGCAGGCCTGAGGCGATGCGGATCTGCTCGCGAACGATGTCGATCCCGGTGATTTCTTCGGTGATGGTGTGTTCCACCTGCACCCGGGTGTTCATCTCCATGAAGTACACCTCGCCCTCGGCGAGCAGGAACTCCACGGTGCCGGCGTTCTCGTAACCCACGGCCTTGGCCGCACGCACCGACAGGTCGCCGATGTAGGCGCGCTGTTCCGGGGTCAGTTGCGGGCTCGGGGCGATCTCGATCAGCTTCTGGTTGCGGCGCTGAATCGAGCAGTCACGCTCGAACAGGTGCACCACGTTGCCGAAGCTGTCACCAAGGATCTGCGCTTCGATGTGCTTGGGATTGACGATGCATTTTTCCAGGAACACTTCCGCCGAACCGAAGGCCTTGGTCGCTTCGGAGATCACCCGGGGGAAATTCTGTTCGAGTTCTTCACGACTGTTGCAGCGACGGATACCGCGACCGCCGCCACCGGACGTTGCCTTGAGCATCACCGGGTAACCAATGCGGTCGCCCTCGGTCAGGGCTTCTTCGATACCCGACACGTTGCCTTCAGTGCCCGGGGTGACCGGCACGCCGGCCTTGATCATGCTGCGCCGGGCTTCGGTCTTGTCGCCCATGCGGCGAATGACTTCCGCCGACGGGCCAATGAATTTGATTCCGCGTTCGGCGCAGATGTCTGCCAGCTCAGCGTTTTCCGAGAGGAAGCCGTAACCGGGATGCAATGCATCGCAACCGGTTTCCACCGCCAGGTTCACCAGCTTGCGCGGGTTGAGGTAACCGGCCAGTGGCTCGGCACCGATGCTGTGGGCTTCGTCCGCACGCTTCACATGCAAGGCATGGCGGTCGGCGTCAGAAAAAATCGCTACCGAGCGAATGCCCATCTCGGCGCACGCCCGCACGATTCGTACGGCAATCTCACCACGGTTGGCGATCAGGATCTTTTTTATCACTTGGAAATTCCCTTGAGCCGGTGGCACCACGACCTGCTAGATCCAGGTCGACGCGTGACCAAATGTTTCAATCTGGTCGCGACTCCACACTAGCGCCCGCAAGGGATTAACAAAAATGAATAAAAATTGGGACAGGCATAAGCAAAGACTTATAGTTAAACCATCAGCCCGCCGTCAGAGCCTATAAGAAATGCGTAAGTCCTTGATGCGTATGACATTACGTCAATTGCAGATCTTCAACGAAGTGTGTGATTTACGCTCCTACAGCCGCGCCGCCGATGAAATGTCGCTCACACAACCGGCCGTCAGCCTACAGATTCGTCAGCTTGAAGAGCTGATCGGCCAGCCATTATTCGATTATGTCGGCAAAAAACTCTACATGACCGAGGCTGCCGAAGCCTTGCAGCGCGCCAGTCGGGACATTTTCGGGCGCCTGGAAAACCTCGACATGCAGCTTTCTGACATGCAAGGTTCGCTGCAGGGCCAGTTGAAACTGGCAGTGGAATCCAGCGCCAAATACTTCGTGCCGCACCTGTTCGCCGCCTTCAAGCGCCAGCACCCGGAAGTGAACTTGCAACTGACGGTGGTCAACCGCGGCCAGGTGATTCGTCGCCTCTCGGACAACCGCGATGATCTGGTGATCATGTCGATGGTGCCGCAGGACATGGGCCTCGAATTTCTGCCGTTTCTGAACAATCCGATTGTTGCCGTGGCGCGCCCGGACCATCCGTTGGCACACATGGGGCCGCTGCGTTTGCAGGATCTTGAACCTTACACGCTGCTGATCCGCGAACCGGGTTCGGGCACACGCCTGGCGTGCGAAGAATACTTCAAGGAAAAACGCGTGCACTTCACCCAGACCCAGGAAGTGGCCTCGGCCGAAGCCCAGCGTGAATGCGTGGTGGCGGGTCTGGGCCTGGCGCTGTTGACGCGCCACGCCCTGAACCTGGAGCTGGCGACCGGCGGCCTGGTCGAGCTGCCGGTCGAAGAGTTGCCGCTGTTTCGCAGCTGGTGCCTGGTGCAAGCCAAGGCCAAACGCCTGTCACCGGTGGCGCACGCCTTCCTGGCGTTTATCCGCAGCGAACGGGTGCAGATCAGCGCACTGGTTGAGCGCTTCGACGGGAAGCTGCCGGTGCGGCCTGCCAGTAATTGAGTTCAACGTCCTCGGGAAAATCGCTGATTTCGCTTTGAAGCTGACGAAGTTCGAAGCGATCTTCGATGGCGCGACGGAATTCCATGCGGCGCTGGTCTTCCTGCTGACGACGGGTTTTCGCGGCGCTGTTGCGTTCTTCGTAGGGCTGAGCCATTTCGAGTCTCCCAAGGCGAGTACGGGAGTTTCACGATAGGCGTGAGGGATGACGGTTTGGCTGCGCGAGGATGACAGTGCGATGAAACTTTGCCGATTGCGTTTCATTGTGGCGAGGGAGCTTGCTCCCGCTGGACTGCGAAGCAGGCCCGGCCTTTCAGGGCCGCTGCGCGCCCCATCGGGAGCAAGCTCCCTCGCCACAAAAGCAGGCTTCAGTCATCCAGGGCTTTCACGGCCTTGGGCGACAGCCGCAAGCTGCGCAGACTACGCTTCACGCTCTTCAGGTGATTGACCAGACTCGGCCCACGCGCCATGGCCACGCCCATTGCCAGCACGTCGATCACCACCAGGTGCGCGATGCGCGAGGTCAGCGGCGTGTAGATTTCGGTGTCTTCGTGCACATCGATCGCCAGGTTGACGGTCGACAGCTCAGCCAGCGGTGTCTGGCTCGGGCACAAGGTGATCAGCGAAGCGCCGCTCTCGCGAACGAGGTTGGCGGTGATCAGCAGGTCCTTGGAGCGCCCGGACTGGGAAATGCAGATCGCCACGTCGGTCGGCTTCAACGTCACTGCCGACATCGCCTGCATGTGCGGGTCGGAGTACGCCGCCGCCGTCAGCAGCAAACGGAAGAACTTGTGCTGCGCATCCGCCGCCACCGCGCCTGATGCACCAAAGCCGTAGAACTCGACGCGCTGCGCCTGGGACATCAGCGTCACCGCGCGCTGCAATTCCACCGGATCGAGCTTCTCGCGAACCTCCATCAGGGTGTGCAATGTGGTGTCGAAAATCTTCAGGCTGTAGTCGGCGACCGAGTCGTCTTCGTGGATCGCGAACTGGCCGAAGCTGGCACCGGCGGCCAGGCTTTGCGCCAGTTTGAGTTTGAGATCCTGAAAGCCGGAACAGCCAATGGCCCGGCAGAAACGCACGATGGTCGGCTCGCTGATACCGACACTGTGGGCCAGATCGGCCATGGAACTGTGCATCACCGCCGCAGGGTCAAGCAGCACGTGGTCGGCGACCTTGAGCTCCGACTTGCGTAACAGGTGACGTGACTGGGCAATGTGTTGCAGCAGATTCAAGGGGCTGGACTCTTCTTATGGGCAAGGATGTAGCACGCTTGTAGTTATACTACATGAATTGGCTTTTTGCCTGCTCAATGCGTAACTCCATGTCCCCGTATCAGGCGCGATGGGGTGCATGTAGCCCTAAAGCGGATTTCCCTGTTCACGCAACAGCCCGGCCAGACGCTCGGCTTCCACCGGACGACTGATCAGATACCCCTGCACTTCGTCGCAATACTCGGCCCGCAAAAATTCCAGCTGTTCCTGCCGCTCTACACCTTCTGCAACCACCTTCAACGACAGCCCGTGAGCCATGGCGATGATCGCCCGAGTGATCGCCGCATCCTCACTGCCCTGCCCCAATCCGCGAATGAACGCCTGATCGATCTTCACGTAATCCACCGGAATCCGTTTGAGGTAACTCAGCGACGAATAGCCGGTGCCGAAGTCATCGATCGCCAGCTTTACTCCCAAGTCGCGCAACTGCTGGAAGGTCGCGATGATGTGTTCGACGCTGTCGAGCAACTGGCTCTCGGTGAGTTCCAGTTCGAGGTAGTGCGGCGCCAGCCCGGTTTCCTCCAGCACCTGGCGCACCAGACTGACCAGTTTGCCCTGCCGCAGTTGATGCACCGACAGATTTACCGATACCCGAATCGGCTCCAGCCCTTGCCGTTGCCATTCGCACGCCTGCCAGCAAGCCTGGCGCAGCACGAATTCGCCGATCGGCCCGATCAGCCCGGTTTCCTCGGCCAGACCGATAAAGTCCCCCGGCGGCACCCGGCCCATGGTCGGATGATCCCAGCGCACCAGCGCCTCCGCCGCATTCAGGCGCCCGGTTTGCAGACACAGCTTCGGCTGGTAGAACACCTTGAGCTGCTTGTCTTCGATGGCTTTGCGCAGTTGGTTTTCCAGTTGCAGGCGCTCAAGGGTGCTGGCCTGCAGGCTGTCGGTGTAGAACTGGAAATTGTTGCCGCCCAGATGCTTGGCGTGCTGCATCGCCATGTTCGATTGACTGACCAGCGCAGAGATTTCCCGGGCGTTGTCCGGCAGCATGCTGATGCCCATCGAGGCGCTGACCACCAGTTCATGCCCTTCGACCGTCAGCGGCAGACGCAGCTTGCTCGACAGCCGCGTGGCGACCCGCGCCAGGCTCGACAGGTTGCCGTAGGCATCGAACAGCACCGCAAACTCATCACCAGACAGTCGAGCAATGGTGTCGGCCTCCGGCAAGGCGTTGACCAGACGTCGGGCCATTTTCTGCAGCAACTGATCCGCCACCTCGTGACCGAGACTATCATTGAGCAGCTTGAAGCGATCCAGGTTGATGTGCAGCAGCGCCAGACTGCGGCGCCCGCCCTGACGCACGCGCTGATGGGCTTCGTGCAGGCGTTCGCGGAACAGCGAGCGGTTCGCCAGCCCGGTCAGCTCATCGTAATGCGTCAGGAAGCGCATGCGCTCTTCGGATTCGCGCCGTGCGGACAGATCGGCGAAGAAGCCGACGATATGACTCACTTTTCCCCGACTGTCGCGCACTGCGTTGAGTTGCAGCCACTGCGGATACAGCTCGCCGTTCTTGCGGGTTTCCACCAGTTCGCCCTGCCAACTGCCGTGCTGCTCCAGCGCGTGGCGGATCGAAACGTAATGTCGCCGCGCATCACGACTGCACGGCAGTTCGACGACGTTGCGCCCGAGCATGTCTTCGATGTCATAACCGGTGACCCGGCTGAACGCCTGATTGACCGCAATCAAGGCGTAGTTCGGATCAAGAATGACGATGCCTTCGCTGGCCGCTTCGAACACCGTGGCCGCCAGTCGCTGTTGTTCTTCGAGGCTTTTGCTCACGCTGATGTCGCGCCGGGTACCGACCATGCGGATCACCTGCCCGCTATCGCTGCGCTCCACCGCGCGGCCGCGGTCTTCGATCCACACCCAATGACCGTCGCCGTGACGCACGCGGTATTCGATCTGATAATCCTCTGTGCGGCCCTTCAGGTGCTCGATCAGCGCCTGCTTGAGCGACGGCACATCCTCGGGGTGCAGGCGCGGCTTGAGGTCGCGCAGGATCGCCGTGACGTATTCCGGCGCGAGACCGAACAGTTCCTGAATCTGCGTATGGTGGACTTCGTCGGTCTGCAGGTTCCAGTCCCACAGCCCCAGCTCACTGGCCTTCAACGCCAGGGCCAGCCGGGCTTCGCTTTTGCTCAGCGCCTGATTGGCCACGTCCAGTTCACGGCTGCGCTGGGCCACGCGATCTTCCAGCTCGACCTGCGCCTCACGCAATTGGCCTTCGGCACAACGCCGCTGTTCGATCTCCTTGGCCAGCGCCTGATTGAGCTGCTCGCTGCGGTTCTGCGCTTGCTGCAGATGTTCGATCAGGTGCTGGTTCTGAAAGCGCCGCAGCAAGCTGCGATCAATCAGTCGATTGACCTGCCAGGCCACCACGCTCAGCGAACCGAGCAGAATCAGCCCGAGCCAGCCCCAACCACGTGCCTGTTCATCACCGCCCCAGAACAGGTAGCCGATCGCCGGCAGCAGGCACGGCAAGGTAAAGGACAGAAACGCTGGCAGGCTGACGGCATAGGCGACGCTGGCCGATAGCGTCGCGGCACCGATCAGGCCGAACACCCAGGCTTGCTGCATGAAGTTGTCGGCGGGCACCAGCGCGATGCCGGCGCCAGCCAGGGTCAGACCGGTCATGGTCGAGCCGAGCAGGAACATGCGGAACCAGATCGGCTGGGCCTGACGGTCCGGGATCGCCGAATCGAACGCCGCAACCTGTATCACCCGTAGCGCCACCAGCGACAACAACCAGACCAGCCAGATGCTGACCACGAAATAGCGCTGCGGGCTCCAGAGCAAAGCGGCGCAGACCAGGCCATTGAGCAACATGAACATCGTCGGCAGCAGCGAGCCCTGATACAGCAGGCGCGTGCGTTCAACCGCCATTTCGATGGCGTAATGCTTGCGGATGACCCGGGGTTCCACAGAGGGGCCCGACAGGTCTGAGCTGAGGGTCTTGTGCAATGTTGTTGTTCTTATAAGAGTGAGCATGGGCCCGAAACGTGGACGGAGCATACACAAGCCGATCCCGTTGCCAAACTGCTCCAGATCATAATTTGAACGAAACTTTCCCCCGCCCGATCACCGGCAAAACCCGCAGAGTGAGGCGGGCCGAAGCCTGTAGCCAGTGACCGACCGGTCGTCATCGGCGGCACTTTCATCGGCTAATGCAAAGCTCGGTTTGCCCGGGCCTGCGGCGCACCCTAGAATGCCCCGATGCGCGATGATCTCTCCCTTCTGCTGAACTCCCTCAACGATGCCCAACGCCAGGCCGTAGCAGCCCCCGTTGGCCGTCAGTTGGTCCTGGCCGGTGCCGGTTCCGGTAAAACCCGAGTGCTGGTGCACCGTATCGCCTGGTTGATCCAGGTCGAAAACGCCTCGCCCCACTCCATTCTGTCGGTGACCTTCACCAACAAGGCCGCTGCCGAGATGCGCCATCGCATCGAGCAGTTGCTGGGCATCAACCCGGCCGGCATGTGGGTCGGCACCTTCCACGGCCTGGCGCACCGCCTGCTGCGGGCGCACTGGCAGGAAGCGGGCTTGAGCCAGACTTTCCAGATTCTCGACAGCGACGACCAGCAACGGCTGGTCAAGCGGGTGATCCGTGAGCTGGGGCTGGACGAGCAACGCTGGCCAGCCCGTCAGGCGCAGTGGTTCATCAACGGGCAGAAAGACGAAGGTCTGCGTCCGCAACACATTCAGGCCAGCGGCGACTTGTACCTGGCGACCATGCGCGGCATTTACGAAGCTTACGAGGCGGCCTGCCAGCGGGCCGGCGTCATCGACTTCTCCGAACTGCTGCTGCGCGCCCTCGATTTGTGGCGCGATCACCCGGGCCTGCTGGCGCACTATCAGAAGCGCTTCCGGCACATTCTGGTGGACGAGTTCCAGGACACCAACGCCGTGCAGTACGCCTGGTTGCGTCTGCTGGGCAAGGGCGGCGACAGCCTGATGGTGGTCGGCGACGACGACCAGTCGATCTACGGCTGGCGCGGGGCGAAAATCGAGAACATTCATCAGTACTCCTCCGACTTCCCGGATTCGGTGACCATTCGCCTGGAGCAGAACTACCGCTCCACCGCCGGCATCCTCAAAGCGGCCAACGCCTTGATCGCCAACAACACCGGACGCCTCGGCAAAGAGCTGTGGACCGACGGTGGCGACGGTGAAGCGATCAATCTGTACGCCGCGTTCAACGAACACGACGAAGCACGCTACGTTGTCGAAACCATCGAAAGCGCGCTGAAAACCGGCCTGGCCCGTAGCGATATCGCGATTCTCTACCGCTCCAACGCCCAATCGCGCGTTCTCGAAGAAGCCTTGCTGCGCGAGCGCATCCCGTACCGCATTTATGGCGGCCAACGCTTCTTCGAGCGCGCGGAAATCAAGAACGCCATGGCCTACCTGCGCTTGCTCGAAGGTCGCGGCAACGACGCGGCGCTGGAGCGGGTGATCAACGTCCCGGCCCGTGGCATTGGCGAGAAAACCGTCGAAGCGATCCGCGACCATGCACGCCACAGCGATGTGTCGATGTGGGAAGCGATGCGCCAACTGGTCGCCAATAAAGGCCTGACCGGTCGTGCTGCCGGTGCGCTGGGTGCGTTTATCGAGCTGATCGAAAATCTCGCCGCCAAGTGCATGGAAATGCCGCTGCACCTGATGACCCAGACCGTCATCGAGCAATCGGGACTGATCGCCTATCACGAAGCGGAAAAAGGCGAGAAAGGCCAGGCCCGGGTGGAAAACCTTGAGGAACTGGTCAGCGCCGCGCGCAACTTCGAAAACACCGAAGAAGACGAAGAGCTGACGCCCCTGGCGGCGTTCCTCGGCCACGCATCGCTGGAAGCCGGCGACACTCAAGCCGACGAGCACGAAGACAGCATTCAGCTGATGACCCTGCACAGCGCCAAAGGCCTGGAATTCCCTTACGTGTTCCTGGTGGGCATGGAAGAAGGCCTGTTCCCGCACAAGATGAGCCTGGAAGAACCGGGGCGCCTTGAGGAAGAGCGGCGTCTGGCCTACGTCGGCATCACCCGGGCCATGCAGAATCTGGTGATGACCTATGCTGAAACCCGGCGCCTGTACGGCAGCGAAACCTACAACAAGGTCTCGCGTTTCGTACGGGAAGTGCCGAAGGGTCTGATTCAGGAAGTGCGCCTGTCGAACAGCGTCAGCCGACCGTTCGGCGGCAATCAGTCGATGAGCGGCAGCAACCTGTTCAGCGGCAGCGAGATTCCGGAAACCGGCTTCAGCCTGGGTCAGGCGGTACGTCACTCGATCTTCGGCGACGGCGTGATTTTGAACTTCGAAGGTGCCGGTGCGCAGGCGCGGGTGCAGGTGAATTTCAGCGAAGGCAGCAAGTGGCTGATGCTCGGCTACGCGAAGCTGGAAGCCATTTAACACCTTGCTCGATTGCTTCTGTAGGAGTGAGCCTGCTCGCGATAGCGATTTATCATTCAATATATTTATTGTCTGACACGCCCTCATCGCGAGCAGGCTCACTCCTACAAGGCTTTGTGTCGGCTCATCTTTAAGGATATTGCCATGGGCTCAGGCTTCTTCTCTTCCTGGACATTCTGGGCCCTGCTCTCGGCGACTTTCGCCGCGCTGACGGCAATCTTCGCCAAGATCGGCATCGAAAACGTCAACTCCGACTTCGCAACCCTGCTGCGCACCATTGTGGTCCTGGTCAGTCTGGCCTTGATTTTGTACGCAACGGGCCAATATCAGTCACTGGGATCAATTTCCGCCAAGAGCTACCTGTTCCTGCTGTTGTCCGGTCTGGGTACCGGCGCGTCGTGGCTGTGCTACTTCCGCGCGCTGAAGGTCGGCCCGGCCTCGCTGGTCGCGCCAGTGGACAAACTCAGCGTGGTGCTGGTGGCGGTGCTCGGCGTGATCCTGCTGGGCGAGAAACTCGACCTGCGCCAATGGGGCGGCATCGGCCTGATCACCGCCGGTGTGGTGCTGTTGACGTTGCGTCGATAAGCAGGTTTCCCGCTGAACCTATCCCATTTTCCTACAGACAAAAGTACATGGCCTTATTGCTTCGACGGAGCTGAACGTAACCTGTCAGGCAAAAGCCCGAAACACTCTCTCGCTAGCCAGTAACACTTCAGCTGTGCAACATGGCGCGCGTGTCTCCACAAACGGGAATTCCCTTTATGAAACGTTTTCTTAGCATCGCCATGGCGTTGTGCATCGGCCTGACGATGAGCCTCGACGCCAACGCCAAGCGCTTTGGTGGTGGCAAAAGCGCCGGCGCTGCGCCGACGCACCAGACCAGCCAGATGGCTCCTTCTTCCCCAGGCATGGGCGGCGCAGCAGCGACCGCTGGTGCTGCCGGCGCTGCCGGTGCAGCGGCCAAGGCCGGTGGCGCTTCGAAATGGCTCGGCCCTCTGGCCGGTATCGCCGCCGGTGGCCTGTTGGCGTCCATGTTCATGGGCGGCGGCTTCCAGGGCATGCAGATCTTCGACATCCTGATCATGGCCGTGATCGCGTTCGTGATCTTCCGCTTCATCGCCGCTCGTCGACGCAAGCAGCAGGAGCATCTGGCTCCGGCCGGCGCGCCGATGCAGCGTGAAGTGTTCGAGCAGAAGCCTGCTGCCATGGGTTCGATCTTCGGTGGTTCGGCCGCACCGGTTGCCGCTCGTCCGGTGATCAACGCGCCGGCCTGGTTCAACGAGCAGAACTTCCTTGCCGCTGCGCGCAGCCACTTCCAGTCGCTGCAGCAGCACTGGGACGCCAACGAAATGGACAAGATCGCCGAGTTCGTGACCCCGCAAATGCTCGACTTCCTCAAGCGTGAGCGTGCGGACCTGGGCGACGGCTTCCAGTCGACCTACATCGACAACCTGCAGGTACAACTGGACGGCGTGGATGATCGTGCCGACAAGACCATCGCCACCCTGACCTTCAGCGGTGTGTCGAAGACCTCGCGTTTCGACCAGGGCGAAGTATTCAGCGAAAGCTGGAACATGGAACGTCCACAGGGCGAAAACCAGCCTTGGCTGGTGGCCGGTATCCGCCAGAACGGCTGATCCCCTGCGCGTTACGCATGTGGTAATAAAAACCCCGGCCTCGGCCGGGGTTTTCTATTTCGCAGTTGCATCTATAGCGAGCTACTGTATAAACCGGCCCATATAAACCGCGCCATTCAAGCAAGAGGATCCCGGACGTGGAAGAAATCATCGAACAACTGCGCGAAGCCAACGAACCCGTACCGGTTCCCCTGGAGTTGCCCGACGAAGACCAATTGGTGGAGATCGAAGAAGAACTCTTCATCAACATCCCGTTCGTCTTCAAAGAGTTTCTGCTGACCGTCAGTGATGTGGTTTACGGCAGCCTCGAGCCGGTGACCGTCACCGACCCGCAATCACACACTTACCTGCCGGATGTCGCGGCCAACGCCTGGGACGCTGGGGTACCACGCGATCTGATCCCGATCTGCCAGGACGGCGACAATTACTACTGCGTCGAAGAAGACGGCACCGTGGTGCTGTGGTCCGGCGAAGAAGAGCTGATTACCGAAGAGTCCTGGGAATCGGTGTGGCACTGGGCGCGGGATGTCTGGCTGGAGAGCTGATTAGCCGGATGCCCGGGCCGGTCAGTGCCCCGACGACTCCTTGTGGTTGTCGAGGGTTTCCAGCAGGGCCACCTGCATCCGCGTGTGCACGCGGATGAACCAGCGCCAGAGCAGCGCCGCCACGGCGGCCGCGACTACGGCGACCAGCACCAGCAACTTGTTGGTCGGCAGAATACTGGCCGACAAGGCTGCCAACAGCAGGAAGATCACCAGCAGCGAGAGGATCGGGATCACTTCGGAGATCACCCGACGCACTCGCTGCGTGTGCCTTCCGGCCATCTCCGGCTTCACGCCCATTTCCGCCAGCAGCATCGACAGCGCCTTGAGCTTGCGATAAGCCGCGATCAGGAACGGCAGCGACAGCAGCAACGCCCCGCCCCAGATCAACGCCTTCTGCCAGCTCGGATCACCAATCCAGTCCTGCATCCACACCGACAGCCGTCCGGCGAAAAACGCACCGCTGAAGAAAATCGCAATCACCAGCGCCAGATTGACCCCGACCTGCAACAGGATCCGCCGGATCATCGCCGCCAGCATCGCGCCCTCGCCTTGCGGCTGAATGCTGCGCAGCCATTCGCCATACATGCCGAATACCCGGCCCAGACGCTTGGGCACCGCCGCCGAAAGCTTGATCGACAGCGGGTCGGCCGCGCGAATCAGGTACGGCGTCAGCAGCGTGGTGATCACCGACACCGCTACCGCAACGGGATAAAGGAAGTTGCTGGTGACCTGCAGCGTCATCCCGAGCGCGGCGATGATGAAGGAAAATTCGCCAATCTGTGACAGACCCATCCCCACACGCAGTGAGGTGCGTCCGTCATTGCCGGCGATAAACGCCCCGAGGCCGCAGGACAACATCTTGCCGAGCACCACCGCTACGGTGATTACCGCGATCGGCCACGCATACTGCAGCAGGATCATCGGATCGAGCATCAGGCCGATGGCGACGAAAAAGATTGCACTGAACAGGTCGCGAACCGGTTCGATCAGGCGTTCGATCTTCAGCAACTGCCGCGACTCGGCCATGATCGCGCCGATCAGGAAGGCGCCGAGCACCATGCTGTATTCGAGCTTGACCACCAGCAGGCAGAAGCCGAAACACAGGCCGAGCACGGTGATCAGCAGCATCTCGTTGCTTTCGAATTTGGCCACATAGGCCAGCAGACGCGGTACCAGCAAAATGCCGACCACCAGCGCGACGATCATGAACAGCGAAAGTTTGCCGACCGTGGAGAACACTTCGCCGGAGCTGACCGTGCCGCTGACTGCGATGCTCGACAGCAAGGCGATGATGCCGATGCCGAGGATGTCCTCGACAATCAGTACGCCGAAGATCAGCTGCGCGAAGCGCTCGTTTTTCATCTTCAGGTCGTTGAGCGCCTTGACGATGATGGTAGTCGAGGAGATTGCCAGAATCGCGCCGAGGAACAGCGAGTCCATGGTGTTCCAGTCGAACCAGCGGCCGATTTCATAGCCGATCCAGATCATCAGGACGATTTCGAGGAACGCCGCAATAAACGCCGTGGCCCCGACCTTGAACAACTTGCGCAGGCTGAATTCCAGCCCGAGGCAGAACATCAGGAAGATCACCCCCAGCTCGGCGAGGGTCTTGATGGTTTCTTCGTCGTGGATCAGGCCGAACGGCGGTGTGTGCGGGCCGATGATGAAACCGGCGACGATGTAGCCGAGCACCACCGGCTGCTTGAAGCGGTGAAACAGCACGGTGACCACACCTGCGACCAACATGATCACTGCCAGGTCCTGAATAAAGCTGATGGCATGCATGGTGTGGGCTCCTTGTATGACGTGACTCGCCGTCAGACATCAGAAAGGTCTGAGCGAGTGGGGTAAAAATCCGCTTTTCGTGTAGGAATTGCCCTTGGGCAGGGCCTTTTGCAGGTTAACACCGCGACTTCCGGCTGGAAGCCGGTGCAATATAAGGAAACAGATCGGTCGCGGCGTGACGGCAGCCAGTCGTCTGGCGTCCCGATAACGGTGCTTTTGAAAAAGCCACCAGGCACCCGCAGAGGTGCGTCCAGCCAATCCAGCCTTGATCCGTGAGAACGTTATGGAACCCGGAAACGCCCAACTGTCGATGACGGTATTGATGACCCCCGACATGGCCAACTTCTCTGGCAATGTTCACGGCGGTACCCTGCTCAAATACCTCGACGAAGTGGCCTACGCCTGTGCGAGCCGCTATGCCGGCCGCTACGTGGTGACGCTGTCGGTGGATCAGGTGATTTTCCGCGAGCCGATCCATGTCGGCGAACTGGTGACCTTCCTCGCGTCGGTCAACTACACCGGCAACACCTCGATGGAAGTCGGCATCAAAGTAGTGACCGAGAACATCCGCGAGCGCTCGGTGCGTCACACCAACAGCTGCTTCTTCACCATGGTTGCAGTGGATGACCAGCGCAAACCGGCCGCCGTGCCGCCGCTGCAACCGCAGAACAGCGAAGACAAGCGCCGCTACATGCAGGCGCAGCAGCGTCGGCAGATTCGTCAGGAGCTGGAAAAGCGTTATCAGGAGATCAAGGGCGACGCCTGAGAACAAAAGCAAAAGATCGCAGCCTTCGGCAGCTCCTACAGAGGATCAACTTTTACCTTGTAGGAGCTGCCGAAGGCTGCGATCTTTTCGCTTTTAGCTGGTTACAGGCTGATCGCGGTCGCTTCGAACTTCACCCGCGGATGCGCAATCCGGTCCTGCGCCCTAACCAATTGCAGCTCATAGCTGGCACACGCCTGGGTTTCCAGCAGCACCTCATGCACCGCCGCTGCGGTGAACTCAAACGCCGCCACCAGACTGTCACCCAGCAGTACCCGCGCCAGGAACAAACCTGAGGTCAGATCGCCCACGCCCACCGGCTGACGCGGAAACGCCAGCAGCGGACGGCGCAGGTGCCAGCTTTCATCTGCGGTCACCAACAACATCTCGAAACCGTCCGCCGGCTTGCCCGGATAATCCAGATGCTTGACCAGCACCGCTTTCGGCCCACGTGCCAGCAATGCCCGAGCCATCGCCAGGCAGTCGAACAGCGACTGCGGCTTGCGCCCCAAGAAGCTGTCCAGCTCCAGTTGGTTGGGGCACATGATGTCCGCCACCGCAGCGGCTTCCTCCAAGAGGAAATCGCTGACTTCGGCCGCCACACTGCAGCCCTTCTCCGGATGGCCCATCACCGGGTCGCACAGGTACAACGCCTTCGGATTGACCGATTTGATGCGCTCGACGCCACTGAGAATCGCCCGGCCCTGCGCCGCGCTGCCCAGATAACCGGAAAGCACGGCGTCGCAGTTGCCCAGCTCGCCAATGGCGGCAATGCCTTCGACCAGTTCGGGGATCTGGTGCGGCGCCAGCACTTCACCGGCCCACTGCCCGTACTGGGTGTGATTGGAAAACTGCACGGTGTTGAGCGGCCAGACATTCACCCCGACCCGCTGCATCGGAAACACGGCGGCGCTGTTGCCGGCGTGGCCGAAGACCACATGGGACTGAATGGCGAGCAGATGAGGCGTACGTTTCATTCGGGTTATTCCGTAAAACGATTGAAATTCAAGCCGCGCAGTATGCGACGAAACACAGCCTGTACGACAGACCGGCGACGCAGTTAAGCTGCGCCTATCTTTTGGAGTTTCCTGTTGATGCTGACCCTCGAAAACATCTTCGTGCTGATGCTGTTCGCCGCTGCCGGCGCATGGCTATGGCACAACCACGGCTTGCGCGAGCGCGCGCTGGAGCGGGTCAAGCAGCACTGCATCAACATCGGCGTCGAACTGCTGGACGGTAACGTCGCGTTGAAGAAAATCGGTTTGCTCAAGGATGCCAGCGGTAGGCGGCGTCTGGCCCGGGTCTACAATTTCGAGTTCACCGTGACCGGCGAAACCCGGCACAACGGCACCATCACCCAGTTCGGCGCGCACAGTGCGCAAATCGAACTGGCGCCCTACCCGGCACCGTTCGACGACACGCCGCCGGTCGTCGAGGTCACTCGTCCACGGGCCGAAGTGATCGAGTTGAGCCAGTGGCGTCAGGAACACAACAAGTGGAAGCCTTGAGCTAACCCGTTTGCACCCGGCATTGCGTCAGGCCTGACTGCAAATCATCGATACTTTGCGCATCGGCAAAGATCAGTTCGATGCGCGAATCCCGGCGCCACTCACTGGGCTGCCACTCCAGCTCGGCGTTATCCAGAGCATTTGCCGAAACCCAGCCCTGCTCGCTGTGGATGACCAGTTTCGCTCGCCGCCAGCCCAGCGCCTTCAACCACAAGCTCAGGCGTTGAGTATCGAATTTCTGCTCCGGGTGCCAGCGCCAGCCGATGCTCCAGCCACCCTCCTGCGCCTGACTCAGGCAGATCGGCAATGCCGGATCGCTCCATACCGCCGCAATCGCCCCCACACCCTGCGGTACGACGAGGTTATCCACACCCGCCACCGCTTGCGCAGCCGCGCCGGGCAACGCGTGCAAAGGCAGTTGCGCCTGCTGGGTCCAGATCAGTTTCACTGACGGCAAACGCTGCACGATGGTCTGCCGCACAGCCTCGTCCAGACCTTCTGCCTTGTTCAGCAATAACAGACCAGCGCTGGCCAAGGCGTCCTGCTGAGCGGTCGGCAACGCTTTCCCGGCGGCCAGCGCCTGGGCATCCAGCACTAACACACAGGGCTGCAGCGCCAGTACACCCAACCACGGCGCCTCGCCCAACTGCTTGAGCAACTGCGCTGGATGGCCCAGCCCGGACGGCTCGATGAACAACCGATCCGGCCGCGTCTTGCGCAGCAAACGGCCAAGGCCGATCTGAAACGGCGCGCCGTTGACGCAACACAAACAGCCTCCGGCGACTTCGCCCAGTGCGATACCATCGGCGTCGCGGGTCAGTAACGCGGCATCGAGGCCGATCTGACCGAACTCGTTGATCAGCACTGCCCAGCGCTCGCCTGCCGGTCGCTGGGCCATGAGTTGGCGAATCAGGCTGGTCTTGCCGGCGCCCAGAGGGCCGGCGATGACATGGGTAGGAATGTTCTGCAACATGGCTGGGCGTTTTCTGAAGGGGTTGGACATGCGTTGGATGGGATGGTCGTTGCTGTTGATGCTGCTGTCGAGCGAAGCATGGGCCCAGGCTTGCGTGGTGCACAGCCAGGGTGAGCGGCTCGACGTCAAGGTCTGCCAGCAGAACCGCAGCATTCCCGAGAAACTGTTCAGCGACGGTTTCTGCCAGCCGACGCTGGCCGGGCAGAAAGTCGAGGTGCAGTACGTCGATCAATGCCCGAGCGGCGCGTTCGGCGTATGCAGCAACGCGCAAGTCGCCAATATGCCCTATCGCCAGGATATCCACTATTACGGTGTCGCCTCCGACGCGGCGTATTTGCAGCCGTACTGCGAAGGCCAGAGCCAGGGCAAGTGGCTCAAGCCTTGAGCCGTCAGCCGAGCCAATCGAGGGTGAGCAGCAGACGTCGCTCACCCGGCGCCGGTTGCGGGGAGCGATGAATCAAGCCATAGCCTTCATTGCCGTGCCACTTCTCGCCTTTCAATAACGCCACGTCACCGCTCTGCAGTTGCTGGATGTTCGCGATGTCCCGTGGTTCGGCGTTTGCCTGGCCCAATTGCTCGCGATCCATCACGCCTTCCTTGAGCCACTGACTGCCGATCCCGCCGTAGGTTGTAATCAAGCGCACCGGCACATGATCGACATGGAAGCGTGGGCACATGGCTTTGTCCAACACCCGCAGGCGCAAACCGATGCGGCGAGCGCCCAGCAGACAGGCGAAGGCACTCACCAGCCACTGCAGGTCCGCGATGAAGCCCTCGTAGCCTTGCAGATCACGGAACCCGGCGGCCAGTCCTTGCAGATCAGGGTCGGCGTCTTCATTCGGCAATTCGATGCACAGCGATTCCGCCAAAGGCTCGTTGAGCGAGAGCAGCAACTCTGCGAAATCGGCGATGTGCAGCGGCAGTTGGCGCTGCCAGACCGCGAGATTGACGTCGTCTTCGAGGATTCGCGTCAGCGTTTCGGGCGTCGGCCCCTGATGCTGATTACGGGTACGATTCTGCTGCAATTTGAGCGCGAGCATCAGGCGGCCTCATCGTGCCAAGGGCCGAACGGGTCAGGCAGCATGCGCCAACCTTCTACGCCAACAGCCATCTCTTCGTCCGTGAGCAGGCAGGCCTCAAGTTCCGACCTGAGCTGTACGAAATTCATGTTCTGG
Organism: Pseudomonas sp. NPDC088414; assembly: GCF_044753325.1. NCBI lineage: Bacteria > Pseudomonadati > Pseudomonadota > Gammaproteobacteria > Pseudomonadales > Pseudomonadaceae > Pseudomonas > Pseudomonas sp. NPDC088414. Next base: position 47,811 of record NZ_JBIVMY010000014.1, on the reverse strand, counting down.
CCTATGAAAACCAGCTCCTGACGGCAATCTCCGACATTGCGCGTCCAGTTTTCCATGATCGCTGCGGTACTTTCCTGATCCTGCGGCCATTGGCTTTTCGGTACGAAACGCCACCAGCGCCCGGCAAAACCATGACGCATCAGACCGCCGGCCTGCGACCAACTGCATGCGTCGGTGGGTTTGCTGGCGAGCCAGAAATAGCCCTTGGAGCGCAGCAGTTTGCCGTTGGTCCACGGACGATCGATGAAGTTGAAGAAGCGCTGCGGATGAAACGGGCGACGTGCGCGGTAGGCCATCGAGGCGATACCGTATTCGGTGGTTTCCGGCACGTGCTCACCGCGCAATTCCTGTAACCAGCCTGGGGCCTGAGCGGCCTTCTCGAAATCGAAACGCCCGGTGTTGAGGATCTTCTCCAGCGGCACCTCGCCCATCACCATCGGGATGATTTCCGCCTGGGCGTTGAGGCGCTTGAGGATGGCCATCAGCTCTTCGCGCTCCTGACGACTGATGAGGTCGATCTTGCTGATCAGCAGTACGTCGGCGAACTCGATTTGTTCGATCAGCAGATCGGTGATCGAGCGTTCATCTTCATCGCCCAGTGTCTCGCCGCGGGACGCGAGGCTCTCGGCAGCCTGATAATCGAGGAGGAAATTCACGCCGTCGACTACCGTGACCAGGGTGTCGAGCCGCGCGACGTCAGCAAGGCTCTGGCCCTGCTCATCGCGGAAGGTAAACGTTTCGGCTACCGGCAGTGGTTCGGAAATGCCAGTGGATTCGATGAGCAGGTAATCGAATCGTCCTTCGCGGGCAAGTTTGCTGACTTCTTCGAGCAGATCCTCGCGTAGCGTACAGCAGATACAACCGTTGCTCATCTCAACCAGTTTTTCTTCCGCACGATTCAGGCTGACATCGCGCTGGACTTCGCTGCCATCGATATTGATCTCGCTCATATCGTTAACGATGACCGCAACACGCAAGCCTTCTCGATTACGTAGTACGTAATTCAAAAGCGTACTTTTTCCGGCGCCGAGAAATCCCGATAAAACGGTCACGGGAAGCGGAGATGACATTGGATAATCCTCATCATGTGGTGGCCGATGTGCGTTTTGGCCTGTCTTGGCGTAGCGCAGCGCGTTCTAGAGCTTCAAAACAGCGATATGACAGAAGCAGACGCTTGAAATCGACGAGCTCAGGCCTAATTCAATTTAATGTTATAGTATAACAATATGAATAAGCCAGACCCGCTCTTGCCGAAACTGATAAAGCGCTGGAAGCTGCACGCAATCTGCCCATCGGGAACCGCGATGAAAACTGCTTTGAAATGCTCGCTACTGAGTCTCGCGTTGCTGTCCGGGGCCAACGCATGGGGGCAAATTCCCGCGCTCGCCAACTGCACACGCAGCGCCAATCTGCTGGCCTGCATCGATGCGCAGGGCAATGCCTACAGCGTGAACACGGTGGGCACCACGATTTATCTGCGAGGATTTGAAAAGGAAGGCAAACGCTACTGGGCGCAGACCAACAGTCGCTTCGGCCAGCTAACGTTCTTCACCGGGATCGCCTCTGACGGCGAAGCCTGGGTCGGCTACACCCGTCGCGTCGGCTGGACGACGATCAATCGCTTTTCCAGCTCTGGCGGCAGTAGCGCCAAATTCACCTGCAGCCGAATGACCGGCTGCTAAACCTGCGCTTTTTGCTGCTCCTGCTGCCAGGCGATGTAGCTATCTACTGGCGGATTCTTCTGGAAGTAACGCTGCAATCCTTCAAACAAACCATCAGCCACAGCTTGCTGATGTCGAGGCGTGACCAGTCGCTGACTGTCACGGGCGTTGGAAATGAAGCCGGTTTCTACCAGAATCGATGGCACATCCGGCGACTTCAAGACGGCAAATCCTGCCTGTTCCACGCGCTTCTGATGCAGCGTGGTAATGCCCGCCAGACTGCGGAGAACGGTGCTGCCGAGTTGCAGGCTCGCGGCGATGGTGGCGCTCATCGACATGTCGAGGATCACGCCCGCGAGCATCGGATCCTTGTCTTTGAGATTGAGCAGGCTGGTCGCACCCAGCAGATCCGCGCCGTTCTCCCGCTGTGCCATGAAGCGTGCAGTCGCCGACGTCGCACCACCTTCGGACAGGCAATATACCGACGCACCCGACGCCGTCAAACGCGGTGCCGCATCGGCGTGCACCGAGATAAACATGTCGGCCTTGTGCTGACGTGCGATGTCCACACGCTTGCGAAGCGGGACGAAGAAGTCGTCATTGCGCACCAGTTTTACGTCGAAGCCTTTCTCCCTTTTCAGGCGTTTGGCGAGCAATTGAGCGATGGCAAGAACCACATCTTTTTCCCGCTCACCCTTGGCGCCAACCGCACCTGGGTCTTTCCCGCCGTGCCCGGGATCAACGACAACGATGATGTCGCGCTTGGGGTGAGCCTGATTCGAGGGTGTTTCACGTGGAACCATTGCCGGACTTGATGCCTGTTTGGCGTTTACTAGATCAAGCACCAAACGGTGTCCTTGGCCATCTTGAGGCGCCAAAAGGAAGCTGTTCAATAGCACCGGATGGTTCAGATCGAGAACGATCCGTGTATCCCCCTGACCAAAATGCCCTGAGCGAATGGCGCGAATCGCGGTATCGGCCAGCGCTAATCGACCGAAATCGCTGCTCAAACTCGCCCCGGAAAGGTCGATGATCAAGCGTTCTGGAGCGCTCAGGGAAAAGGTTTTGTAGCGCACCGGACCGCTAAGATCGAACACCAATCTCAGCTTGTCATCAGAACGCCAGAGGCGCGCACTGCGAATTTGTGTGGCCGAAACAGTAAAAGGAAAAGCTAAGGCCGTGCTGGCCAGAAGCAGATTGAGCAGATGACGTCTGTGCATATGAAAGCCTGTTCATGAAAAGGCATCGTGATTTGAATTGTTATAATGTAACATCTAATTCAATCAACACGATGGTTCCGAACATGAATTCGCTGACACTTCCGGATATTGCGACTCAAGCCGCTCGTCAGGCATTACCGCTTGATTGGGTGGGAATGTGCGGCATTACTCTGCCTGTTTTATTGCAAGGTCAACGTCTGGGCGCAAAAGCTGATGCAGGCGTGAGTCTCGATGATGGCGAGGCGCGCGGTATTCACATGTCGCGGCTGTATCTCGCACTGGCGGCACTTGAGCGGCAGGACCTATCTCCCTCCCTGTTACGCCAGGTTCTCGAGGATTTTCTGGCCAGCCATGATGGTTTATCCAACGGCGCCTACCTGAAAATCCACTGCGAAGTGCTGCTGAAAAGGCCTGCGTTAGTCAGCCCTCTAGCCGGCTGGAAGAGCTACCCAGTGAGCATTTCTGCGAGCCTGAAAAACAAAGTGTTCCACGTGGAACTGCAAATTGAGGTGCCCTACTCCTCAACTTGCCCCTGTTCAGCCGCGTTGGCGCGGCAGTTGATTCAGCAGCAATTCATCGATGACTTCGCCAACAAGCCACTGCAACATGCCGAGGTTTTGGCTTGGCTAGGATCAAGCCAAGGCATTGTCGCCACCCCGCACAGCCAACGCAGCACCGCGCATCTTCATATGCACCTCGACGAGTTCATCGACGAGCTACCCCTGAGTGTGATCATCAATGATGCCGAAGCGGCGCTCGGCACCGCCGTACAAACCGCCGTGAAACGCGCCGACGAGCAAGCCTTCGCGTTGGCCAATGGGCAGAACCTGATGTTCTGCGAAGACGCCGCGCGACGACTCAACCTGGCCCTGCGTCGCTCCCCCGGGGTGAGTGGATTCCACCTGCGAGTGATCCACGCCGAAAGCCTGCACGCCCACGACGCGGTCGCCGAAAGCCACTGGCATCGAGAACTCGAATGATCCGTTGCCACACCCTGAGTTGGGGCGCACCCGGCCAACCACTGACTTCGCCACTGACCCTATCGCTGGAACACGGCAGCCTCGGCGCCATCATCGGCGCCAACGGCTGCGGTAAGAGCAGCCTGTTGAAAGTCATCGCCGGATTGCAGGAGCCGTTATCGGGAAAGGTCGCACTGGGTGTTTCACGTCAGGGCGGTTTGGCGTTCCTGCCGCAACAGCAACACCTCGACCGACAGTTCCCCATCAGCCTCGAAGAGCTGGTGGCCGCGGGTTTCTGGGGCCGTCGACTGTCGACGCAACTGCGCACGCAACGACTCGTCAACGCACTGGAAAATTGGCACCTTAGCGGTCTGGAACAGCGTCCGCTGATGGCCCTCTCCGGTGGCGAGTTGCAACGCGCCCTGCTCGCCCGCTTGAGTCTGACCGACGCCCCATTGCTGCTCCTTGACGAACCCCACGCCGCACTCGATGAACTGGGCCAACAATTGCTCTGGCAACACATCCACGCCTGGCACTCCGAAGGACGGACACTGCTGGTGGTCTGCCATGACCTCGCCGCTGTCCGCCAACACATCCCGCAGACCCTGCTGATCAAAAACCGCGAATGCGTGTTCGGACCCAGTACCGAACTGATCCAGCAAACACCCGATATGCAGGTGGCCTGATGCTCACCGTCGCCCACCTCTGGCAACCGTTCAGCGAGTTCGTGTTCATGCGCCGAGCGCTGCTCGGCGGATTGGTATTGGCCTGCAGCACAGCGCCACTTGGCGTGTTTCTGATCCTGCGGCGCATGAGTCTGATCGGTGACGCCGTTGCCCACGGCATCCTTCCCGGCGCGGCATTGGGCTTCTGGTTCGCCGGTCTGAGTCTCCCCGCGTTGACCTTCGGTGGTCTGGGTGCAGGCCTGGGCATGGCCGGGCTAGCCGCCTGGATTACCCGCCGCACCGGTCTGCGCGAAGACGCCAGCCTCGCTGCGATCTACCCGATCTCGCTCGCCAGTGGCGTGCTGATTCTTGGCATCGCCGGCAAGCGTCTGGATCTGCTGCACTTGCTGTTCGGCTCAGCGCTCGCCGTCGACGGCCCAACCCTCAACGGCATGTTGTGGGTGTCGGGACTGAGCCTAGCCGCCATGGCCCTGATCTACAAACCGCTGCTGCTCGACACCCTCGACCCGTTGTTCCTACAAACCGTCAGCCGCCTCGGCCCTCTCGCCCATGGCGTGTTCCTGACACTGGTGGTACTGAATCTGGTGATCGGTTTCCAGGCCATCGGCGCCTTGATGGTGGTCGGTCTGATGATGCTGCCCGCCGCCGCATCACGGTTCTGGAGTCGACGCCTGCCGAGCCTGATTGCGATCTCGGCGCTTATCGGCTGCCTGTCGGTGTGGTGCGGATTGTTGATCTCGTTCTACTACTCGCTGCCCAGTGGTCCGGCCATCGTGCTGGTCGCGGGGATCGGTTATCTGCTGTCCGTGGTGTTCGGACCGGTGCACGGTTTGTTGCGCCGCCCGCCTTTGCTCACATCCCCATGAGGTGTTTCCCGATGCGTGCTTTACTCGTGTTGTTCAGCCTGCTGCTCTCGATGTCGTTGTCGGCGGCGGAAAAATTGCCGGTAGTCACCAGCTTCAGCATCCTCGCCGACATGGTTCACCAGGTGGGTGGCGAGCACATCCAGATCACCAATATGGTCGGCCCGAACGCCGACGCGCACACCTATGAACCGACACCGGACGATGCCAAAGCGCTGCTCAAAGCCAAACTGATCATCAAGAACGGGCTGGGTTTCGAGCCGTGGCTCGATCGTCTGGTGACCAGCACCGAGACAAAAGCCACGGTCGTCAGTGCCAGCCGTGGTGTGATTCCTCGATCGCTGGATGAGGATGGCGAGACCGTACCCGACCCGCACGCCTGGCACAATCTGGCCAACACCGAGCTGTACATCGCCAACATCACCAAGGCACTGATCGCTGCCGATCCGGCGAACAAAGCCGACTACCAACGCAACAGTCAGACCTACCTGAAACAGATCTACGCCCTGCTCGCCGAAGCCAAGGCCAAGCTCGGTTCACTGCCGCCGGGCAATCGCAAGATTGTCACCAGCCACGATGCTTTCGGTTATCTCGGCCAGGCCTACGGCATCGACTTCATGGCGCCGCAAGGTCTGTCCACCGAGCGTGAACCTTCGGCTGCCGAAGTCGCTGCGCTGATCACCCAGATCCGTCAGGCCAAGGTCAAAGCGGTGTTCATGGAAAACATCAAGGACGCGCGCCTGCTCAAGCAGATCGCCGAAGAAAGCGGCGCGCACATTGGCGGCACGTTGTACTCCGATGCCCTCGCCGCCAGTGGCCCGGCCAGCACCTTTGCCGGATTGTTCGAATACAACCTCAACACCCTTTACGACGCGCTGAGCCAACCATGATTCGCAAAAACCCTTCCGGCGATTTGCCGCACATTGCCGAGTCGGCCTACGTCGATAAAACCGCAATCATCTGCGGCAAGGTGGTCATCGGTGAGAACGTCTTCGTCGGCCCCTACGCGGTGATCCGTGCTGACGAAGTAGACGCTTCGGGCACGATGGAGCCGATCACCATCGGCGCCAATTCGAATATTCAGGATGGCGTGGTAATCCACTCCAAATCCGGCGCCGCCGTGACCATCGGCGAATTCACCTCGATCGCCCATCGCTCGATCGTGCACGGTCCCTGCATGGTGGGCGACCGGGTGTTCATCGGCTTCAATAGCGTCCTGTTCAATTGCGTGGTCGGTGATGGCTGCGTGGTGCGGCACAACTCGGTGGTCGATGGCCGCGATTTGCCGGACGCGTTCTACGTGCCCTCCACCACCCGCATCGGCCCCAACACCGACCTATCGCAGTTCCCGCCGGTGAGTGTCAGCGCCTCGGAGTTTTCCGAAGACGTGGCGCGCACCAATGTCGATCTGGTGCGCGGTTACAAAGCCTTGCAGAACGAGTTCTGAACCATGAGCAGCGTGCTGATTCGTAACGCCAGGCTGGTCAACGAAGGACGCGAGTTCGATGGCGATCTGCTGGTCAGTCATGGCCGCATCGTCAAGATTGCGCGCAGCATCGAAGGTGAAAATGCCCGCGTGGAAATCGACGCCGACGGCCAATGGCTGTTGCCGGGGATGATTGATGACCAGGTGCATTTTCGCGAACCGGGGTCGCCGGCCAAGGGCAGTATTCATAGCGAGTCGCGCGCTGCGGTGGCGGGCGGCATCACCAGTTTCATGGACATGCCCAACACCCGACCGGCCACCCTCACCCTCGAAGCGTTGGCGGATAAAAAGCGTCGGGCGGCGATCAATTCGGTGGCTAACTACGGCTTCCACTTCGGTGTGAGCCAGGACAACCTCGATACGGTCGCTGCACTCAATCCCTGCGAAGTGGCCGGGGTCAAAGTGTTCATGGGCGCGTCCACTGGCAACCTGCTGGTGGATGATCCGCAGATTCTCGAACGGCTGTTCGCAGAAGTGCCGACGATTCTGCTGGCCCACTGCGAACACACGCCGAGCATCGAAGCCAACGCTGCCCGGCTGCGCGAACGTCTGGGTGAACGGTTGCCGGCGAATATCCATGCGCTGATACGCGATGCCGACGCCTGCTACCGCTCTTCATCGCTGGCAGTGGAACTGGCAAGACGACACGGCACTCGCCTGCACGTGCTGCACCTGACCACCGCCCGCGAATTGGCGCTGTTCGAGGACAAGCCGCTCGCGCAAAAGCACATCACCGCGGAAGTCTGTCTGCATCACCTGCTGTTCGATGACCGCGACTATCCGGCTTTCGGCAACCTGATCAAATGCAATCCTGCGATCAAGACCCAAACCGACCGCGACGCCCTGCGCGCGGCGCTGCTGAGTAACCGACTGGACGTCATCGGCAGCGATCACGCACCGCATACCTGGGCAGAAAAGCAGCGCCCGTATACCGAAGCGCCTGCCGGTTTGCCGCTGGTGCAGCACGCCTTGCCGGCGCTGCTGGAACTGGTGGCCGATGGTGTGCTGCCAATCACCACGCTGGTGGCGAAGACCAGTCACCGGGTGGCGGACCTGTTTGCGATTCCGGATCGGGGTTATTTGCGCGAAGGGTATTGGGCGGATCTGGTGCTGGTTGAGCCAGCGGCTCTGGAAGTGTCACGGCAACCGATTCTGTCGCAGTGCGGGTGGACGCCGTTTGCTGACAGGAGTTTTCGTTATCGGGTGAATACTACGGTGGTGTCGGGGCAGATTGCCTGGCGGGAGCAGCGAATCAACGAGGGATGCCAGGGACTGGCGTTGCGGTTTATGCGGTGACAACCAAGACGCCTTCGCGAGCAGGCTCGCTCCCACAGGAATCACCTTGTCCCTGTGGGAGCGGGCTTGCTCGCGAAGCTTTTAAGCCCTCGGCTTCACAGTGCCGCAATCCTGACCCAACCACACCGCACGGGTTTCCAGGCTGCCCTTCTGGTTAATGCCGATGGCATTGAACGTGCCGTTGGCCACGGTGGTGAACTCACGATCACTGAGGAACGTCGCGACACCCGTGCCTTGCGCTTTCGGGCAGCTGAAGCGGAATTTCCACTGGTTGCCGGTGCGCTCGGTGATCTGCTGTTTGCAGCCCGATTGCGGATCGGCCAGCGGAATGTCGTTAGTCGCCACTTGCTGCGGCGTCAGGCAGGCACGAATGCCCTTGCCGCCGATGTTGATCCCGTTCTTTTCCAGCGCCGCACGTTGTTGCGGAGTCATCTGGCCTTGCAACTGGCCAAGGATCGATTGCACATCCATGGGCTGGTCATCGACCTTGACGTTGCTCGAGGTCATTTCCCATAGCCCCGGCTGCAGCATTTGCGCCTGCGCAACCAGCGGCATTGCCAAACCCAGGCCCAGCGCCAAACCCAGCAGACGAACGTTCATCGAAAAAAACTCCTGATCAGTAGTGGCCGTTAGACGTCGGCCGGTTGCTTCGGTTCATGTACCAATTAAATAGCGACATTCGCCTCGGAACATGGTCTGTTACGCATTGAGTCTTCAGGAGCAAGGCTGCCCCATGGATTATTTCGGACCGCACATTTTCGGTTATCTGATCGCCCTGATACATAGCCTCGGCTTGATCGCCGCCATCCACGCGGTGCTGACCGTACGCACCGCCCAAGGCTCGATCGCCTGGGCATTGTCGCTTATTTTCATTCCCTACCTGACGCTCATCCCTTATCTGGTATTCGGCCGCAGCACCTTCGACGGCTATATCAAGGCACGCCGTCAGGCCAACGAACAGATGCGCCAGGCGATCTCCGAGCTGAACTGGCGCCCGTGGGTCGAAGAGGCCCTCACCGCCCGTGCATCCAACGCCTACGCCTCACTGCGCGCCATGCCCAAATTGGGTCGTATGCCGTGCCTGGCAAACAACGAAGTACAGCTGCTGGTGAATGGCCACGCGACCTTCGAGGCGATTTTCCGTGCCATCGATCAAGCGCGCGAAGCCGTACTGGTGCAGTTTTTCATCATTCATGACGACCGCCTCGGGCAGCGCCTGCGCGACCTGCTGCTGAAAAAAGCCGCCGAAGGCGTGGCGATCCATCTGCTGTACGACCGGATCGGCAGCCACGCCCTGCCCCATAGCTACGTGCAGGCGTTGCGCGACGGCGGTGTCGAGGTCAAAGCCTTCGCCACGCGCAGCGGCTGGCTCAATCGCTTCCAGGTGAATTTCCGCAACCACCGCAAAATCGTCGTGGTCGATGGCGTGCTCGGCTTTGTCGGTGGGCACAACGTCGGCGATGAGTACATGGGCGAGAAGCCGCCGCTGGCGCCCTGGCGCGATACCCACGTGCAAGTGCGCGGGCCGGTGGTGGCCTGCATGCAGGAGTCGTTTGCCGAGGACTGGTTCTGGGCCGCACGGACTTTGCCGCCGCTGATCCTGCCAGACGTTTACCCGGAGGACGGCGTGCTCTGCCAGTTGCTGGCAAGCGGCCCCGCCGACGCTTACGAAACCTGCTCGCTGTTCTTCGTCGAAGCGATCCACGCAGCGACCGAGCGCGTGTGGATCACCAGCCCGTACTTCATTCCCGACGAAGCAGTCTTCGCCGCGTTGCGTCTGGCGGTGCTGCGCGGCGTCGACGTGCGTCTGCTGCTGCCATCGCGCCCCGATCACCGCATCGTCTACGCCGCGTCCAGCCTGTATGCCTTCGAAGCGGTGCGCGCCGGCGTGCGGGTGTTCCGCTACGAACCGGGTTTCCTGCATCAGAAAGTGGTGTTGATCGACAGCGAAATCAGCGCCATCGGCAGCGCCAATCTGGACAACCGGTCGTTCCGGCTGAATTTCGAAGTGATGCTGCTGACCGTTGACAGCGAATTCGCCGCCAGCGTGGAACAGATGCTCAACGCCGACTTCGAGCAGGCTTACGAAGTAGCCAAAGAGGAAAGCCGGGAGATCCACCGCCTGCAACAGCTCGGCATGCGGATCGCCCGGCTGATTTCCCCGATTCTCTGAACGGCGCCTCTCCCCACAGCGGGAGAGAGGCGCTCAGGCATTACGGGTGATAGATGTCGTCCCGCGTCCAAGGCAACTCGTGGCTGCCATCGGCGTGCGCTTTCACTGCCAGAATCTGGTGCAGATTGATCCAGCCCCGCGCGAAGGCGTAAGCACATCCGGCCAGATACAGGCGCCAGATGCGCAGCGCCTGCTCAGGCACCATTTTCGCCGCAGCTTCGAGGTTGTCTTCCAGCCGCTCGCTCCAGTGGTCCAGCGTGCGCGCGTAATGCAGACGCAGGCTTTCGACGTCGACAATTTCCAAGCCTGCTTCACTGATCTCGGCCGAGATCATTGCCAGATGCGGCAGCTCGCCATTGGGGAATACATATTTCTCGATGAAATCCCCAGCGCCACGCCCGACCGGGCGACCATCGGTGTGTTTGGCGGTGATGCCATGGTTCATCACCAGACCGCCCTCTTTCACCGCACCAAACAGGACTTTGCAATATTCGGCGAGGTTGGCGTGGCCGACGTGTTCGAACATGCCAACGCTGACTACCTTGTCGAAGCGCCCGTCCTGCGGCAGATCGCGGTAGTCGAGCAGTTGCAGTTCGACCTGGTCTTCCAGGCCCTCGGCTTTGACGCGCTCGCGGGCCAGTGCCAGTTGTTCCTTGCTCAGGGTGATGCCGAACACCTTGGCGCCAAACTCCCGCGCCGCAAAACGCGCCAGCCCACCCCAACCGCAGCCGACATCCAGCAGGTAATCGCCGGGCTGCAGACGCAGCTTGCGACACAGGTGCCGAAACTTGGCCTGTTGCGCTTGTTCGAGGGTTTCACTGCCGGTTTCAAAATAGGCGCAGGAATACGCCATGTCGCTGTCCAGCCACAGCTGGTAGAACTCGTTGGACAGGTCGTAATGGTAGGAAATGGCTTTGGCGTCGGTTTCCTTGTCGTGCACCGCTCGCACAGGCTGGGCGCCTTCATCTTCGTCGAGCAAGGCACTGCTCAGTTCGTCGCAAACCCGGATGACTTCGCTGATCGAGCCCTCCAGTTCGAGCTTACCTTCGACGAACGCCGCCCCCAGCGCGTCAAGGCTTGGATGGGTGAACTGGGTAACCATCGTCGGGTCCTTGACCACGATGGTTACGCTGGGCGCCGGGCCCAGATTGAACTCATGGCCGTCCCAGAGTCGCAAGCGAAGTGGGAGCTGCAAATTCTGCAAGGCCGGTGGAAGTTGCGCGAGCATGGAAAATCCCCCTTGTTTCAGACGTCAGATCTGAGGGTAGACCATCCTTGAAAAATAGCAGGCTATCGATTTGATAGTCCGCCCCTATAAGCCGCGATCGCCCAAGGGCGCCAGTGCGCCCCGGGCAAGAGCACCTACACAGATGACTGCTTTGCGCCTCGACAGTTCGCAAAATTGCGTGAGCTAGTCCTGAAGTTTCAACAACGGCTCCTGAAACCTCAGCAAGCGTCCGGCGTTACCCAGCACCAGCAACGTGCTGAGGTTGTGCAGCAACGCTGCGATCATCGCTCCGGCAGCGCCAAGCCAGCCGAAGGCGGCGAAGATGACAATCGCCAGCGTCCAGCCCAGACCGATGATCACGTTGACCTGCAAGGTCTTGCGGCACTGGCGGCTCAGGCGCACACAGGTGCCGAGGCGGCGCAGGTCACTGCCGATCAGGACGATATCCGCCGAAGCCAGGGCAATGTCGGCACCGCCTGCGCCCATCGCCACACCCACCACACCGGCCTTGAGCGCCAGCGAATCATTGATGCCGTCACCCACCACCATTGGCCGGAACCCGTTGTCGATTTCCTTGAGCACGCGGTTGAGCTTGTCCTCGGGCAGCGCTTGCGCTTCCACCTCTTGCAGGCCGACCTCGCAGGCCAGGGTCTGCGCAACACTCTGGCGGTCGCCGGTCAGCAGCAGCTGGCGACCCAGCCCCAGTTCGCGCAATTCAGCGAGGGCAAAGCGCGCTTCCGGTTTGACGCTGTCGGCCAGCAACAGCCAGGCGACAAACTCGCCGTTTAACGCCAGCCCGGCAATCGGCCCGTCGTGCTCGGGAACGTTGGTGGTGACGATGCCCAGTTGCGCGAACAGTTCGGGACGCCCCAGCGCCGCCTCACCCTGCGCGGTCATGGCCACGACACCCAGACCCTGGCGCTCGTGAATGTCCGTCAGCGGCAGGCTCTGCTCTTGACTGACTAACCCCGCCAACGCCCGGCTGACCGGATGGCTGCTGGCCGCGCCGAGACTGGCAGCCAGTGCCATCACCGCAGATGCTTCCAGACGCGGACTGTTGATCGATTGCAAACGCAAGGTGCCGTAAGTCAGCGTGCCGGTTTTGTCGACCACCAGTGAAGTGAGATCTGCCAACTCCTCAAGAAACGCCGAACTGCGGATCAGAATGCCGTGGCGCGCCGCGACCGCCACTCCGGCAATTGCCGTGGCCGGTGCCGACAGCACCAAGGCGCAGGGACATGCCGCCACCAGCACCGCGAGCATCGCCTGCGCATCATGGGTGACAAACCAGGTCACCGCCGCCAGCAACAACACCAGCACCATGTAGCTGCCGGCATAACGTTCAAGCAAACGGGTGATGGGTGGCTTCGAGCGTTCGGCGTTCTGCATCAAGGCGATGACCTTGCCCAGTGTCGATTGATCGCCGGTGCGGGTCACTTCAATGCGCAGCAAGCCGTCGAGGTTGATTGCGCCGCCAAACACCGTCATGCCCACCGCCGTTTCCACCGGCACCGACTCGCCGGTGATCGATGCCGTATCGAGGCTGGCCTGGCCGAACAACACCCGGCCATCCGCCGGCACCCGATCGCCTGCGCGCACCTCCACAGTGTCGCCGGGTTTCAGCGTGCCGTTATCGACTTCGATGATCGAACCGTCCGCCTGAATCTTGCGCGCGTGGCTGCGGGTCAACTGGCCGAGGGCGTGGATTGCTTCCTGCGAGCCGATCACGCTGCGCTCTTCCAGCACGTGGCCGAAGATCATGATGATCGGCAGCAGCGCGGCGGTCAGCAGATCCCCGGTCGCCCACGCACCGAGCATCGCCAGCGCAATCAGTTGATCGGTGATGCCGTGCAGGCTCGGATAACGCAGGCTGTACCACGCCGAACGCATCACCGGCACCCCCACCAATAAAGAGGCGAAACCCAGCAGCAACTGACTGACTCCGGTTTGCTCCGGCACCAGCCAGCGCCAGATCAGGCCAAGGCCGAGCAAGCCAAGGGCGAGCATCGCCAGGGTCAATTGTCGTGCAGCGCGGCGCTGTTCGGCCGAGGACAACAGGCTCGGTGCAGCGGTGGTCGCAGTCATTTACTGGCTCCCTGAATGATCAGGCGGGAATCGTCTTTCGGATCGACCGTGGTCACTGACCCGGCCTGGCCGAGGATCTTCGGCATGCGTTCGCGGTATAGACGCAGGAGCATCTGCGGGTCGGTGCCCTGTTGCTGCGCCTTGGCCAGGCTCATTACCGTGGCGGTGTCGGCAGAGGCTTTGGCCAAGCGTTCGCCTGCCTGTGCGTGGGCCACTTGCAGCGTGCGGTCGGCTTGCTCGTTCGCGGACTGGGTGAGTTTTTCCGCCTCGGTGCGCGCATTGGCGACGGCTTTGTCGGCTTGCTGACTGGCGGTCAATACCGCATTGAAGGCGCTGACGGCCGGATCGGGCAGACTCGACTGCACGTCGACCCGCGCCACCTCGATGCCGATACCCTGCCCGCTCGCTTTGAGTTCAGCCAGACGCTTGTTGATGCCTTGCACCAGATCACCGCGCAGGCGTTCGCGACGCTCGGCTGCCTGATTGTCGGCGCCGATCAACTCGGGCCGCGCGACTAGAATCGTGTCCAGATCCCGGGCAGCAGTCAAAGCCACGGCGCTGCGGGTGACCAACCGATCCAGTGCCGGCAGCACATGATCACCTTGCAGGACGAAGTCATAGGGATCGGTGACTTTGTAAAACACCCGCACATCCAGTTGCACCACGCCGGCGTCGCCGGTCAGCAAATAGCCGGAACCGGCCAATGCATCGCTCAGCGGAGTGGCGAAGGTTGCCACACGATCAGCCTTGATCGCCTCACTGCTGCGCAGCAGGTTTTCCACTCGACGCTCAATCATCCGATCCGCTGCCGGCAGCAAAACCACCTGCTCGAACGGCTGCGGCCAAGCCAGCAACAGCCCGGCATTCTGGATGCGTTGCAGTGCGCCAAAGTGCAGAACCACGGCGCGATTCTGTGGATCGATCTGCCGCACATTGGAAAACGCCCACGCCAACGCGGCCAACACCGTGACCGCGTACAAGGCAAAAAACGCCAGACGTCCGGCCTGAATCCACGGACTGCTCAACGAATGTGTTCCACGTGGAACTTCATCACTCATGGCTGCGATCCGGATTTGTTTTCAACATTCGGCGGGCCGTCCACCAGCACACGGAATGGCGCGGCGTCGGTGCGCAGGATCAGCTTGGTGTCAGGCGTCACGATGGTGCCGAGGGTATCGAGCGAGCGCAGCAGGTTGTACAGCTGCGGCGATCCAGCGTAGGCACGGCCATAAATTTGCGCCGCTTCGACTCGGGATTGCGCCTCGATTTCTGCAGCTTTAACTGTCGCGTCGGCCTGAACAATTCGTGCATCGCGCTCGGCAGCAGAACGAATCTGCGCGGCTTCCCGCTTGCCGATGGCGGTACGTTCGGTGGCGATTGTTTCACGCTCGGCGCGCATCCGGTCGACCGTGGCCGTGAGCGTCACCGAAGGCAAGGTCAGGCGTTCAACACCCACCTGCACCACGCGCACACCGTAAGTGGCAAGCAGTTGCTGATCGATCTGCTGACGCAGTTGCGCTTCGAAATCGGCGATACGCACTTTGCTGGCATCGGTATTCACCAGATCCGCCAAATCAAAACTGCTGGCGGTGGTTTCCAGCGCCGAGCCGACAAAGGTGCGAATCTGCCGCGCCGCTTCGTCCGGCTGATTCTGCACCGCACGCATGAAACGTTGCACGTTGTCCGGGTCGCCCTGCACCTGCCACGCCACGTAGGCCTGAACGATGATGCGCAAACCGTCGCGAGTGCCGACATCCTGCAAACCACTGGAGGTGGTGCGCAGGCGCAGATCCACCGGGATCGCCGCTTCGAACGGCGCCGGCCAGCGCCAGCTCAAACCGGGTTCAAGCAGTACCCGTGACGGGTTGCCGAAACGGGTGATGACCGTGGCTTCACCCGAGCGCACTTGCACAAGGCTCGCCGCCGCGATGGCAAACGCCACCAGCAACAGCGCCCAGCCGATTCGCCGCCAAGGGAACGGTCCCGCCTCTTCCGGCGCGCCGTGGTGATGGTGATGATGCCCATGATGATGGTGATGCCCGGCGTGGCCGTGATCGTGGCCGCTGTGGTCATGGGAATCGTGAGTGTGCGACTGGCTCAAGGGGCAACTCCTGGTTGAGCGGTGGTGCGCGCGGGCGTCGGATCAGCCGGCAGCGTGAACGTACGCAGGTCGATGGTCGGCGCATTGCTGCTGCCGCCTAAACGGTGGTCGAGTACCAACAATTTGGCCTTGCTCAGACCCAGGCTGAGCTGACTCAGATATTGCTCGAGCACGAATGCCTGGCCCGCGCTGGCATAAGCTTTTTGTTCAGCGCTGAACTTCAGGTTTGCCGCCTGCGCCGTCGCGTTGATTTCACGAGCGCTGGCACTGGCCTGATCGCGGGCCAGGCTAGCCTGCAATTGCGCCTGATTACTGGCTTCTGCCGCAGCGCCGCGCTCACGAGAGATCAACGCCTGCGCGCCGATCTGCGCGGCTTGCACGCTGTGGTAAGCATTGGCGGCACCGGCTGGCGGGTGAATCGCTTCGACCACGGTGGCGAGAATCTCCACGCCGCTGTTGAGCTTCTGCAGATCGCCTTGCACCGCATGGCCGATTTCTTCGCCCAGCCCTACCCGGTCAGCACCGAGCAAACCGTCGAGGGTGCGCGAGGCAAAATCGTGCACCAGAATCCGGCTCGCGGTGCTGCGGATCAGTGTCGGTACGTCGGCGTTGTTGTAAGTGGCGGCCAACGCATCCTGATCACGCAGACCAATGCGATAGACGAAACGCACGTCCATGTTGACGATCTGAAAGCTCTGCTGATCGCCACGGCTGCTGGCGATCACCTGGGATTTATCGTTAAAGTGGCTGGCATCCCACAAGCGGTTGGCGGTCATCGGCGCCGGGCCTTCGGCTGGCTCGGCCTGGGTCGGCGCAGGCGCATCACCGACGCTGGTTGCCAATTCATGCACCACGCCGTTCTCGACGCTGAGCACCCGCCCCAGCGGCCAAGGCAAACCGGCGTGCAATCCGGGGCCGAATACTTGCACCGGTTTGCCGAAACGTTCGTAAATGCCGCGCCCTTGCAACGGGATTTCGTGGATACCGGTCAGCAACCAGCCGACGGCAGCCACCAGCGCCAGCACCGGCAGAAAGGCGCGACGCATGTAGCTGAACGCCCAGATCTGGCGCAGATCGATGCCGAAGCGGTTGTGCAATTCGTGCTGCAAGGCGAGCAGCGGTTGCGGCGGCCAACGCAGCATGTCGGCGACAAAACTGCGTGCCAGCAGAGTCGGTTCCAACTGTTCACGACGCGGGCTAAATACAGAAAGAACAGCACGCAATAGCAACTCAATCGCGACCAATCCCGGCAAGATTCCGATCAACACCGCAAGGCGCACTGGCCACACGGAAGCCTCGCTGGCAAATAACAGACATAGCGCGCCCACTACCAGACTGATGATTGCAACGCGTGTCAGTTGCGCGAGCGAGCCGGCCTCCGGCCACTGCGCCGGATTCTCCTGAGCCAATTGCCGCTCCAGCACCAGCAAGCCAAAACCCAACAGCAACATCAGTGCGGCGCCCACCGTGGCCGACAGCCCCACCGCAGCGGGCGGTAACGCCAGATTCCAGACCTGTTCGATGCCGATCATCACCAGCACCGACCACCCGCCCAGCCACAGCGTGGCCGCGCCGATCTGCCCCAGCAGATGCAAACTGCGCTGACTCAGACGCTCCAGCAGCCGCTCGTACCAGCCGTCAGCTGGCGTTGGCTCGACTTCGCTCAACGGCTCGTGGGCGAGCGGATGCATGACTCGCGCACGCCATTGCGTCACCCACCATGCCGACTGCAGGCCGGCGACCAGCACCAACAACGCCGCACCGAGATTCACCAGCAATGCCGGCCATATCGATTGCGCGGCAAACAACCCGACAAACATCGCCAGCACCCACCCTGCCCCGGCCAATGCGCCGAGACCGATGGCCAGGCGGCGCAATCGTCGCCCCTGCGCGGCCGCTTGTTGAAAGCGTGGCAACCCGGTCACTTGCGTGCCATCGACATCCAGATCGACTTGCATATCACCCCAACACCTTTGATTCATCGGCTTATTCGTTACGATATAACGAAAGCCGTGAAATATTCGTACACAAATACGCTTATCTAAAGATGCGCAACCTGTCGCTTGCCTGAAGCCTTGACCGAAATGTCCGGAAACGCACATATTACGTTCGTAATTTTATCGACCAACTACCTTTAGCGATCCGCATCCCCAACGAGGAGCAACAGCATGAGCAACTACGACGTGGTCATTCTGGGCGGCGGCCCCGGTGGTTATAACGCGGCGATCCGCGCCGGCCAGCTGGGCCTGAAAGCCGCGTGCGTGGAAGGACGCGCCACCCTCGGCGGCACCTGCCTTAACGTCGGTTGCATGCCGTCCAAGGCCTTGCTGCATGCTTCGGAGCTGTACGACGCGGCCATGGGGGCGGAATTCGCCAACCTCGGCATCGAAGTCAAACCCACGCTCAACCTCGCGCAAATGATGAAACAGAAAGACGAAAGCGTGAGCGGCCTGACCAAGGGCATCGAGTTTCTGTTTCGCAAGAACAAGGTCGACTGGATCAAGGGCTGGGGCCGCATCGATGGTCCGGGCAAAGTCACGGTGACCGACGATCAGGGCAACAAGACCGAGCTGAGCGCCAAGGACATCATCATCGCCACCGGCTCCGAACCCACGCCCCTGCCCGGCGTCGAGATCGACAATCAACGCATCCTCGACTCCACCGGCGCGCTGTCGCTGGGTGAAGTGCCCAAGCATCTGGTGGTCATCGGCGCGGGGGTGATCGGCTTGGAACTGGGCTCGGTCTGGCGGCGTCTCGGCGCCCAGGTGACCGTGGTCGAATACCTCGACCGCATCTGCCCCGGTGTCGATGGCGAGGCCGGCAAAACCTTGCAACGCTCGCTGAGCAAGCAAGGCATCAGCTTCAAGTTGAGTTCGAAGGTCACCAGCGCCACGACTTCGGCCAGCGGCGTACAGCTCAGCGTCGAACCTGCTGCGGGCGGCAACACCGAGTTACTGGAAGCCGACTACGTACTGGTCGCCATCGGCCGGCGCCCGTACACCAAGGGTCTGGGTCTGGAGAACGTCGGTCTGGCAACCGACCAGCGTGGCATGCTCGCCAACCGCCAGCACCGCACCGAAGCCTCCGGTGTGTGGGTGATTGGTGACGTGACCTCCGGGCCGATGCTCGCGCACAAGGCCGAAGACGAAGCGATGGCCTGCGTGGAACAGATTGTCGGCAAGGCCGGCGAGGTCAACTACGAGCTGATTCCCAACGTCATCTACACCCGGCCCGAGCTGGCCAGCGTCGGCAAGACCGAAGAGCAGCTCAAGGCCGAAGGCCGCGCCTACAAGGTCGGCAAATTCCCCTTCACCGCCAACAGCCGGGCGAAGATCAACCATGAAACCGAAGGTTTTGCCAAAGTCCTCGCCGACGAACGCACTGACGAAATACTCGGCGTGCACCTGGTCGGCCCGAGCGTCAGCGAAATGATCGGTGAATACTGCGTGGCCATGGAGTTCAGCGCCTCAGCCGAAGACATTGCGCTGACCTGCCATCCGCACCCGACCCGCTCCGAGGCGCTGCGTCAGGCGGCCATGAATGTCGAGGGGATGGCGACGCAGATGTAGATGTAGATGTAGATGTAGATGTAGATGGTCACCCAAACCCTGTGGGAGCTGGCTTGCCAGCGATGGCGTCAGTCCTGTAACCGTTGCGGTCGCTGACACATCGCTATCGCTGGCAAGCCAGCTCCCACAGTTGACCGTGTTTCTGCTGGAGGACTGCGCTCAAATGTAGGAGTGAGCCTGCTCGCGATCAAGACAACCCTCTCTACAGCGGCAGATGCCCCAACGGCAACGCCCCCGGCGTCTTCACCGTGTGAATCGCAAAGTTGCTGCGAATGTCGCTCACGCCCGGCAGCTTCAGCAGGCAGCCGCTGAGAAAGCGGTCATACGCGCGCAAATCCGGCACCACTACCTGCAACAGAAAGTCCGACTCCCCCGACACCAGGAAGGCCGAGATCACCTCCGGCAGCGCCGTGACCGCTGCGTAAAAGGCTTCGGCCTGTTCATCGTTGTGGCGTTCGACCTTGACCCCGACAAACACCGTCAGCCCCAACCCTACCTCATCGCGATCCAGGTTGGCCTGGTAACCGCGAATCACCCCGGCCTCCTCCAGCATCCGGACCCGGCGCAGGCACGGTGACGCCGACAGGCCGATCTCGTCCGCCAACTCGACGTTGCTCAAGCGTCCGTTGCGCTGCAGGGCGGCGAGAATCTTGCGATCAAAGGCGTCGAGTTTCATGGTTGGCAGATCCTGATGGTCAAGGCGCAAAAAGAAAGCAGGTTATGCCAATCACAAGGCTTTTTGAAGCTGACTTCGCAAGCACCTGCCCCGGCCTTGCGCCATAAACTTTGCTCACCGAATCGAAAACGAAAGGGCGGCGACATGGCAAATATCGGATTGTTTTTTCTGGCACTGGCGGTGGTCTTCCTGTTGCCCGGGCCGGACATGATCCTGCTGCTGCAAACCGGTGCCCGTCAGGGTCGTGGTGCAGCACTGGCGACCGCCGTGGGTCTGGCGATTGCCCGGGGCTGTCATGTGGCGTTGGCGGCGTTGGGTCTGGCCGCGCTGTTCAAGGCAGCGCCGTGGACGTTTGATCTGGTGCGTCTGGCGGGCGCGGCGTACTTGCTGTGGATCGGCGTTCAATGCCTGCGCAGCACGTTGTTGCCGAACCTCACTGCAACTGCCGTGACGGACACCCAGGGACAATGGCGCGAGGCGATTCGCCGTGGCTTGCTGACCAATCTGCTCAACCCCAAGGCGCTGCTGTTCTGCTCGGTGCTGTTGCCGCAATTCATCGTCAATGACGGCGCAGCGGTGCTGACCCAATTTGCCACCCTCGGCGCGTTGCTGGTGGGCATCGGGCTGCTGTTCGACAGCGCCTACGCCCTGACCGGCGCGGCGCTGGGCCGTTGGCTGCAACACAGCCCAACCGCCCAGCGCGTCCAGCAATGGCTGTTCGGCAGCCTGTTGATCGGCTTCGCCGTGCGCCTGACGTTTATCCAGCAGGCCTAGGGTTTGCGGGCCTTGCGCCGACGACTGAACAACACCAGCACGCCAGCGCTGATCAACAGCAGGACACCGACCACCGGCCATTTGTACGGACGCAACGAATTGCGCACCGCGTCGGTCACCTGGGTCACGTAACGCTTGTCGGCGTTTTCGAAATCCGGATAGGGGCACTGATTGCCGAAGTCCACCGCCCACGGCACGTACGGGCCTTCATTGACGTAGCGTCGATACAGCGCGCTTTGCTCTTCCAGGCTGCTGTTGAAACCGGCGGCGTTACACAACACCGCAGCAAACGCCTGGCTGGTGTGCGGCAAATTATCAGCGGCCCGACTGGCCAGCGCGGTCGCGACAAAACGGTAGTGATAACGCTCGTCCGGCTGCGCTTCACTGGCTTTCTGGCGCTGTACCTCAGCCTCGGCCACCAGCGGCCCGACTTTCAGCTCGGTGTTTTCCAGGCTGTAGTTGCCGCCAAACGTCGCGTAGTCCGGCGCCATCTCGTAACCGAGAATGTCCATGCCCCATTCACGCGCGGTCCACGCCGCGTTGTACAAGGCGCTGGCACGTCTGGTCGGCCACCACGCAGCATCGGCCTTCATCCGTTGCTCGCCGTACAGACGGGCCTTGTGCTGCAGATCGGGATTGTCGAAATAGCCGACCGCTTCCTCGTAATGACCCTCGCGCAGCAAGCGCCGGCCCAGTAGATTGCGCAGGCTGGCGGCGACCGGTAGCGGCACGTAGTTGTCGCGTTGCTGCTGAGTCAGCGCCGGTGGCGCCGGCACGTTGTCATCGACGTAGCGCTTGAGTTCATCGACCGTCAGCACGCGCTCGGCTACCGTCGCCGCGTCGAACCAATAGATACTGTTGCTGCGATACAACTGCACGAACGCTTGCAGGTATTCGCCACGTTGCAGCGCCAGAATCGCGCTTTCGCCCTCGACCCGGCATTTCGGCTGAACGGTTTCAAAGTCCCAGTCCGGAGTGCGTCGGTAACCCCAATCTTCGCTCTGCGGGAACGCCTGCGCGGCTTTGGCATAGGCGGCAGCTGCGGCGTTTTTATCGCCGTCACGCACTGCCAGCTTGGCCCGCAGCCACCACGCCAGTCCGCCGTCGCCGGCGTTTTCAAGGAAGGCCTTGGCGCTGGCGTAATCACCCTGTTGATAGTTCATCGCCGCCAGCCGGTCGGCGTTTTCCAGGCTGCCACGGGTGCTGTCCTGCAGCAGCTTGATGAGCTTCTTCTCGTTCGGCGGTTGCTCGTCGAATGACCAGCCCATACGGCTGATCAACGAAGCGGTGACCAGTTGCTGCACAGCGTTGCGCTCCAGCAACTTCGCCAGTTGCGGCTCGGGCAGTTCGGCCAGCTCATTCATCAGTTGTTTCAGCGAGGTGTAACCCACGGCCGAACCGTGCAGGTTCTGCGCTTCATACAGTTCAATGGCGCCGTTCCAGTCACCGGCGTTGCGCAGCACCCGCGCCTCTTCACCGAGGCTGGCAACCCCCAGCTCCAGCGGGTCGCTGAAGCCATCGATGCTCAGTTGTCGAGCCTGACGGAAGGCTGCGCGTGCGTCCTCCAGCACTTCGATGACATCGCCCGCCTCGGCACTCATGGCAAACCAGGCACGGCCCAGGGAATACGCCGCCCAGGTGCTGCGCAGCGGACGCTGATCGACCGGCAGTGCCAGCACTTTGTTGAAGTATTCGATCGCCAGTGGATGATCGCCAGTGGCAAACGCCACCGCGCCGGCCACGTACAAGCGGATTTCCGCCGGCAGGCTGGCGCCCTGCGCTTCGACCTGACGCGCATCGCTCAGGCCACGCAGTTGCTTGACCAGCGCCTGTTGCTCGGCGCTCAGACCGACCTGCTCGGCTTTTTCGCGAAGCGCAGCAGGTTCGCGTTCGTCGCCGTACATATCGTCGGGATTGTGCGTCGCCGCCGTGACATTCTTCAGCCCGGCAATGGTCTTGCCCAAGCGGCTGATCTCGAAGTTGAAGTTGCCCTCCGGCAACTCGGCCAGGGTTTGCCCGCGATTGTCGAGCAGGCGCATCGGGAAGTCCGGACCGCAGGCCAGCGCCGAACCCAGCGGCAGGCTGAGGCTCAGGCAGAGCAGATGGCGGGGCCAGTTACGGGTCAACATGCGAACCTCCTTGATCAATAAATGCACAGCGCGCCCAACCGATGGCACGCTGTCCGCCCGCCGGCAGACGACCGTCGCGCAGGCGGGTGAAGGTAAGCAGATCCGCGCTCTGTTGCAACGAGTAACCGGCAAGCGCATCGGCGCCTTCGCAAGCGCTGGCCTTGACGGTGATGCGCGTGGGCCAGGCACTGTCGAGGTTTCCGACATTGCGCAGGGCAATGTCTTGCAGGCCATCGTGGTCGCTGAACGTCAGGCCGAGCCGGCTGCTCAACGCATCGCCACGGGCCACGGCGCTCAACGTGGCCAGGCTCCAGGCCCGACGATCATTGGCCAGCGGCAGACGAAACCAGATCAACCCGGCCAGATGCGCCGGCGGGTCCTCGCGCAGCTCTTTTGCCAGTTGGCTCAGTTGCAACGGATCGGCGAGCAGTTCCCGGCGTTGCCCATCACGCTCGACCGGTACTTCGCTCTCCACTACCGGGGCACCGCCGGCATCTGGCAGCAACGCCACGCCATAGGCCGGCAGCGCCAGATAGAAGGGTTTGCTGCTGATTTTGCCCCAGGCGCTGGCCCAGCGCCGAGCCTGCTCGGGGTCGAACAAGCCGCGTCGCGGATCGCTGACGGCATGCACCTGCAGCACGCTGCTGTCGACTGTGGTCAACAATGCCGGCAGCTGTGAACTGCCGAGCCACGCCGGCAGCGCGGTGATGCTCAGCGGCAACGATGCGGGCAACGCGGAGCGCAGATGTGTCAGGAATTCGATGTATTCCGGCAGACGCGCATTACCCGCATCATGGTCGATCTCGACGCCACCCAGGGTCAGCCCCTGCGCCTGCCAGTCGGCGACAACCTGAAAAATCCGATCCGTGACCTGTGCCTGATCCAGCCCCTTGAGCTGACCATCGAGGCGAATCACCGCAATCAGTGGCCGGCCATCGTGCTGGAGCAACGGCGCATCGATACGCGCCCGATGCCAGCCGTCATTGGGGAACGCCTGCAAGGCCAGCACACGCAAGGTCGAAAAGTCCTCGCGGCTGTCTTTCAGCGCGAGTTCATGGGCGGACGTCCACTGGCGTTGCCAGACGTAGAGTTGCTGATCGAGGGCGGGGGCGTCATGCCGCTCGCAAGCAGCGAGCAGCAGCGCCGCGATCAAAATCGAAAAGCCGAACCGCATCAAATGCCTATTCCCTGCCGGTACAAAAATGCAGGGTACACAAATCCCTGTAGGAGTGACTCAGGGCTTGCGGGCAATGATCACCTGACTCTTCGCCACCACCGCGTCCAGCGCCTGCTTGATCTGCGCACCCCGGGGCGAATCGAGCACCGCTTGCCAGGTGTTGGCCCAATGCTCGAGTAACGGGTGATCCGGGTTGCTGAAATCGACCTTGGCTTCCCAGAACAGCAGCATCCACATCGACCAGTAAAACCCGTACTGGCTGTGGCTGATGATCTCCAGCCCGGCGTCGCTGACCATCGTCTTGAACTGCTCTTCACTGATGATGCGAATGTGGTTGGGCTTCTTGAAATACTCCGGCGCCGCAATGTCCTTCTGCAAATCTTCAGAGCTTGGGTGCGGCACGCTCAACAGGTACAGCGCACCGGACTGGCCGACCCGCACCAGCTCGGCAAGAAACTGCGCCGGGTCGTCGACGTGTTCGATGACTTCGGTGGAGACCACCCGGGTGGCGGTGCCGTCGGCAATCGGCAACGGATTGCAGTCGGTGACATGGCACTCGACGCTGCGCGCCGGGGTATCGCTCAGGCGCTGGCGAGTCGCCTCGACCTTGGCGCCATCGATGTCGGCAATGATGATCTTCGCCCCGCGCATGCCGCAGAAATGCACGTTGCCGCCGTCACCGCAGCCGACATCGAGCAAGGTGTCATCGGCCGTCACCGGGAAGCCCTTGAACAGCTCACCGGTCTCCTGATTGAACCAGCCGCTGAGCTTGGCGTCGTAGAGGCCGAGCATGTATGGATCGACCTTGTCCGCCACCGGGGCGGAAGATTGCGCGGGGGCCGGTGCAGGCGTCGCCGCCGTGAGTTTTTTCAATAGGCTCAGCATGAGGTGGCTCCGGGAGTTGAAACGGCAGTTCGGGACGTATCGAGGCGCTGCACCAAAGCGGCACCGCGATTGCGCATCGGCATTTCGATGAAGCGGTAGTTCAGCTCGCTGAGCAGCACGATCAGGCCGCAGGCGATCAGCAAGGTGAGAATCGGGTGCCCGGCCGGGCTCGGTAAACCGGCAGCCTGCAAGCGGAAGATCAGCTCCCGCACCAGCAGGTAGGCCGGGATATGAATCAGGTAAATGCCGTAGGAGCGACTGCCGATCCACGCCATCAGCCGTTGCAGGTGGCCTGCCGGCAGCAGGTAATCGCGGTTGTACGAGGCGATCCACACCAGCAGCGCACCGAGCACGGCGATCGAGCCGATGCGATAAGGCGCGAAAGTGAAACGGTCGGTGGCCATGAAACTCATCAGCAGTGCCACGCCGATCAGCACTGAAACCCCGGCCCACGGTCGCCGCAGAAACGTCGGCTGCCAGCGCTGCCAAGAAGGTTGCGCACTCCACAGCGCCAGCAGCACGCCGAGCGCCAGCGCATCAGTGCGCACCACCATCAGCAACGGCGTGCGCAGGGTGAACAGTTGCACCGCGACCAGCGCCAGCAAGGCCCAGACCAGATGCTTGCGGCACAGCACAATCAGCAGCGGAAACAGCAGGTAAAACTGCTCCTCCAGCGCCAGGCTCCAGTAGACGAAACTGCTGCCGTATTCGTAATGAAAGAAGCTGTCGGCAAAACGGAAGTTGGCGTACTGCAACACCCCCGCCAGGGTCGCCTGCAGGTTGGCGTGCAAGCTGCCAAAGGCACCGGAGCGGTTGAGAAACACACACGCCAGGAGAATCAGCGCCAGCCACAACCAGGCTGACGGCAACAGGCGAAACACCCGCCGCAGCCAGAAATTGCGCGTCTGCTGCCAGCACTCCTGATGCGTCGTGCAGCCTTGCAGCGCAGGAATCAGACTGCGCGCGATGACAAAACCGGAGATCGCGAAAAACAGATCGACGCCCCACCACGGTTGCGCCCAGCCGTGGATGTTTTCCAGCAGCGGTACCGTGTCGGTGAACAGACTGCCCTGCAAGTGATGGAACAACACGCCGAGGACGGCGACCGCGCGCAACACTTCGATGTCCATGATCCGCCTGGCACTCATGGCTGACTCCCGGCGCCGGTTTCGCCAGCCAGTGGTTTGCGGGCGATGATCACCTGACTTTTGGGCATGAAGCGGTCGAGCATCTGCTTGATTGCCAGGCCATCGGGCTGCGCCAGCAGGTCTTGCCAGGTACGCGCCCAGCTCTCCATCAGCGGCGGGTACGGCGCCTGAATCCGGTCGCGCACCGCGCCACCGAGGTCACGGCCGGCAGCGCGCTCGCTGGCCCAGAAGAAGATCATGCCCATCACCCAGAAGAACCCGCTGGCCTGTCGATGCTCGATCACCAGCCCGGCGTTCTCCACCAGTTCGGCAAAGCGCTGCTCGGTGAAAATCTGCACATGATTCGGTGTCTGGTAATAACTGGCCGGGGCGATGCCCTGTTGCAGATGCTCGCCTACCGGTGCCGGCACACTCAGCAAGTACTGCGCGCCCGGGCGGCCCATGCGCACCAGTTCGGCCATGAACGGTTCCGGCTGATCAATGTGTTCCAGCACTTCCATGCACACCACTTTGCTCGCGCAACCGGCGGCCAGCGGCAATGGCAGGCTGTTGCTGACCAGCCCCAGATTCGGCTTGGTGCTCTGCGCCTCAACCTGCCGCGCCAGATCGCGAACTTTGTCATGTTCGCTGTCGGTGAAGATTACCGAGGCGCCCTGTCGCACCGCGAACAGCGTCGCCACGCCCTCGCCACAACCGACGTCGAGCAAGGTGTCGTCAGCGGTGATCGCGAAGCCCTTGAGCAATTCACCACTGTCGGGCAAAAACCAGCCGTCGAGGATCGCGTCATGCAACCCCACATCCCGTGGCGAAACCTGGCCGGGCGGCTCAGGTGCAACAGGCAAGGGCGCGGGACGCAGGCGTGCAAGCAGGCGCCCGATCATGCGCTCGCGGCTTCCACGGACAACGCTTTGATGGCTTGCGCACGCTGGGCAAAAAACGTCCGCAGACGCTCTTCAGCGCTCGCCTGGCTGCAGAATTTCTGCAGGTTGTGCACGGCATGTCCGGACATCCGCGCGTAGCGCTCGACATCGTTTTTCGCCACCGCATAACTGTCGCGATACGCCGCGCACAGTGAGTCCCAATCGGTCATGTAGCGCAAGGTGCGATAGGCCGCCCGTGGGTCATGGGGCCAGGCCGTCAGCTCCTCGGTGGAAGCGACGATGAACGCGTTGTCGCTGTCGACGTAATCGGCCATCGCCGTGTTCAGCGGCGCAATGGCCGGTTTGCCACAGGACATGAACTCCATCAGCGGCAGGCACTGGCCTTCGCCATAGGAGCTGTTGACTACATAGCTGGTGGCCTGCACCAGTGCCTCGTAATCGGCGTCCGCCAGATAACCGTGAATCAGCACGATCCGGCACTGGTAGGACTGGTTCTTGTACAGGTGATGCAGCATGTCGCTCAGGGCATTGGCGATGTCATGGTGCGTGAGCTTCAGCACCAGGGTCGCATCGGCGACCTCACGGAACGTGGTGCAGAATGCGCTGAGCATGTCCTGCCAGTTCTTGCGCCCGTCATACGGGTTGAACACCGAAGTGTAGACCACGCCGTCCAGTTGCAACTGGCAGTCCTGCGGCGGTCCGGCAAACGACAGCGGCGTGCCTTCGCACAACCCAGGCGGACCATAGGGGCGCAGATCCACCGTGCGGCTGTCGAGCAGCAGACCGCGCAGCTTCAACTGCACCGCTTCGACCACTGGCTGCTTGCGTAACTGCGCACCGCGGGCGGCGAAGCGATCCCACACCGGCGCGGGAATCGCGCAGATCGGATAGTCCGCGCCCATCACCTCACACACGGCGTCAACGGTAAAACTCGAATGGGTAATCGCCATGCCGCAGGCGTTCAACACCACGCGCCAGTCGTGACGCGGTTCGCCGTGCCAGCTCTCGGTGGGGATGGTGCTGAACTCCCAGGCAAATACCGGGATGGTCGGGCAGGCGTAATGAATCGGCGTGCGATGCGGCGGCGAGAACGACAGAAACACGCATGCCTCGCCACGGCTCAGGCAATCGAAGTACAGGCGATCGACCAACTCGTCCGGGTTACTCACTTCAATCACTTGCCCGAGGCGCTCCAGCACCGGGCGGAATTCCTTGAGGACAAAGTAGTAGCTGTATTCGGGCCGGCCAAGGTTCTGCTGGATGTTGCTCTTGTTGGTTTCAGAATGAATGATGATCAGCATGATGCAGCCCCCGCCTCGGCGATCAGCTCTGGGCTTGCACTCGGCGTCAGTTGAAAAAACTGCGCCAGACGCTGCTGCACTGGAGCAAAACTGCAGTACTCGCGCATGCGTTCATTGGCCGCCAAGGCCATGGCCTGATAGGCCTGTGGATCGTTCTTGGCCATGGCGTAACTGTTTTCATAGGCGGTTTTCAACGAGCCCCAGTCCGGGCGATGGCGCAGGGTGCGGTAGAGGATCCGCACATCGTCCGGCCAGATGGTCGGCTCACGGCTGGACTTGACGATGAAACCGACACGCTCGTCGATGTAGTCATGCATCGCCGTATGGTCCGGCGCAATCACCGGACGCGCGCAGGACATGAACTCCATCAGCGGCAGGCACAGACCTTCGCAGCGCGACGCGTTGACGTAGAAACTGGCCGCTCCGTAAAGCCTGGCGAACTCTTCGTCTTCCAGATAGCCGTGCATGACCAGCACCCGGCATGAGAACGGCGACAGCTGCGACAACAAGGTGATCAGGTGCACGTAATAGGTCGCCAGATCGTTCTGCGTCATCTTCAGCACCAGCGTGGCATCTTCGACGTCGCGCATGGCCCAGCAGAAAGCCGTGATCAGGTGATGCCAGTTCTTGCGCCCGTCTTCGGGATTGAACACGCTCACGTACACCACGCCGCTGACCTCGGCCTGCAGCGTGGCGCTGGTGTCCGGCAAGCAGGCCTGTGGGTGCTCGGCCACCGTCGGTGCTTCGACAGTGACCGCTGGCGGCAACGGTTCAGGGGCTGGCGTACGCAACCGGAAGAGCTGGCGGCGCAGAGCGACCGGCAGCAAATCGCGAACGGCTTCGCGATACCACTGCAGCAGGTTGTGCTTGAGCAGAAACAGCGGTCGGTGTTCGTTGGAGGCCGCTGTCGCTCGCCAGCCTTCGCGCAAGTAATGCTTGGTGATGAATGCGCGCCGGCGCAGGGTCAGTTCCGGTGGTGGCGGGACAGGTTCGGACGGCGCAGCGACGTCGACCGGCTCGCTGGCCTCCACTGCCGGCTCGTTGGGCGTGGGTGCAATCAACCCATCGGCGGACAAGCCGAGGGCTCGGCTGTCGATGATGCAGCCCTTGATCTGCAACACCGCCCCTGGGTTCACCGCAGCAGGCGGGAACTGCCGACGCACCCCGGCGAAGCCTTCCCACAAAGGCGTCGGCAACACCAGGACCGGGAAATCTTCGCCCATGGTCCGGCGAATGGCCTCTGCGGTGTGGCTGGACAAGGTGATCGCCCGACCGTGACGGGCCAGGATCCGGCTCCAGTCATGGCGGGCATCTTCTTGATGAGGATCGACCGGGATCGAGTCGTACTCCCACGCAATCACGCAGACCACCGGACATTGCAGGTCGGTCGGGGTTTTATGCGGCGGAGCGAACGAAAGGAAGAGACAATCCTGACCGGCCAGTTGCAACTGGCGGTACAGCGGGTCGACTTCCGCCGCCGACGACACCACGTGCACTTGCCCAAGGCTTTCAAGCACAGGACGGTAGGCCTTGAGCACGAAGTAATAGCTGTATTCCGGACGCCCCAGGCTCTGGCTGATGGAGCGGTCGTTGACGTCCGAGTAAAGAATGAAATTCATGGCATCCCACGGTGCAACCACCATCCCGGCGGTTTCACGCTATGACGGCCAAGCGCTGGAGCGAGTCGGGATCACCGCTGCTCGTCCTTCGTCATGGAGCTCGTCTTCGTTCTTGTTTTAGTGGCTGGTTTCACCCTGTTGCGCAACAACCCCGGCGAACCTGGGGAGATGGCGACGATGGCCATTCTAAACACATCCGTCGCGAATCCGGGAACCGCCCGACGAGAATAAATCAGGCTACGCTGACGAGAACTGACCGGTCACGGTTTGCGCTGTTGAAATTGCTGCGCATTTGGCACAGATTGGTAACAAACAACTACAACAACGACTTCGCCTGCCGTCATGTCGGTCTTTTCATCCGGCCTGACAGACTTCTCCTCAAAGCCTGTGGGAAAGTGGCGAAAGTTAAAGACCAAGGGGTCGCTGTTTGAAAAAGCGTCTGTTCATCACGGGCCTCAGTGGATTCGTGGGACAACATCTCCAGTCGCGTCTGGCTCAGCCGGACTCGACATGGGAGCTGCTGCCTGGCGCTGCACCCTACGATCTCACGGCACCTGCCAGTCTCGTCGACCTGTGGCCACAATTGCCCGACGCGGTGATTCATCTGGCCGGCCAGACCTTCGTTCCCGAAGCCTTTCGCGATCCGGCCCGCACCCTCGAAATCAATCTGCTCGGCACCCTCAATCTGTTACAGGCGCTCAAGGCGCGCGGTTTCCAGGGGACTTTCCTGTATGTCAGCTCCGGCGACGTTTATGGTCAGGTTGCCGAAAGCGCCCTGCCCATCACCGAACTGCAACCGCCCTGCCCGCGCAATCCCTACGCCGTGAGCAAACTGTCGGCGGAATTTCTCTGCCTGCAATGGGGCCTGAGCGAAGGCTGGCCGGTGCTGGTGGCGCGGCCGTTCAACCATATCGGCAGCGGGCAGAAAGACAACTTTGTCATCGCCAGTGCTGCACGCCAGATCAACCGCATCAAACAGGGCCTGCAAGCCGCGCAACTGGAAGTCGGCGACATTGACGTCACGCGCGACTTCCTCGATGTCGGCGATGTGATCTCGGCGTATTTCGCTCTGCTGGAAAAGGGCACGCCGGGGCAGGTCTACAACATTTGCTCGGGCCGCGAGCAAAGCATCCGCAGTCTGATCGAACAGCTGGGCGACCTGGCCGAGATCGACCTGCAACTGGTGCAGGATCCGGCGCGCATGCGCCGTGCGGATCAGCGCCGCGTTTGCGGCAGTCACGCAAGGCTCGCCCAGATCACGGGATGGACGCCGAAAATTTCAACACAACAATCCCTGCGGGCGATCCTGTCCGACTGGGAGCAGCGAGTACGACAAGAATGAAAAGTGCACTGATCACAGGGATCACCGGCCAGGACGGCGCTTATCTGGCCAGACTGCTGCTCGACAAGGGCTACAAGGTTCACGGTCTGGTCGCACGGCGCAGCAGCGATTCGCGCTGGCGCCTGCGCGAGATGGGCGTCGAAGGCGACATCGTCTATCTGGACGGTGACATGGCCGATGCCTGCTCGGTGCAGCGCGCGGTGATCAAGTCGGCGCCGGACGAAGTCTACAATCTGGCTGCGCAAAGCTTCGTCGCCGCTTCCTGGAATCAGCCGGTGACCACCGGCATCGTCGATGGCCTGGGCGTGACCCACCTGCTCGAAGCGATCCGCCAGTTCAGCCCGCACACGCGTTTCTATCAGGCCTCCACCAGCGAAATGTTCGGTCTGATCCAGGCCGAGCAGCAGGACGAGAACACCCCGTTCTACCCGCGCAGCCCCTACGGTGTGGCCAAACTCTACGGCCACTGGATCACCGTCAACTATCGCGAAAGTTTCGACCTGCACGCCAGCAGCGGCATTCTGTTCAATCATGAATCGCCACTGCGCGGCATCGAATTCGTCACTCGCAAGGTCACCGACGCCGCCGCCCGCATCAAACAGGGCAAGCAGCACGAACTGGCCCTGGGCAACATCGACGCCAAGCGCGACTGGGGCTTTGCCGGCGACTACGTCGAAGCCATGTGGCTGATGCTGCAGCAGGACAAGCCTGACGATTTCGTGGTCGCCACTGGCGTCACCACTACCGTGCGCGAGATGTGCCGCATCGCTTTCGATCACGTCGGTTTGAACTACCGCGACTACGTGAAGATCGACCCGGCGTTCTTCCGCCCGGCCGAAGTCGAAGTGCTGCTCGGCAACCCGGCCAAGGCGCAGCGCGTACTGGGCTGGAAGCCGAAAACCGATCTGGACACCCTGATCCGCATGATGATGGATGCGGACATGAAACGCGTCGCCAAGGAGTAGGTCATGCTGATCCCCGTGATTCTGTCCGGCGGTGCCGGTACTCGTCTGTGGCCGGTGTCCCGCGAGGGCCATCCCAAACCGTTCATGACCTTGCCCGACGGCCAGTCGCTGCTGGGCAAGACCTACCAGCGGGCGGCGGCATTGCTTGAAGGCTGGGGTGACATTGTCACGGTGACCAACCGCGAATATTACTTCCAGAGCAAGGATCACTATTGCGCCGCCCATGTGTCGAGGCATCGCGGGCACTTCCTGCTGGAGCCGACCGGGCGCAACACCGCCCCGGCGATTGCCGCCGCCGCCCTGTCGCTGCAGGCGCTGCACGGTGACGACGCGATCATGGTGGTGATGCCCGCCGACCATTTGATCGTTAATCAGCAAGCCCTCAAGAGTGCCGTCGAACACGCGGTCAATCTGGCGAAGGACGGTTATCTGGTGACCTTCGGCGTGCTGCCGACCGCCCCGGAAACCGGCTTCGGCTACATCGAGACCGGCGCACCGCTGGACGCCAAAGGCGCAGCGAAAGTGCAGCGTTTCGTGGAAAAACCCGACCTGCAAACCGCCTCCCATTACCTGGAAAGCGGCAACTTCCTGTGGAACTCGGGCATGTTCTGCTTCACCACCGCGACCCTGATCAACGAACTGCAATTGCACGCGCCAGAGTTGCTGGAACAGACCCGCGCCTGCATGGACGCCAGTGCCGCGGTGGAAACCGTCGGCTGCCTGCAACAGGAACTGTCGCCGACACTGTTCGCTGAGATCACCGACATCTCCATCGATTACGCGTTGATGGAACGTTCAGAAAAAGTCGTGGTGGTGCCCGCCGGTTTCGACTGGAGCGACATCGGTTCGTGGGGCGCGGTGGCGGCGCTGGTGCCGGCCGATGCCGACAACAATCGCGCCAGCGGCGAAGCAGTCTTCATCGACAGCCACAACAACTTTGTGCAGAGCGAAGGCCGGCTGGTGGCAACGGTGGGTGTAGATGACCTGATCATCGTCGACACCGCCGACGCGGTGCTGGTGGCCCATGCTGATCGCGCCCAGGATGTGCGACGCGTCGCCAAACATCTCAAGGACAAATCCCACGAAGCCTATCGCCTGCATCGCACGGTCAGCCGTCCATGGGGCACCTACACCGTGCTCGAGGAAGGCCCGCGCTTCAAGATCAAGCGCATCGTGGTCAAGCCCGGCGGCAAGCTGTCACTGCAAATGCACCATCACCGCAACGAACACTGGGTGGTGGTCGAGGGCATGGCCAAAGTCACCAACAACGGCAGCGGCACGCATCTGGTGGCCAAAAACGAATCGACATTCATTGCCGCCGGACACCGGCATCGCCTGGAAAACCCCGGGGTGATCGACCTGGTAATCATCGAGGTGCAAAGCGGCGAATACCTCGGTGAAGACGACATCGTGCGCTTCGAAGACCAATACGGCAGGACGGTTTGATGCTGCTTTCCCTGTACCGCTCGCTGCGCAGCTACCGCGGATTCATCCTCGGCAGCGTCAAGCGGGAGTTTCAGGCGCGTTATCGCAATTCGCTGTTCGGCGCGCTGTGGACCGTGCTCAACCCGTTGTCGATGATCGTCGTGTACACGGTGATCTTTTCCCAGATCATGCGCGCGCGCCTGCCGGGGGTCGATGACGGCCTGGCTTACAGCGTGTACCTGTGCGCCGGTCTGCTGACCTGGGGACTGTTCGCGGAAATCACTTCGCGCAGCCAGAGCATGTTTCTGGAAAACGCCAATCTGCTGAAGAAAATCAGCTTCCCGCGCATCTGCCTGCCGGTGATTGCGCTGCTCAACGCAGGGATCAACTTCGCGATCATTCTCGCGCTGTTCTTCGGTTTTCTGCTGATCAGCGGGCGCCTGCCCGGCATGGCCTTGCTGGCGCTGATTCCACTGTTGCTGGTGCAGGTGATCTTCGCCGCCGGGCTGGGGATGATCCTCGGCATTCTCAACGTGTTCTTCCGCGATGTCGGGCAGATGTTCGGCATCTGCCTGCAGTTCTGGTTCTGGCTGACACCGATCGTTTACCCGCTCTCGATCCTGCCGCCGGGCATCCAGCACCTGATCAGCCTCAACCCGATGACGGCACTGATGACCAGTTACCAGAACGTGTTCCTCTACAACCAGTGGCCGGACTGGTCGTCACTGCTGCCGTTGCTGATCCTCGGCCTGCTGTTCTGCGCCATGGCCCTGCGCCTGTTCCGGCAACGTGTCGGCGAAATGGTGGATGAACTCTGATGGGACATATACGCGTCAGCGGCCTGGGCAAGGCCTACAAGCAATACCCCAATCGCTGGAGCCGGTTGTTCGAGTGGCTGGTGCCGTTTTCCGGCACCCGACACCACTTGCACTGGGTTCTGCAGGACATCGATTTCGAGATTCAACCCGGTGAAGCGGTCGGCATCGTCGGGGTCAACGGCGCGGGTAAAAGCACGCTGCTGAAGATGATCACCGGCACCACGCAACCGAGTTGCGGGCAGATTCAACTGCAAGGCCGCGTCGCCGCGCTGCTGGAACTGGGCATGGGGTTTCACCCGGACTTCACCGGCCGCCAGAACGCGTTCATGGCCGGCCAGTTGCTGGGCATGCAGGTCGAAGAGATCGAAGCGCTGATGCCGCAAATCGAGAGTTTTGCCGAAATCGGCGAAGCCATCGATCACCCGGTGCGCACCTACTCCAGTGGCATGCAAATGCGCCTGGCCTTCAGCGTTGCCACCGCCCGACGTCCAGACATCCTGATCGTCGATGAAGCACTGTCGGTGGGCGACGCCTACTTCCAGCACAAAAGCTTCGAGCGCATCCGCAACTTCCGCAAGGCCGGTACCACGTTGCTGATCGTGTCCCACGACCGCTCGGCGATTCAGTCGATCTGCGACACCGCGATCCTCCTTGAGAACGGCCGCCTGGCCATGCGCGGCAAACCCGAAGAGGTCATGGACTACTACAACGCCATGCTTGCCCAGCGCGAAGGCCAGATCGTGCGCCAGGAAATGCTCGCCAACGGCCAGGTGCAGACCATTTCCGGGACGGGTGAGGCGGGGATTGTCAGTGTGCGTCTGCTCGACGCTCAAGGGCGCAGTCTGGAAGTGGCGGAAGTCGGCCAGCCGGTGGTGCTGGAAGTTCAGACCGCAGTGCGCGAGGACATCGAACGGCTGGTGCTGGGCTTTCTGATCAAGGACCGCCTCGGCCAGGCAATCTACGGCATCAATACCCATCGCCAGGACCAGGCGATCAGCGACCTGAGCGCCGGTGAGCAGGTGACGTTCCGCTTCGCCTTCGACATGCGCCTGGGCAAGGGCAGCTATTCGGTGGCGCTGAGCCTGTCGCGCCTGGATTCGCATCTGGATCGCAACTTCGAATGGCGCGATTACGGTCTGGTCTTCCACGTCATCAACAATCGTCAGGAAGACTTCGTCGGCTGCTCGTGGCTGCAAGCCCGGACCGAGATCAGCCGCTCCAGTGAAAACACCGAGCAACTACCTGATAGGGAAATCTCGCAATGACACGACTGTTGGTGGAGTGCACCTACGTTTTCGAACACCCGTCCGCCAACTCGGGCATTCAACGGGTAGTGCGCAACGTCATTCAACAGTTGCCCGACGCCGACCGCGAGCGTGAATGTATCCCGGTGGTGATGCTCGACGGCGCTCTGTATCAGGTTAAAAGCCTGGCGCCGATCAAAACCCCGAAAATCAATCTGACCAGCCTGCGGGTGAAGCTCGAACAATGGGCCAACGGCTTCTGGCTGCGCCATCGCGCTCTGGAACGACGCTGGCCTTTCAGCCGGTCACATTTCACCCGGCGAGTGTTGTACGTACTCTGCCGACTCACCGCGTTCGCCTGTTTCAGCCTGCCGATGCGCGTGCTCGGGCGCCTGCTCAAGGGCAAGCCGGTGCCCGAGCGTTGCGTGCCATTGCAACATCAGGCCGGCGATCAACTGGTATTGCTCGACTCGTCCTGGCACGCCAACTTTTTCCCCTTGGCCGAACAACTCAAACGCGACGGCGTCGGTATCGTTTCGGTGATCTACGACCTGATCCCGCTGACCCATCCACAGTTTTGCGACGCGGGTCTGGTCAAGGTGTTCAACGACTGGTTCGACTGGATCGCGCGCACGGCTGATGGCTATGTCGCGATCTCGACCACCATCCGCGATCAGGTGCGCCAGGAGATGCTGCGCCGGATCGGCACGCAACAGGTGCAGCAGCGCTGGTTCGATTATTTCCACCTCGGTTCCGAACTGGACCTGACCGACGCCTCAGCGGAGGTCGATCGCAACCTGCTGAACCTGTTCAAGACCCCTGAACCGGTATTCCTGATGGTCAGCACCATCGAGCCGCGCAAGAATCACGCCTACCTGCTCGATGCCTTCGAACAGGCCTGGGCTGCCGGCTCCAGGGCGCACTTGTGCATTGCCGGGAAAATCGGCTGGAAGTGCGAGGCGCTGATCGAGCGAATCCGCCAGCATCCACAACTGAACCGTCGCCTGTTCATGTTCAACTCGCTCTCGGACAAAAGCCTTGAGCACGCCTATTCCCACGCCACGGCGCTGGTATTCCCGTCGCATGTCGAAGGGTTCGGCCTGCCCCTGGTGGAAGCCATGCAGCGCGGGCTGCCGGCGATGGCCAGCGACATCCCGGTGTTTCGCGAAATCGGCGGCGATTACATGGCGTATTTCGATCTGCACAACCCGCAGAGCCTTACCGACCTGGTGCTCGGGATGGAGCGCTCGGGGCAGTTTCCGGCGCCCATGAGCCTGGACCAATGGCGTTGGCTGAGCTGGCGCGAAGCAAGCGCGCAACTGGTGCAGCGCATCGAGCGCAACCTGAACCATCCACTGCCCGCGTCCGAAGGCCAGCATGCGCATTGCTCTTAACGCGCGGATTCTTCAGGCGCCACGTACCGGCATCGGCCATTACGTCGCCGAACTGGTCCGCGCCTTGCGCGACACAACCGATATCGAGGTGGCGTTGTTCCACGGCTGGGGCTGGAGCTCGGCCTTGCCGGAAGCGGCCATGCCCGGCTACTCGCGCCTGACGCCACTGTTGCGGCAGATCCCCGGCGCCTATCAGGCACGGCGCTGGCTGGAGCAGAAACGTTTCGATCAGGGCCGTGCGCAAGGCATCGATCTGTATCACGAGCCAAGCCTGTGGCCGCTGGCCTTCGACGGCCCGACCGTGATCACTCTGCACGACCTGACTCACCTGCACTTTCCTGACAGCCAACCGGCGGCGCGTCTCAAGGAAATCGAACGGCGCCTGGCGGCTGGCGTGCAACAGGCGCAACGGATCATCACCGACTCGCAGGCGATAGCCGACGAGGCGCAGGCTTGTTTTGGTCTGCCGGCCGAGCGTTTCGTGGTGGCGCCACTGGGGGTAGCCGAGCGTTTTCATCCACGGGAGTCGCACGCCATCGAGGCAGTGCTCAAGGCGCATGCCGTCGCCCCGCGCGAATACTTCCTGTGTGTCGGTACCCTGGAGCCGCGCAAGAATCTGAGCCTGGCGCTGCGTGCCCACGCCCTGCTACCGGAGGCCGTGCGCCAGCGTTTTCCGTTGCTGATCGTCGGCATGGCCGGTTGGCAACAGGCACAGTTCAGCGACGAACTGCGCCAGGCCCTGTCTTCAGGACATGTTTGCCTGCTCGGCTATCTGCCGGATGAACAGGTCGCACAACTGCTGGCCGGCGCCCGGGCGCTGGTGTTTCCGTCGCTGTATGAAGGATTCGGGTTACCGGTACTGGAAGCCATGGCCAGTGGCACCCCGGTGATCCTCACCCGTTCTTCAGCGATGCCGGAAGTCGCCGGCCCGGCAGGCAACTACATTGAATCAGACGATGCACACGGCTTGCGCGATGCGCTGAACCGCCTGATCGACGATCAAGCGCATTGGCAGGCCTGCCGAGAAGCCGGATTGCACCGGACGCGGCTATTTTCCTGGGAACGTTGCGCACAGGCCACCGCCAGTGCCTACCGCCAGGCCATGGGAGGCTGAATGCGAGTTCTTCATTTCTTCAAGACGTACCTGCCAGATTCGGTCGGCGGCATCGAACAAGTGATTTTCCAGCTCTGCGAAAGCGGCGCGCATCACGGCATCGACGGCCAGGTGCTGACCCTCAGCGCTGACCCGACCCCGCCGGTGGTGCAACTGGGTCAACACGAAGTGCATCGCGCCAGACTCGACATCCAGTTCGCCTCCACCGGTTTTTCCTGGAGCGTGTTCAAACAGTTTCGCGAACTGGCCGCCGAAGCCGATGTGGTCAACTACCACTTCCCGTGGCCGTTCATGGACTTGGTGCATTTCGCCAGCGGCATGAACAAACCGAGCGTGGTGACCTATCACTCGGACATCATTCGCCAGAAGCATCTGCTCAAACTCTACCGGCCGCTGATGAACCGCTTCCTTGCCAGCGCCGACCGGATTGTCGCGGCCTCGCCGAACTACCTGCACACCAGCGATGTGTTGCAGCAGTTCCAGGACAAGACCCGGGTGATTCCGTACGGTTTGAACAAGGCCGGTTATCCACAGGCCGACCGCGAACGGATGAATCGCTGGCGCCAGCAGCTTGGGGATAAGTTTTTCCTGTTCGTCGGAGTCATGCGTTACTACAAGGGTCTGCACATCCTGCTCGATGCCTTGAAGGACGTGGACTATCCGGTGGTGATCGTCGGCGCCGGGCCGCTCGAGCTGGAGTTGCACGCCCAGGCTGCCGCGCTGGGTTTGCGCAATATCCACTTCCTCGGGCGCCTGGGCGATGAAGACAAGGTCGCCCTGCTGCAACTGAGCTACGCCATCGTGTTCCCGTCGCACCTGCGTTCCGAAGCGTTCGGCATTTCGCTGCTCGAAGGCGCGATGTACGGCAAACCGATGATCTCCAGCGAAATCGGCACCGGCACCAGTTACATCAATATCCACAACGAAACCGGGCTGGTGGTGCCGCCGAGCAATCCACAGGCGTTTCGCGAGGCGATGCGCACCCTCTGGGAAGACCCCGAGCGTGCGGCGGCCATGGGCGTCAAGGCCGAGGCGCGCTACCGGCAGCTGTTCACCGCCGACGAGATGGGCCGCAAGTGGACCGAGTTGTACCAGGAACTGCTCGAAGAAAAGGCCCTGTCCTACGCCTGACCCGCCACAACACCGATCCCCTGTAGGAGCTGCCGCAGGCTGCGATCTTTTGATTCTGGGTTTTTTAAAATCAAAAGATCGCAGCCTGCGGCAGCTCCTACAGGGGGGCATTACAGATCCAGTACCAACGGCCGCTCGCTCTGCGCCGGCACCGCGCAGCAAATCAGCACCTGCCCCGCTTCCGGCATGTCTGCCGGTGGCTGTGGATAATTCACTGCGCCACTGATCAACCGCGTCTTGCAGGTTCCGCACGAACCTCCACGGCAACTGAACTCGGGGCGCAAGCCACGGCTTTCTGCGAGCTCCAGCAGACTGCCGCCGTCCGGCTGCCAGCGCGCTTCCTTGGCAGAGCGTTCGAACATCACCGGCACTGACGTGATGGCTGCGGGTGGTTGCTCGATGACCAGCGCATCCGGGTCCGGCTGGCGCTTGAGCGTCGACGGGCCGAAGGTTTCGGCATGGATCCGCGCGTCGCGAATGTCCAGCTCACGCAGGCTGTCGTAGATGCTTTGGGTAAAAGCGCCGGGACCACAGACAGCAAAATCGATCTGGTCGTAGTCCTCGACCTCCAGCAGATCGCGCAGCAATGCGCTATCAATGCGCCCATGGCGGTCGAAATCCTCGCCCTCGTGCACATCGGCTTCCGGCTGGCTGAGCAGGCGAATCACCCGTACCGAATCGCCGGCAGTTTCCAGCAAGCGATCCAGCTCTTGGCGAAACGGCTGATCGGCCAGGCTGCGTGAACTCTGCAGCAACCACGTCGGCCGAATCCGCCGGGTGCGCAGGCCTTGGTACACCACCTCGCGCAGCATCGACAGCAACGGTGTAATGCCAACCCCCGCCGCCAGCAGCACCAGCGGCCGCTGTTCCAGCGGTGCCACGGTGAAGTGCCCCTGTGGCGCCCGCGCCTCGAGGATATCGCCGACCCGGATCTGCTGGTGCAAATGGCCTGAGATCAAGCCCTCGCGTTTCACACTGATGCGCAGGAAATCATCCGATGGCGCACTCGACAGGCTGTAAGTACGGATATGCGTTTCACCGTTCAGGGTGAAGCGCAGCGGCAGGTGCTGCCCGGCCTGAAACACCGGCATCCCCGCGCCGTCGTCCGGTTGCAGATAGATCGAGCGGATGTGCTGGCTCTCCCTTTCGATGCGGGTCACCCGCAGCGGCCGCCAGCGGTCACCCAATGCCTTGGCCTGCAAGCGTGCATCGGCCTGAGCCCAGGTGCCGGTCAACAGGCTGGTGGGCGACATGCCGTCGAAGCGCCAGCGCAAAGCCAGCGCCGCCGGGCGCCGCACCAGCCTCTCTACCTCGAATGTCCACAGGCGCTCGGCGCCCTGGAACGCTTCTATCTGCGGCCCTTCAAGGATGATCTCGGTCCGCCCGCTCAGTTGCAGCACATCGCCTGTGGAAAAGTCGATGAACAGCAGGCCCGCCTTGGGATTGAGCAGCAGATTGCCGAGCGTATTGAAGTGCAGATTGCCGGCAAAATCCGGGATGGTCAGGCGATTACCTTCGACCCGGACAAACCCGGCCTGCCCACCGCGATGGGAAACATCTACCGCACGTTGTCCGTCCGCGTCGACGTAACTGGCGACGAAAAAGGTGTCGGCACCTTCGATCATCGCTCTGGCTGCGTCATCAAGACCGTCGCCGTGCTGCGCGGGCCGAGTCTGCGGATCGCTCAGCGGCACGCGCTGGAACTGGCGCAGTTGAATGTATTGCGGACAATTGCCAAAAGCCTGATCCACGCTCACCTCAAAACCCCGCGCGGTCAGATTATCGACATGACCGTTGAGGCGATTGCGGCGGCGAGTATGCAATTCAATGCCGAGCAACCCGATCGGTTCGCCATTGCGCAATTGCGCTGGATCATCGGCAGCGGGTTGGCTGACGAAATGCAGGTGCTCGGGATCAGGCGAATGAGCAAACCCCGGTGCGCCTTCCAGCACGCTGGCCCATGGACGCCCGTCAGCATCGACCGCGCCGTACAGCATGAACGGTAATTGCGCATAAAATGCGCGGTGCTGATCCGGCATCCAGTCGCGAATCACTTTTCGGCCGAAGGCCTCCATGCGCTCGGCAACACCGACATGGGCCTGCAGTTGTTGCTCGCCAGCGTGCCACGGTGAACGTTCCATCACGCATCTCCCCGCGCCGCCGGCGCACTGTGGATAACTCGATCGGATCGGGCCGAACCTTCAGGCTGTCTTCTGCAGACCGGCGACCGTGCGCGGCATGCCGACAAAACCGGGCAAGGCTTCGACACGCGCCAGCCAGGCACGCACGTTGGCGTAGTCGTCCAGCGACACGTTGCCTTCCGGCGCATGGGCGATGTAGCTGTAGGCGGACACATCGGCGATGGTCGGCTCGCTGCCGGCCAGATACGGGGTCTTGCCCAGCTCCACCTCCATCACCTTGAGCAGGTTGTGCGCACGGGTAATCGCTTCTTCAGCATTCAACTGTGCGCCAAACACCGTCACCAATCGTGCAGCAGCAGGTCCGAAAGCAATCGGCCCTGCAGCGGCCGACAACCAGCGCTGCACCCGTGCCGCACCGACCGGATCGGTTGGCAGCCAACGACCGTGGCCGTACTTCTGCGCCAGATACACCAGAATCGCGTTGGAGTCGGCCAGCACCACACCGTCATCGTCGATCGCCGGCACCTGACCGAAACTGTTGATCGCCAGATACGGCGCCTGCTTGTGCTCACCCTTGGCCAGATCGACCAGGATCAGCTCGGTCGGCAGTTGCAGCAGGGACAACATCAGCTCCACCCGATGGGCGTGGCCGGAACGCGGGAAGTTGTAGAGTTTGATCGCTTGCATGGTCGACTCCGCTGGAGAGGGCGCCTTTCGGGATGGCAGCGCCGATGGAGGCCATCTTCCCCTCATCCTTGAAGCAACAGAATCACCAGCAATCGCAATCGATTATTTCACTGGATGAAATAACGCCGCGTTCTGCAGCGCCGGATGCTCGCGCAAGGCCTTCACCGCATGGTCGACAAAACTGCGCACCCGCACCGGCGCCTTGCGTCCACCCTGATACACCACATGAATCGGCAGC
This sequence comes from Pseudomonas sp. NPDC088414, assembly GCF_044753325.1. Taxonomy (NCBI): domain Bacteria; kingdom Pseudomonadati; phylum Pseudomonadota; class Gammaproteobacteria; order Pseudomonadales; family Pseudomonadaceae; genus Pseudomonas; species Pseudomonas sp. NPDC088414. The sequence continues at coordinate 5,395 of NZ_JBIVMY010000014.1, read as the reverse complement.
GGTGGCAGTTCGAAATCAGCCAGAACAATTTCCAGTTCACCGGCGGCCACCTTGCCGGCGACCTGATAGGACAACACCCGGGTCAGTCCCAACCCCAGGCAGGCCGCAGTAATCGCCGCTTGGTTGGCGGTGACCACCAGCCGAGGCTCGGGTCGCACGCTGAGCGCTTCGCCCTGATCCATAAACGGCCAGTTGCGTAACTGGCCGATGGCCGAGGTCGCCACCACCGGCGCACCGGCCAGTGCCTGCGGATGCGCGGGACGGCCGTGTCGAGCCAGATAGGCCGGCGAACCACAGATCACCCGCCGTACTTCGCCGACCCGGATCGCGTGCTGATTGCTGTCCGGCAACTCACCGATACGCACCGCGACATCGATGCCCTCCTCGACCATGCTCACCACCCGATCAACCAGCAACGCATTGATCGAAACGTCCGGGTATTGCGTCAGATAAGCCGCCATCAGCGGTGTGACAAACAGCTCGCCGAACAATACCGGCGCAGTCACCGTCAATTGCCCGCGGGGCTGGGCGTGACTGCCCGCCGCCGAATCCTCGGCTTCCTGCACCTCGGCGAGAATTCTCCGACAATCTTCCAGATAACGCTGACCAGCCTCACTCAGGTGCACAGTGCGCGTGGTGCGAATCAGCAACTGCGTACCGATACGCTGCTCCAGCGCCGCCACGGCGCGGGTGACACTGGCCGCGGACAAGCCAAGACGTCGCGCCGCCGCCGAGAAGCCCTGCTCCTGGGCCACGGTGGCGAAGATCTGCATTTCCTGGAAGCGGTCCATGGAGGTCCTCGATTCAGATACAAAAATCGCAGCCGAGGCTGCGATTTTTGCGGGTCAATGTCAGCTGTGGATAACTTATTCCACCGTCACCGACTTCGCCAGGTTGCGTGGCTGGTCGACGTCGGTGCCCTTGAGCACGGCGACGTAGTACGACAGCAGCTGCAGCGGGACGGTGTACAAAATCGGCGAAAGGATGTCGTGGATGTGCGGCATCTGCACCACGTGGGTGCCTTCGCCGTTGGTCATCCCGGCTTTCTCGTCGGCGAACACGATCAGTTCACCACCACGGGCGCGAACCTCCTGCAGGTTGGACTTGAGCTTCTCCAGCAGTTCGTTGTTCGGCGCCACGGTGACCACCGGCATGTCGTTATCCACAAGCGCCAGCGGTCCGTGCTTCAATTCGCCAGCCGGATAGGCTTCGGCGTGGATATAGGAGATTTCCTTGAGCTTCAAGGCACCCTCCATTGCGACCGGGAACTGCGCGCCACGGCCGAGGAACAGGGTGTGGTTCTTCTCGGCGAACAGCTCGGCGATTTTTTCCACGGTGCTGTCCATCGCCAGCGCTTCGCCCAGACGGGTCGGCAGACGACGCAACTCTTCCACCAGCGTGGCTTCAACGTCTTCGCCGAGCGTGCCGCGGACCTGACCCAGAGACAGGGTCAGCAGCAACAGGCCGACCAGTTGTGTGGTGAAGGCTTTGGTCGAAGCCACACCGATTTCGCGACCGGCCTGGGTCAGCAAAGTCAGGTCGGACTCACGCACCAGCGAGCTGATGCCGACGTTGCAGATCGCCAAGCTGGCGAGGAAGCCCAGCTCTTTGGCGTTGCGCAGCGCGGCCAGGGTGTCGGCAGTTTCGCCGGACTGAGAGATGGTGACGAACAGGGTGTCCGGCTGCACCACCACCTTGCGGTAGCGGAATTCGCTGGCGACTTCGACCTGGCACGGAATGCCGGCCAGCTCTTCGAGCCAGTAACGCGCAACCATACCGGCGTGGTAGCTGGTACCGCAGGCGACGATCTGCACGTTGCGCACTTTGGCGAACAGTTCGGCAGCCTGTGGACCGAAGGCCTGCACCAGTACTTGATTGTTGCTCAGGCGACCTTCGAGGGTACGCTGCACCACGACCGGCTGTTCGTGGATTTCCTTAAGCATGTAGTGACGGAATTCGCCCTTGTCGGCGGCTTCGGCACCGTCGCTGTACTGTACGGTCTGGCGCTCAACGGCGTTACCGTTCACGTCCCAGATCTGCACGTTATCGCGGCGAATTTCGGCGATATCGCCTTCTTCCAGGTACATGAAGCGGTCAGTCACCTGGCGCAGGGCCAACTGGTCGGAGGCGAGGAAGTTCTCGCCCAGGCCCAGACCGATCACCAACGGGCTGCCACTGCGCGCGGCAACCAGGCGATCCGGCTGTTGTGCGTTGATCACGGCCAGACCGTAGGCACCGTGCAGTTCCTTGACCGTGGCTTTCAGCGCGACGGTCAGGTCAGGCTGATCCTTGAGTTTATGGCTCAGCAGGTGCGCGATGACTTCGGTGTCAGTGTCCGAAGTGAACACGTAACCCAGCGCTTTCAGTTGCTCACGCAGGGCTTCGTGGTTCTCGATGATGCCGTTGTGCACCACGGCGATATCACCGGAGAAATGCGGGTGCGCGTTGCGCTCGCAAGGTGCACCGTGGGTCGCCCAACGGGTGTGGGCGATACCGAGACGGCCAACCAGCGGCTGTGCGGCCAGCGCCGCTTCCAGCTCGCTGACCTTGCCCGGACGGCGCATGCGCTCGAGCTTTTCATCGTTGGTGAAAACTGCCACACCGGCGCTGTCATAGCCGCGGTATTCAAGGCGCTTGAGGCCTTCAAGCAGGATGGCGGTGATATTACGTTCAGCTACTGCGCCGACAATTCCACACATGCTTATTTCTCCTGACTGACAGCCGCGCAAATCACGGTGATACCGCGGGCCTGAATCTGATCGCGCGCATCTTCAGGCAGGCGATCATCGGTAATGAGGGTATGGACGCTGCTCCACGGCAGCTCCAGGTTGGGAATCTTGCGGCCGATCTTGTCGGCCTCGACCATCACGATCACTTCCCGCGCCACGTCGGCCATCACCCGGCTCAGACCGAGCAACTCGTTGAACGTGGTGGTGCCGCGCACCAGATCGATACCATCGGCGCCAATGAACAACTGGTCGAAGTCGTAAGAGCGTAGTACCTGCTCGGCGACCTGGCCCTGAAAGGACTCCGAATGTGGATCCCAGGTGCCGCCGGTCATCAGCAGCACCGGCTCGTGTTCGAGTTCGCTCAAGGCGTTGGCGACATGCAGGGAGTTGGTCATGACCACCAGACCCGGCTGCTGGCCAAGTTCGGGAATCATCGCGGCAGTGGTGCTGCCACTGTCGATGATGATGCGGGCGTGTTCGCGGATGCGTTTGACGGCAGCACGGGCAATCGCCTGTTTATACTTCGAAACGCTTTGGCCAGGTTCCGCGACCAGTTCCTGCGGCATGGTGATCGCCCCGCCGTACCGGCGCAGCAACAGACCATGGCTTTCCAGCGCAGCCAGATCCTTGCGGATCGTAACTTCCGAGGTTTCAAAACGCTTGGCCAGTTCATCCACACTGACTTCGCCCTGCTCATTGAGCAAGGCGAGGATGTTGTGCCGGCGTTGAGGCGTGTTGCGTTTCGACATGGCGACTTAAGTTTCGATTCGAAAGATAACGGAAGCAATCAAAACCTATTGCCTTTCAATCGTCAAGCTCAGGTCATAAAAAAATCGCAGCCCCCCGGCATCCAGTGTAGGAGCTGCCGAAGGCTGCGATCTTTTGATGGTAAAGCCCGCTGTGAATAACTCAGCTCTTCTTGATTTTCTCCGGCCGCTTCCAGCCGTCGATATTTTTCTGCCGCGCCCGACCAACAGCCAACTGCGCGTTATCCACATTCTGCGTAATGGTCGAGCCAGCCGCGGTGGTTGCCCCCGACGAGATATCCACAGGCGCGACCAACGAGTTGTTGGAGCCGATGAACACGTCCTCGCCCAACACGGTTTTCCACTTGTTGGCGCCATCGTAATTGCAGGTAATGGTGCCCGCGCCAATGTTGGTACGTGCGCCAATTTCCGCGTCGCCCAGATAGGTCAGATGCCCGGCCTTGGCGCCCTCGCCCATGCGCGCGTTTTTCAGTTCGACAAAGTTACCCACATGCGCGCGTGCTTCGAGCACCGTGCCCGGACGCAGACGGGCGAACGGACCGGCATCACTGCCTTCGCCAAGAACTGCGCCTTCGATGTGACTGTTGGCTTTGACCACCACGCCTTTGCGCAGGGTACTGTCCTTGATCACGCAGTTCGGACCGATCACCACATCGTCCTCGATGACAACATTACCTTCGAGAATCACGTTGACGTCGATCAGCACATCACGACCGACGGTGACTTCGCCGCGCACATCAAAACGCGCCGGGTCACGCAGGGTCACGCCTTGCGCCATCAGACGGCGACCGGCGCGCAACTGGTAATGCCGCTCGAGCTCGGAGAGTTGCTTGCGATCGTTGGCGCCCTGCACTTCCATCGGGTCGTGCGGTTGTTCGGTGGCTACTACCAAACCATCGCTGACCGCCATTTCGATCACGTCGGTCAGGTAGTACTCGCCCTGTGCGTTGTTATTCGACAGGCGGCTCATCCAGTCGGCCAGGCGATTGGCCGGGACGGCGAGAATGCCGGTGTTGCCTTCAGTGATTGCGCGCTGGGCTTCGCTGGCATCTTTATGCTCGACGATGGCAGCGACCTTCCCGTCAGCGTTGCGCACGATGCGGCCGTAACCGGTCGGGTCTTCCAGCTCGACGGTCAGCAGGCCCATCTGGCCCGGTACGACGTGCTTGAGCAGGCGCTGCAGGGTTTCAACTTCAATCAACGGCACGTCGCCGTAGAGAATCAGCACGGTGTCGGCGCTGATGAACGGCACAGCCTGAGCGGTTGCATGACCAGTGCCCAATTGCTGGTCCTGCAGCACGAAATTCAGATCGTCCGCCGCCAGACGCTCACGTACCACATCGGCACCGTGGCCGATCACCACATGAATGCGTTGTGGATCGAGCTGCCGTGCGCTGTGGATAACATGCCCAAGCATGGAATTGCCGGCAACCGGGTGCAGCACTTTCGGCAACGCCGAACGCATACGGGTACCTTGACCTGCCGCGAGGATAACGATTTCGAGAGACATGACTGGCTACCAATCCTGGGTGGTCAGCAACTGCGACCGGGTTGTTAAAATCGGAAAAGAAAAAAGGGTAGCCGAGGCTACCCTTTTTTATCAATCGCACAACAAGCGGCTGACGGATTAACCGCCAAACTTCTTGCGGATCTGCTGGACGGTGCGCAGCTGAGCTGCAGCCTCGGCCAGACGTGCGGACGCAGCTCCGTAGTCGAAATCTGCGCTCTTCTCGTGCAAAGCAGCTTCGGCAGCCTTGAGAGCTGCCTGGGCTTGAGCTTCATCCAGGTCGGCGGCACGTTGCACGGTATCGGCAAGCACCTTGACCATGTTCGGCTGAACCTCGAGGAAACCAACGCAGAAGTAGAACACATCGGCATCCCCGCCTTGCTAGATCAGCC
>NZ_JBIVMY010000013.1:127836-128849 GCF_044753325.1 Pseudomonas sp. NPDC088414 | reverse complement strand
AGAAAAGAACGTCGGCCTACTGATGCTGCTGATGGTGTTTGCCGTGAGCATCGGCGGCCTGACCCAGATCGTCCCGCTGTTCTTCCAGGACGTCACCAACAAACCGGTGGAAGGCATGAAGCCCTACACCGCGCTGCAGCTGGAAGGCCGCGACATCTACATCCGCGAAGGCTGCGTCGGCTGCCACTCGCAGATGATCCGCCCATTCCGCGCCGAAACCGAACGCTACGGGCACTACTCGGTGGCCGGTGAAAGCGTGTGGGATCACCCGTTCCTCTGGGGCTCCAAGCGTACCGGGCCGGATCTGGCGCGGGTCGGCGCGCGTTACTCGGACGACTGGCACCGCGCGCACTTGTACAACCCGCGCAACGTGGTGCCCGAGTCGAAAATGCCGGCCTACCCGTGGCTGGTGACGCAAGCGGTCGACAGCAGCCACACCGAAACCAAGCTCAAGACCATGCGCACCCTCGGCGTGCCGTACACCGACGATGACATCAGCGGCGCGGTCGCCAGCCTCAAGGGCAAGACCGAAATGGACGCCCTCGTCTCCTACCTGCAAGTGCTCGGCACTGCGATCAAGAGCAAGAGGTGAGCACGATGGTCATCGAGATGAGCTCAGGGCTGATTCGCGGCCTCGGCACCGTCGTGGTGTTCGTCGCCTTCGTCGGCCTGACGATCTGGGTGTTCAACCGCAAGCGCACCCCGGAATTCGCCGAAGCGCGCCTGCTGCCGTTCGCCGACGAGCCGCAACCCGACATTACCCAAGCACCTGAACCAAGGAGTACCCGGCCATGACCACCTTCTGGAGTACGTGGATCTGCGTACTGACCATCGGCAGCCTGATCGGCCTGACCTGGCTGTTGATCGGCACCCGCCGGGGCGAGACCAAGGGCAGCGTCGACCAGACCATGGGCCACAGCTTCGACGGCATCGAGGAGTACGACAACCCGCTGCCGCAGTGGTGGTTCATGCTGTTCGCCGGGTCGGTGGTGTTTTGGGTGGGGTATCTGATG
>NZ_JBIVMY010000013.1:125923-127827 GCF_044753325.1 Pseudomonas sp. NPDC088414 | reverse complement strand
CTGCCCGGCTACGAGGACGGCTGGACCGGCGTGCACGAATGGGAAAAGGAAATGAACAAGGCCGACGCCAAATTCGGGCCGATCTTCGCCAAATTCGCCGCCATGCCGGTGGAAGAAGTGGCGAAGGATCCGCAGGCGCTGAAAATGGGTGGCCGGCTGTTCGCCTCCAACTGCTCGGTGTGCCACGGCTCCGACGCCAAGGGCGCGTTCGGCTTCCCTAACCTGGCCGACAAGGACTGGCGCTGGGGCGGTGACGCCGAAACCATCAAGACCACCATCATGGGTGGGCGGATGGCGGCGATGCCGGCCTGGGGCGAAGTGCTCGGTGAAGCCGGGGTGAAGAACGTCGCGGCGTATGTGCGTCACGAACTGGCCGGCCTGCCACTGCCCGCCGACAGCAAGGCTGACCTGCAAGCCGGACAGCAAGCGTTCAGCACCACCTGCGTAGCATGTCATGGGGCAACCGGCCACGGCACTGAAGCCATGGGTGCGCCGAATCTGACGCACCCGGCCGGATTTATCTATGGCACGAGTCTGACCCAGCTTGAGCAGACCATCCGCCACGGTCGCCAAGGCCACATGCCAGCGCAGAACGAGCTGTTGGGCAACGATAAAGTGCAATTGCTCGCCGCTTATGTGTACAGCCTGTCGCACGGATTGAATACAGAAAAACTGCTTACTGAAGACAACAAACAATAAATATTGCGCACACCTCTGCCGCACCATTCTCGGTGCGGCAGCATCCCGCCCCTTTGCGACGCATTGTCGCACCCCGTCACACCCTCTCCTTTCGGTTCCCCGGATTCGGGTCTACGCTTGCTCGATGCGGACTGGCTTGTGCTGGTTCCAGGTCAACGCTGACTGCTGTGTTCTGCGAACCGGCTGACTGATGTGGCCGCAAACGCCGGTAGATACCGGCTGTCGTGCCATTTACCGTCCGTCACCCGAACTGAGCGTTTGAACACACCCCGTTACAACTGACCTGAACCCCTCGCTTTTTTCGTCCGCTGCGACATTTTGTCCGAGGCCATTTTTGTCCTTACGCGGCGTATGGAAAGGCCGCAGAATCAGCGTTGGAAAGCATTGACCCAGGTCATGGCGCGTTGCAATGACCCCCTGCTCTCTGCATACTTGCGGCCGATTTTAATCCTAATAAAACACCCAAACCGTGGAACCTTAGAATGAGCACAGCAATCAGTCCGACTGCTTATAACTATAAGGTAGTCCGCCAGTTCGCCATCATGACGGTGGTCTGGGGGATCCATGGCATGGGGCTCGGTGTCTACATCGCCTCGCAACTGGTCTGGCCGGAGTTGAACTTCGGTCTGCCGTGGACGAGCATTGGACGCCTGCGCCCGTTGCACACAAACCTGGTGATTTTCGCCTTCGGTGGTTGTGCACTGTTTGCCACTTCCTACTATGTCGTGCAGCGAACCTGCCAGACGCGACTGATCTCCGACAGCCTCGCCGCCTTCACCTTCTGGGGCTGGCAGGCAGTCATCGTCGGCGCAATCATTACCTTGCCGCTGGGTTACACCACCACCAAGGAATACGCCGAACTGGAATGGCCGCTCGCCATTCTGCTGGCCATTGTCTGGGTCTCCTACGGGCTGGTGTTCTTCGGCACCATCACCAAGCGCAAGACCAAACACATCTATGTCGGTAACTGGTTCTACGGCGCGTTCATCGTCGTGACCGCGATGCTGCACATCGTTAACCACGCCTCCTTGCCGGTGAGTTTCTTCAAGTCCTACTCCGCCTACTCGGGCGCGACCGACGCGATGATCCAGTGGTGGTACGGCCACAACGCCGTGGGCTTCTTCCTGACCACCGGCTTCCTCGGGATGATGTACTACTTCGTGCCGAAACAGGCCGAACGTCCGATCTACTCCTATCGCCTGTCG
>NZ_JBIVMY010000013.1:0-125913 GCF_044753325.1 Pseudomonas sp. NPDC088414 | reverse complement strand
CCGATCCTGCGCTTCCTCGTGGTGTCGCTGGCGTTCTACGGCATGTCGACCTTCGAAGGGCCGATGATGGCGATCAAGACCGTCAACTCGCTCTCGCACTACACCGACTGGACCATCGGCCACGTTCACGCCGGCGCGCTGGGCTGGGTGGCGATGATCTCGATCGGCGCGATCTACCACATGATCCCGAAACTGTTCGGTCGTGCGCAGATGCACAGTGTCGGCCTGATCAACGCGCACTTCTGGCTCGCGACCATCGGCACCGTGCTGTACATCGCCTCGATGTGGGTCAACGGCATCACTCAGGGCCTGATGTGGCGTGCAATCAACGATGACGGCACCCTCACCTACTCGTTCGTCGAAGCGCTGCAGGCCAGCCACCCGGGCTACATCGTCCGTGCCCTGGGCGGTGCTTTCTTCGCCAGCGGCATGTTCCTGATGGCTTACAACGTCTGGCGCACCGTGCGCGCCTCGAACGCGGCGGAAGCCGAAGCCGCCGCCCAGATCGCTGTTGTTGGAGCTCACTGATGAAGCATGAAGCTGTCGAGAAGAATATTGGCCTGCTGGCGTTCTTCATGGTCATCGCCGTCAGCATTGGCGGCCTGACCCAGATCGTTCCGCTGTTTTTCCAGGACGTCACCAACAAACCGGTCGAAGGCATGAAGCCGCGTTCGGCACTGGAACTGGAAGGCCGCGACGTCTATATCGCCAACGGTTGTGTCGGCTGCCACTCGCAGATGATCCGTCCGTTCCGCGCTGAAACCGAACGCTATGGCCACTACTCGGTCGCCGGTGAAAGCGTCTGGGACCACCCGTTCCTGTGGGGTTCCAAACGTACCGGCCCGGATCTGGCTCGCGTGGGCGGTCGTTACTCCGATGACTGGCAGCGTGCGCACCTGTACAACCCGCGCAACGTGGTGCCTGAGTCGAAAATGCCGGCTTACCCGTTCCTCGTGGAAAACAAGCTCGACGGCAAAGACACGGCCAAGAAAATGGAAGTGTTGCGCACGCTCGGCGTCCCTTACACCGACGAAGACATCGCCGGTGCAAAAGATGCCGTGAAGGGCAAAACCGAAATGGACGCGCTGGTGGCCTACCTTCAGGGCCTGGGCACCATCATCAAAAGCAAACGGTGATTCTTTATGGATATCGGGATGATTCGCGGCCTGGGCACCGTTGTCGTGATGGTGGCCTTCATCGGTTTGGCATTGTGGGTGTTCAGCCCCAAGCGCAAGTCGGAGTTTGAAGACGCAACCTTGTTGCCTTTTGCGGATGATCCCGAAGCCATCAAGCACGTCGAGCAAGCTTCTAGGAGTAACAAAGAATGACTACATTCTGGAGTCTGTACGTCACAGTCCTCAGTCTCGGTACGATCTTTTCCCTGACCTGGCTGCTGCTGTCGACCCGCAAGGGCCAGCGCAGCGAACAGACGGAAGAGACCGTGGGCCACTCCTTCGACGGGATCGAGGAGTACGACAACCCGCTGCCGAAATGGTGGTTCATGTTGTTCGTGGGCACCATCGTGTTTGCCTTGGGTTATCTGGTGCTGTACCCGGGCCTGGGCAACTGGAAAGGCCTGCTGCCGGGCTACAACTACCTTGATAACGACAAGCAGACCGCGTTCGCCAACGGCCAGACCGGCTGGACCGGCGTGCACGAGTGGGAAAAGGAAATGGCCCGCTCGGACGCCAAATTCGGTCCGATCTTCGCCAAGTTCGCGGCGATGCCGATCGAGGAAGTCGCCAAGGATCCGCAAGCACTGAAAATGGGTGGCCGCCTGTTCGCCTCCAACTGCTCGGTGTGCCACGGTTCCGACGCCAAGGGCGCCTATGGTTTCCCGAACCTGACCGACGCCGACTGGCGCTGGGGCGGCGAGCCGGAAACCATCAAGACCACCATCATGGGCGGTCGTCACGCGGTGATGCCGGCCTGGGCCGACGTCATTGGTGAACAAGGCGTAGCCGACGTCGCAGCTTTCGTCGTGACCCAGCTCGATGGCCGCAAACTGCCGGAAGGCACCAAGGCTGACCCGGCCAACGGCCAGAAACTGTTCGCCGCCAACTGCGTGGCCTGCCACGGTCCGGAAGGCAAAGGCACCCCGGCCATGGGCGCACCCAACCTGACCCACCCAGCCGCGTTCATCTACGGTTCGAGCTTCGCGCAACTGCAGCAGACCATCCGTTACGGCCGTCAGGGCCAGATGCCTGCGCAGGAACAACTGCAAGGCAACGACAAGGTGCACCTGCTGGCAGCGTACGTGTACAGCCTGTCCCACGGTGAAAAAGCGCCGGAGGCCGAGGCGCAGTAAGGCCAGGGCTTGATGTAATGAAGAATCCCCCGCCAGTGCTCTGGCGGGGGATTTTTTTATGGGTTACTGGCCCGGATCGACTTCACCGGCACGATGGCCACCGGCGTACGTTTGCGCCACTGATTGTCCTCGACCAGACTCACCTCCAATTGCTTGCGATCCTTGGAAAACGTGGCGGTCAGGTACGTCTGCTGAGAAGCTGAACCGCTGAGAAACATCGGCACGCTCCCCATATAGGTCTGGCTACCACCCTCGTCGTGGAAGTGGCCGGCGAACATCGCCGTCACCTGATACTTTTCAATCATTTCGCGAAAGCGCTTCTCTTGATCCCAACTGCCTTTCCACTCATAGGGCTTGTGCATGTTGATAATGATCGCGTAGCCCTGCGCTCGCGCTATTCGCAAATCATTTTCCAGCCAGTCCAGCGACGCCGTGATATCGAATGTGGTCGGATTCAACGCGTGAGAAATCTTCACCGCATAAGTTGGTTCATTGTTCAACTGCACCAGATGCACTTCACCAATATTCTTTGAATAAGCAAGACTACCCAGATAGTGTTTATTCACAAAACTGCCAGTGACTTCCAGATCAAATTCATCGACTTTACCGACATGATGATCACGGTAATCAACAATACTGCCCGCTGCGCAACTTTCACTGAAACAGTCATTCACGTTGTTCTGGTAGTCGTGATTGCCCAATCCGTAGAGCACGTGATCGCCAAAGTGTTTTTTCAGCATCGAACCGACATAGGAGCGCTGCCAGCCATGGCCGAACGCGGTCATGTCGCCGTTGATCATCAGGGGCACGGCGCCCTGCCCGCCCATCTCGCTGCGAAACTGGGCAATGCTCGCGAACTGGGTTTCCACCAGCCATTTCGCGCGCTTTTCGAAATCCGCGCTCGACTCATCCTCGCCACTGTCCGACTTTTCTGTCCACGGGTATTGCGGGTCTGATGCAAATACCATGTGCTGCGGCATACCTTCATTGGCACTGGCGAGAGAAGTCAGGGACATCAGACACAGACAAGCGAAAAGCTTTTTAACTTCCTTGATTTTCATAACACTCCATTATTCCGTTAAATTTCAAAACATGAACATGCAACCAACACGCTGCAGAACAGCCACTAAGCTATTCGAAAAAAACAGGAAAACAAAAGCCACTAATTAACTAATCATATTTCTGAAATATTAAAATCGCCTTCGAAATTAATACTTTGAGACACATGCCTGATGGACTCGATTCGCTATGCTCTGTAGGGTCGTCCACAGCCCGTTGACCCTCATCGGAGCCACTTCAAGGATGAAGCCGCTATGTTGAATGACAGCACAGACCCTCTGCCGGTTGATCAGAAACTCACAGACAACGATCAGGCAATCGATCCATCGAACCACCCCGTGGAATCGATTGCCGTGACACTGGGTAATCCGTTGCAACCCGACTCCAGAAGCACCACAAAGCCCCACAGAAATACCGGCAGTCTCGAGAGCCTGGGCGGCGGCAGACTTCCCTGAGTCTTGAAGCCACGCCTGAATCAACCCGAGCCGGCCTGCGCCTTGTGCGAGGCTGGCTCGACTAATGCCAGCCACGGACCGACCAACGGACGGCTGAGTCCTGTCTTCCTCGATTGCCGCCCCCAAAGCGAAGTAGTAACGTTGCTACATCTGTATTGCGAGAGGTCAACCATGATGGCAATCACCACCATCTCCAGCCGTGAATTCAATCAGGACACCAGCAGCGCCAAAAAGGCTGCCCGTCTGGGTCCAGTGATCATCACCGACCGTGGCAAGGCCTCTCATGTCCTGTTGAGCATTGAGGAATATCAGAAACTGAGCGGCGCAAACACGAGCATTGTCGATTTGTTGGTCATGCCGGAGGCTGCCGACATCGATTTCGAAACCGAGCGCGCAGTCATCATTCATCGTCCCGTGGATCTGTCCTGATGTACTTACTCGACACCAATGTGATTTCCGAACTTCGCAAGCCGCAAGCCGATGCCAATGTGGTCAGTTGGGCCAAAGGCGTCATCGCCCCGCGCCTGTACATTTCCGCTATTACTTTGAAAGAACTGGAAACCGGAGTACTGCGAATGGAACGGCGTGATCCTGCTCAAGGAAAGCTGTTGCGCAGTTGGCTGACGCGTCACGTCATTCCGGCATTCGAAGCCCGAATCTTGCCGGTCGATGCCGCGGTGGCACTGCGTTGTGCCAGCCTGCATGTACCCGACCAGGCCAATGAAAGCGATGCATTGATAGCTGCCACGGCCCTGGTGCATGGACTCACAGTGGTCACCCGCAATGTCGGTGATTTCCGCTCGAGCGGCGTCACCCTGATCAACCCGTGGGAACAATGAATTAGCCGCCCCCCCAAAACCGTCCATACTCAACAAGTCAATTGATCTGCATCAGGCTTTGCTGCATTCGCTACACCAATAATGCTTTTTCCCCAACGCGACCAAAGGTCGCACCCTTGAGTTAGAGCGACAGGCGTATCATTGCGCCACTGCGACACCCCTTTCTGACCGCGGTCGGCACGTATCGACCGAGGCATTTGTCCACTGCCGTGGGATGCAATGATGAGTAACCAGATTCCGGTACACGACGTCACACCACCGAGCAAAAACGCGAACAACAGCGTCGACCTTTACGCCTCTCGAGAAAAAATCTACACCCGTGCCTTCACCGGCCTGTTCCGCAATCTGCGGATGATCGGCGGCGCCGCGCTGTTTCTGTTGTATTTCGGTACGGTGTGGCTGAACTGGGGCGGGCATCAGGCGGTGTGGTGGAACCTGCCGGAACGCAAGTTCTTCATCTTTGGTGCGACCTTCTGGCCGCAGGACTTCATTCTGCTGTCGGGGCTGCTGATCATTGCCGCGTTCGGCCTGTTCTTCATCACCGTTTACGCCGGCCGCGTCTGGTGCGGCTACACCTGTCCGCAAAGCGTGTGGACGTGGATTTTCATGTGGTGCGAGAAGGTCACCGAGGGCGACCGCAACCAGCGCATCAAGCTCGATAAAGCGCCGATGAGCGGCAACAAGTTCCTGCGCAAGCTCGCCAAACATTCGCTGTGGCTATTGATCGGTTTCGTCACCGGCATGACCTTCGTCGGTTACTTCTCGCCAATCCGCGAACTGGTGTTCGAGTTCTTCACTGGCCAGGCCGATGGCTGGTCGTACTTCTGGGTCGGTTTCTTCACCCTCGCCACCTACGGCAACGCCGGCTGGCTGCGCGAGCAGGTGTGCATCTACATGTGCCCGTACGCACGTTTCCAGAGCGTGATGTTCGACAAGGACACTCTGATCGTTTCCTACGACCCGCGGCGCGGCGAAGCCCGCGGCCCGCGCAAGAAAGGCGTCGACTACAAGGCCATGGGTCTGGGCGATTGCATCGATTGCACCATGTGCGTTCAGGTGTGCCCGACCGGCATCGACATCCGTGACGGTCTGCAGATCGAGTGCATCGGTTGCGCGGCGTGCATCGACGCCTGTGACGCGATCATGGACAAGATGGACTACCCGCGCGGCCTCATCAGCTACACCACCGAACACAACCTGTCCGGCCAGAAAACCCATAAACTGCGACCACGCCTGATCGGCTATGCGGTGGTGCTGCTGGCGATGATCAGTCTGCTGGTGACGGCGTTCTTCATGCGCTCGCTGGTCGGCTTCGACGTCAGCAAGGACCGCGTGCTGTACCGCGAGAACGCCGAAGGCCGGATCGAAAACGTCTACAGCCTGAAGATCATGAACAAGGATCAGCGCGACCACACCTACGTGCTGGAAGCCGCCGGCCTGCCGGATCTGCGTTTGCAAGGCAAACGCGAGATCAAGGTCCCGGCCGGCGAAATCTTCAGCATGCCGGTGGAGTTGTCGAGCGCACCGGAACAATTGCCGTCGAGCACCAACGAGGTGAAATTCATCCTCAAGGACGCCGACGACGACAGTGTCCACGTTGAAGCCAAGAGCCGATTCATCGGCCCACAAACCCGTTGAGAGAACTGAACATGCCTGCAGCAAACGCCGCCAGTCCTTGGTACAAGCACCTTTGGCCATGGATCATCATCGGGATTCTGGCCTGTTCGGTGACCTTGACCCTGTCGATGGTGACCATCGCGGTGAACAACCCGGACAACCTGGTCAACGACAACTACTACGAGGCCGGCAAAGGCATCAATCGCTCGCTGGACCGTGAACTGCTGGCGCAGGATCTGAAGATGCGCGCCAACGTCCATCTCGATGAACTCACCGGCGAAGTCGACCTGCGCCTGAGCGGCGACAGCCAGCCGAAAACCCTGGAACTGAACCTGATCTCGCCGACCCAGCCGGAGAAGGATCGCAAGATCGTCCTGACCCGCAGCGAAACCGAGGCCGGTCGTTACATCGGCCAGTTGGGCGACAAGGTCGAAGGCCGACGTTTTGTCGAATTGCTGGGCACTCAGGACGACCACGTGTGGCGCATGTTCGAAGAAGAACAGGTCAGCCACGACAAGGATCTGCTGCTCGGCGATGAACCGCTGCAGGGCGCCGAAGACCTGGATAAATAAAAAGCTGCACTGTGGCGAGGGAGCTTGCTCCCGCTGGGGTGCGAAGCGCCCCTATAACCAGCTTCCCGGTTCATTCAGGCAGAATGAGTTCGCTGCCATACGACTGCTTCGCAGCCGAGCGGGAGCAAGCTCCCTCGCCACAATAGATTTGCACGGCATCACAAATGACCACCCCACTTCCCTGCTACCACTGCGCCCTGCCCGTCCCGTCAGGCAGTCGCTTCACCGCCGTTGTGCTCGGGGAGGCCCGCGAGTTCTGCTGCCCCGGCTGCCAGGCCGTGGCCGAAGCCATCGTTGCCGGTGGTCTGGAAAGCTATTACCAGCATCGCAGCGAAGCCTCGGCCAACCCCGAAGCCTTGCCGGTGCAACTGACTGATGAGCTGGCGCTGTACGACCGCGCCGACGTGCAACAACCCTTCGTCCGTCACGAGGGCGAACTCGCCGAAACCACCCTGTTGATGGAAGGCATCAGTTGCGCCGCCTGCGGCTGGCTGATCGAGAAACATCTGCGCACTCTGCCGGCAGTGGCCGAGGCACGGTTGAACCTGTCCAACCATCGCCTGCATGTGCAATGGGCCGACGCACAATTGCCGCTGAGCCATATCCTCGCCGAACTACGGCACATTGGCTACGCCGCGCACCCGTATCAGGCCGACCGCGCCAGCGAACAACTGGCCAGCGAAAACCGTCTGGCCCTGCGCCAACTCGGCGTCGCCGGGCTGCTGTGGTTCCAGGCGATGATGGCGACCATGGCCACTTGGCCGGAATTCAACATCGACCTCAGCCCCGAGCTGCACACGATTCTGCGCTGGGTTGCGCTGTTCCTCACCACGCCAATCGTGTTCTACAGCTGCGCGCCGTTCTTCAAGGGCGCCATGCGCGACTTGCGCACCCGCCATCTGACCATGGACGTCTCGGTGTCACTGGCGATTGGCAGCGCCTACATCGCCGGGATCTGGACCTCGATCACCGGGGTCGGCGAGCTGTATTTCGATGCGGTCGGGATGTTCGCGCTGTTCCTGCTCGCCGGCCGCTATCTGGAACGCCGGGCCCGCGAGCGCACCGCCGCTGCCACCGCGCAGCTTGTGAACCTGTTGCCAGCCTCGTGCCTGCGCCTCGACGCCGACGGCCAGAGCGAACGCATTCTGCTCAGCGAATTGCGCCTGGGTGACCGGGTGCTGGTGCAACCGGGTTCGATCCTGCCGGCGGACGGCAAGATCCTCGATGGCCAGTCGAGCATCGACGAATCGCTGCTGACCGGCGAATACCTGCCGCAACCGCGCACGCTGGGCGATGCGGTCACTGCTGGCACGCTGAATGTCGAAGGCGCGCTCACCGTCGAGGTTCTGGCGCTGGGTCAGGACACGCGCCTGTCGGCCATCGTCCGTCTACTTGATCGCGCCCAGGCCGAGAAACCGCGCCTGGCGGAAATCGCCGACCGCGCTGCGCAGTGGTTCTTGCTGTTGTCGCTGATTGCCGCCGCAGCGATCGGCCTGTTGTGGTGGCAGCTGGATTCGTCGCGGGCGTTCTGGATCGTGCTGGCGATGCTGGTCGCGACTTGCCCTTGCGCGCTGTCGCTGGCAACCCCGACGGCGTTGACCGCCGCCACTGGCACCCTGCACAAACTCGGTCTGTTGCTGACGCGCGGCCATGTGCTGGAAGGCCTGAACCAGATCGACACGGTGATCTTCGACAAGACCGGCACGCTCACCGAGGGGCGGCTGGTTTTGCGTTCGATTCGTCCACTGGGCACGTTGAACAGCGACCAGTGCCTGAGCCTTGCCGCGGCCCTCGAAAACCGTTCGGAACACCCGATTGCCCGCGCCTTCGGTCGTGCGCCACTGGCGGCTGAAGAGGTGCACGGCACGCCGGGGCTGGGTCTCGAAGGACTGGTGGGCGCGCAGCGGTTGCGCATCGGTCAGGCGGAGTTTGTCTGCGCCCTCAGCGGTTCGCCGATCCCCGCGATGCCGGATGAGCCGGGTCAGTGGCTGCTGCTCGGTGATGACTCGGCAGCGCTGGCGTGGTTCGTTCTCGACGACCGCCTGCGCGACGATGCCCCTGCCCTGCTCGCCGCGTGCAAGGCCCGTGGCTGGCGCACATTGCTGCTGTCCGGCGACAGTTCGCCGATGGTCGCCAGTGTCGCCGCCGAACTGGGCATTGACGAGGCCCGTGGCGGTCTGCGCCCGGATGACAAACTGCAAGTGTTGCAACAACTGCACGCACAAGGGCGCAAAGTGCTGATGCTCGGCGACGGCGTGAACGACGTGCCGGTGTTGGCTGCTGCCGACATCAGCGTGGCCATGGGTTCGGCCACTGATCTGGCGAAAACCAGTGCCGACGCGGTGCTGCTGTCCAACCGCCTCGACGCGCTGGTGCAAGCCTTTACGTTAGCGCGCAGAACCCGTCGGGTAATCATCGAGAACCTGCTGTGGGCGGCGCTGTACAATGGCCTCATGTTGCCGTTCGCCGCCCTCGGCTGGATCACCCCGGTGTGGGCTGCGGTCGGCATGTCGATCAGTTCGTTGACCGTGGTGCTCAACGCCCTGCGCCTGACTCGCCTGCCGAGTGCGCCGGTCGCCAGCACCCGCTCAGAAACCCGCCCGTTGCCGGCTTGAGCCGCACGGGCCTGGAGTACCGATGCCAGCTCTCTACGTGATGATCCCGGCCGCCCTGCTGATCGTGGCCATCGCCGTGTACATCTTCTTCTGGGCGGTGGACAGCGGGCAGTACGACGACCTCGACGGCCCGGCCCACAGCATCCTGTTCGATGATCAGGACCCGAACCACACCGCCGCCGTGGACGAAGCCAAAGCCGACAAACCGCAGGACAAGGCGCCACCCCATGCTTGAGCTGGCGCCGCTGCTGGTTTCCGCGCTGATCCTCGGCCTGCTCGGCGGCGGGCATTGCCTGGGCATGTGCGGCGGCCTGATGGGCGCGCTGACCCTGGCGATTCCCAAGGAGCAGCGCAGCCGACGCTTTCGTCTGTTGCTGGCGTACAACCTCGGTCGGATTCTCAGTTACGCGACCGCTGGTTTGCTGATCGGCCTCGCCGGCTGGGCGGTAGCGAACAGCCCGGCGGCGATGGTCATGCGCATCCTCGCCGGGTTGCTGCTGATCGCCATGGGCCTGTATCTGGCCGGTTGGTGGAGCGGCCTGACCCGCATCGAAAGCCTCGGTCGCGGACTGTGGCGTTACATTCAGCCGGTGGCCAACCGGTTGCTGCCGGTGTCGACACTGCCCCGTGCATTATTGCTCGGCGCGCTGTGGGGCTGGCTGCCGTGCGGACTGGTTTACAGCACGCTGCTGTGGTCGGCGAGCCAGGGCAATGCGCTGGACAGTGCGTTGTTGATGCTGGCATTCGGGCTGGGCACATGGCCGGTGCTGCTGGCGACCGGGCTGGCGGCCGAGCGGGTGACGGCGTTGCTGCGTAAACGCAGCGTGCGCATGGCTGGGGGGTTGCTGGTGATTCTATTCGGGATCTGGACCCTTCCTGGCCCTCACCAACATTGGTTGATGGGTCACTGACCTGACCACAGCCCTGAGAAGATTCATTGTGGTGAAGGATTTACTTTGGTGAGGGAATTTATTGTGGTGAGGGGATTTATCCCCGATGGTGTGCGAAGCGCACCCCGGCATTCCTCCAGTGACACCGCGTACATAGGCTTTACGACTGCTTCGCAGCCGATCGGGGATAAATCCCCTCACCACAAAGCAGTCACTTCTCGTCGCCGTTGATGCAAATCAACAGCCCCCCCGCCGCACCCCGATAGACTCGCCACACTGCCAGCCTATCCGGGGGAATGCCCGCATGCTCGACGCCATTCGTTGGGACACTGATCTGATCCGCCGCTACGACCTGGCGGGGCCGCGCTATACCTCGTACCCGACGGCCGTGCAATTCAACAGCCAGGTCGGCACCTTCGACCTGTTCCATGCCCTGCGCGACAGCCGCAAGGCGCAGCGCCCGCTATCGCTGTACGTGCACGTGCCGTTCTGCGCGAACATTTGTTACTACTGCGCCTGCAACAAGGTCATCACCAAGGATCGCGGGCGTGCACAGCCGTATCTGCAACGGCTGGAGCAGGAAATCCAGTTGATCGCCTGCCATCTGGAGCCGACGCAGAAAGTCGAGCAGCTGCACTTCGGCGGCGGCACTCCGACCTTTCTCAGCCACGACGAACTGCGTCAGTTGATGGCGCACCTGCGCAAACACTTCAATCTGCTGGATGACGATTCCGGCGATTACGGCATCGAGATCGACCCACGCGAGGCCGACTGGTCGACCATGGGTCTGTTACGCGAACTCGGCTTCAACCGGGTCAGCATCGGCCTGCAAGATCTCGATCCAGCGGTGCAACGGGCGGTGAATCGCCTGCAAAGCCTTGAAGAGACCCGCGCGGTGATCGACGCGGCGCGCACCCTGCAATTTCGCTCGATCAACATCGACCTGATCTATGGCCTGCCCAAGCAGACCCCGGAGAATTTCGCGCGTACCGTCGAAGAAGTCATCAGCCTGCAACCTGATCGTCTCTCGGTGTTCAACTATGCGCACTTGCCGGAGCGTTTCATGCCGCAGCGGCGAATCAACAGCCACGAGCTGCCGAGCCCTGCGCAGAAACTGGAAATGCTGCAGCGCACCATCGAACAACTGACCGCCGCTGGTTACCGCTACATCGGCATGGATCACTTCGCCCTGCCCGACGACGAGTTGGCAATCGCTCAGGAAGAGCAGACCCTGCAACGCAATTTCCAGGGCTACACCACCCACGGTCATTGCGACCTGATTGGTCTTGGGGTGTCGGCGATCAGCCAGATCGGCGATCTCTACTGCCAGAACAACAGCGATCTGAATCAGTACCAGAACACCCTCGCTGCCGCGCAACTGGCGACCAGCCGTGGCCTGGTGTGCAATGCCGATGATCGCCTGCGCCGCGCAGTGATCCAGCAGTTGATCTGCAATTTCAGCCTGGAATTCGCCGAAATCGAGCAAGCGTTCAACATCGATTTTCAGGGTTATTTCGGCGCGCTGTGGCCGCCACTGCAGGGCATGGCCAACGATGGGCTGATCACGCTGGAACGCGACCGCATCGAAGTGTTGCCAGCCGGACGCCTGCTGGTGCGCTCGGTGTGCATGGTGTTCGACGCGTATCTGGAACAGCAGAACCGCCAGCGCTTCTCTCGGGTGATCTAGTTTTTCGTCAGCAACGAGCCGAGCTTGAGGTTTTGCTCGGAGGTGAGGCCGGACTGATCCATGACTTTGGACAGCGCCAGATTGGCGCTGATCAGCCCGGTATTCAGTGCGGCGATGGCACCGCGTAGCGCGGCGAGCATATTGACCTTGGCTTCATTGGTCATGGTTTTGTCAGACATGACGGCGGCCATCCGGGCTTTCTTCTCGGCGATCTCTTTTTGCAGTTTGCGGATCATTTTCAGCAACTGCTGGACGTTCTCGGGCAAGCCGCTGTCTTCGATGTCGGCGTTCTCGCCCCCGGCGCTGTAGGATTTTTCGATGGAGGCGCCGGACAGCGACACTTTGACGCCCTCGACCAAGGTCGGGGTTGCCAACGGCGCAGAGGCGGGATTCTGCTCGCTGTCGGTCCCTGTCCTGGCGGTGCTCGGCACAGACGCAACGCCGTTGTTACCGGGATTCAGCGTGTCAATGGCGGCCATCGAGAGGTTCCTTGCATGCGTGTTGATACCTGTTTATCGGCCACTTGCCCTACGGCTTTACGCCCGTGGGACAAACTCGCCACAGGCTGGCCTGAACGTCCTCCCGTGGGTTACCCTTACGGCTTATGTGTGTTTTCCCATAAGGATTTAAGAAATGTCCGAGCCAGTCAAACTGCGCGCTCACAACCAGGCCCATTGCAAGGATTGCAGCCTGGCCCCTCTCTGCCTGCCACTTTCTCTGAATCTGGAAGACATGGATGCGCTGGACGAAATCGTTAAACGTGGCCGCCCGTTGAAAAAGGGCGAATTCCTGTTCCGCCAGGGCGACACTTTCGATTCCGTTTATGCAGTACGCTCCGGCGCCCTCAAGACCTTCAGCCTGAGCGACAGCGGCGAAGAACAACTGACCGGTTTCCACCTGCCGAGCGAACTGGTCGGTCTGTCCGGCATGGACACCGAGAAACACCCGGTGTCGGCTCAGGCCCTGGAAACCACCTCGGTCTGTGAAATACCTTTCGAACGCCTCGACGAACTGGCCTTGCAACTGCCGCAGCTGCGCCGTCAGTTGATGCGGGTGATGAGCCGCGAGATCCGCGACGACCAGCAAATGATGCTGTTGCTGTCGAAGAAAACCGCCGACGAGCGCATCGCCACGTTCCTGGTCAATCTGTCGGCGCGCTTCCGGGCTCGCGGGTTCTCGGCCAACCAGTTCCGCCTGAGCATGTCGCGTAATGAAATCGGCAACTACCTGGGCCTGGCGGTGGAAACCGTGTCGCGGGTGTTCACCCGCTTCCAGCAGAACGAACTGATCGCCGCCGAGGGCAAGGAAATCCATATCCTCGACCCGATCCAGCTCTGCGCCCTGGCCGGCGGCTCGCTCGAAGGCTGATCTCGATCCGCGGTTGAGCGAAGCGTTTCAGCCGCGGGTATACTGCGCCGTTTGCAGCCCTGCCAGGACACCTCGACGATGGTCTTCGACTCCTTCGACATCAAATCCCTGATCCGCCCCGTGATCGACTTTCCGAAACCGGGCGTGATCTTTCGCGACATCACCCCGCTGTTCCAGTCGCCCAAGGCCCTGCGCCTGGTGATGGACAGCTTCGCCCACCGTTATGTGGAAGCCGACTTCACCCACATCGGCGCGATGGATGCGCGCGGCTTCCTGATCGGTTCGGTGCTGGCCTACCAGTTGAACAAGCCGCTGGTGCTGTTCCGCAAGCAAGGCAAACTGCCCGCGGACGTGCTGGCCGAAGGTTACGCGACCGAGTACGGCGAAGCGTTCCTCGAAGTCCATGCCGACAGCCTGTGCGAAGGTGATTCGGTGGTGATGTTCGATGACTTGATTGCCACCGGTGGCACGCTGATCGCCGCGGCCAACCTGATCCGCCGCATGGGCGCGCGGGTGCATGAGGCGGCGGCGATTATCGATCTGCCGGAGCTGGGGGGTTCGCAGCGTCTTGAGGACATGGGGATTCCTACTTTCTGTCTGACGCAGTTTGCCCTGACGGATAAGTAAGCGTCGCATTCACTGGCGCCATCGCTGGCAAGCCAGCTCCCACAGTGATTTCGGTCGTTCACAAATATTGTGTACCCCCCAAAAAACCTGTGGGAGCTGGCTTGCCAGCGATGCCGTCAGCTGCATCACCAATGAATTAAAGCCCCATCTGCTTGCTGATGATCTCGTTCATCACCTCCCGCGTCCCGCCGCCGATCGACAGAATGCGGTTATCCCGATACAGCCGCTCCACCAGGCTCTCGCGCATGTAACCCAGGCCACCAAGAATCTGCACCGCTTCGCTGGTGATCCGGTCGGAGGTATCCGTGGCGAAGTTCTTGGCCATGGAAATCTCCTTGATCACGCTCTGCCCCGCCGCCATTTTCGCCGCTTGCCGGTAGGTGAATTCCCGCGAAACTTCCAGCGCTGTGGCCATCTCCGCCAACCGATGCTTGATCACCTGAAACTTGCCGATCGGCTTGCCGAACGCTTCGCGCTCACGCGCCCACTTCAGAGCTTCTTCGAGGGCCAGTTGGGAAGTCATGTTGGCCATCAGCGCCAGCGCCAGCCGTTCGCTCTGGAAATTGCCCATGATGCAGGCAAAACCCATGTTCTCCGCGCCGATCAGATTGCCCACAGGCACCCGACAGTCGTCGAAGAACAGTTCAGCGGTGTCCGAGGCCCACCAGCCCATTTTCTTCAACTGGCGGCCTACCGTGAAGCCTGGGGTGCCCTTCTCGATCAGCAACAGGCTGATGCCGCCGAAACCCGGCGCTCCGGTGCGCACCGCGACGGTGTAGAAATCGGCACGTACGCCGCTGGTGATGAAGGTTTTGCTGCCGCTGACACGATAGAAGTCACCGTCACGCACGGCACGGGTCTGCAGGTTGGCGACGTCGGAACCACCGCCGGGTTCGGTAATCGCCAACGCGCTGATCTTCTCGCCGCTGAGCACTGGCGGCACGACGCGGTCGCGCACCTCGGGCCGGGCCCATTTGACGATCGGGGGCAGGCCGATATCCAGCGAGCCCAGCCCGGCGACCAGGCCGCCGGAGCCGCAGCGCATCAGTTCTTCACTGGCGGCGACCTTGGCGAATACATCACCTTCGTGGCTGCCGCCCAGCGCTTCCGGGTAGCCAATGCCGAGAATCCCCGCCGCCCCGGCCTTCAGGTACAGCTCACGGGGGAAGCTTTCGGCTTCTTCCCACGCATCGATGTCCGGCAGGATCTCGCGCTCGACGAAACGTCTGACGCTGTCGCGGACCATTTGGTGACTGGGGTCGAAGTATTCCTGGAAGGCAGGCATCGGCGAACTCCACTGGAGGGTTGGCCGACGTTAACCGAGCGCTTGCTTGGTTTTCAACAACATTGTGTGAATCAGATAAACCGAGGTGCGCCCATCGCTGGCAAGCCAGCTCCCACAGGTTTATTTGGTGTGCACAGCATTGTGAACGACCGAAATCACTGTGGGAGCTGGCTTGCCAGCGATGGGGCCAGATCAGGCACTACACCTGTCAGAGGGAAATCGGTTTACGCCCGGCAAACGAATGCGCCAGCGTCCCGCCATCCACCAGCTCCAGTTCCCCACCCAGCGGCACACCATGGGCAATCCGCGAGGCGATCAGGCCTTTGTTGGCCAGAAGTTGGGCGATGTAATGCGCAGTAGCTTCACCTTCCACCGTCGGGTTGGTGGCAAGGATGACTTCGGTAAAGGTGCCCGCCTCTTCAATGCGCGCCATCAACTGCGGAATACCAATGGCTTCCGGCCCCAGACCGTCGAGTGGCGACAGATGGCCCTTGAGCACGAAGTAGCGGCCACGGAACCCGGTCTGTTCCACTGCATACACGTCCATCGGCCCTTCCACCACGCACAGCAGCGTGTCGTCGCGGCGCGTGTCGGCGCACTGCGGGCACAGATCGTCTTCGGTCAACGTCCGGCACTGGCGGCAGTGACCCACCCCTTCCATGGCCTGGCTCAAGGCCTGGGCCAGGCGCGTGCCGCCGCTGCGATCACGCTCTAGCAACTGCAACGCCATGCGCTGGGCGGTTTTCTGACCCACACCCGGCAAAGTGCGCAGGGCGTCGATCAGTTGGCGAATCAAAGGGCTGAAGCTCATGGGTAAAAAGTCCGACAAAACAACGAGACGCGGTTTATACCCGCGCCTCCGGCCAGCGTCAAATGCTCAGTCCTGGGCGACCTTCACCACCAGTTTGCCGAAGTTGCGCCCTTCCAGCAGACCGATAAACGCCTCGGGCGCCTGCTCCAGGCCTTCGACCACGTCTTCGCGGAATTTCACCTTGCCGTCGCGCACCCACGGCACCATATGGCTGATGAATTCCGGCTGGCGGTCGCCATAGTCGTCAAACACGATGAAGCCCTGAATCCGCACGCGCTTGGTCAGCAGGGTGCGCTGCAGCATCGGCAGACGATCCGGGCCTTGCGGCGCTTCAGTGGCGTTGTAACCGGCGATCAGCCCGCACAGCGGAATTCGCGCCTTGGGATTGAGCAACGGCACCACGGCATCGAACACATGCCCGCCAACGTTTTCGTAATAGATGTCGATGCCGTTCGGGCAGGCCTTGGCCAATTGTTCGGCAAAGTCCGGCGCCTTGTGATCGATGCAGGCATCAAAACCCAGTTCCTCGACCACGTATTTGCATTTGTCGGCGCCACCGGCCACACCCACGGCGCGCAGGCCCTTGATCTTCGCCACCTGACCGACCACCGAGCCGACGGCACCGGAGGCGGCGGCAACGACGAGGGTTTCGCCTTCTTTCGGCTGACCGATGTCGATCAGGCCCATATACGCAGTCATCCCCGGCATGCCCAGCACACCGAGGGCCATTGACGGGCTCGGCAGGCCGGACGGGATTGGCATGATGTTACGGCCGTCGCTGATGCTGTGGCTCTGCCAGCCGGTGAGGCCGACCACCAGATCGCCTTGGTGGAATTTCGGATGACGGGAATTCTCGACTCGGCTGACAGCCCCGCCGGTCATCACTTCGCCGATTTGTACCGGCGCGGCGTAGGACGGTGCGTCACTCATGCGTCCGCGCATGTAAGGGTCCAGCGACAGGTACAGGGTCTTGAGCAGCACCTGGCCATCTTCGAGATCCGGCAACGCTTCGCGCTCCAGACGGAAGTTTTCCGGAGTCGGCGCGCCCACCGGACGCGAGGCGAGGACGAAGCGTTGATTGAGGGTCAGAGGGTCGGACATGTCAGCGTCTCCTGTGAATGGGGAATTCAGGGGTATAGGGAGCAGACCTTGGTGACATCACAGCGTTCGATGTTTCTACTCGACTCCTGTGGCGAGGGAGCTTGCTCCCGCTGGAGTGCGAAGCGCTCCCCCTGCTTTCTTTCAGGCATACCGGGTTTTCAGGGTTTACGACGACTTCGTCGCCGAGCGGGAGCAAGCTCCCTCGCCACAAATGAATACGGAACGCCCGAGGAGCAGAAACAAAAATGCCAGGCGCAATGCCTGGCATTTTGTGTAGCTCATCCAACCCGCAAAGGCGAATCAGAATGGCAGTTTCATACCCGCTGGCAGGTTCATGCCGGCGGTCATGCTGCCCATTTTTTCCTGGCTGTTGGCTTCGATCTTGCGCACGGCGTCGTTGACGGCGGCAGCGACCACGGCTTCGAGCATTTCCTTGTCGTCTTCGCTCAGGCCTTCAACCAGGCTTGGGTCGATGCTGACGCTTTTCACGTCGTGGCGACCGGTCATTACCACGGTGACCATATCGCCACCGGCCTTGCCGGTGACTTCGGCGTTGGCCAGTTCTTCCTGCATCTTGGCCATTTTTTCCTGCATCTGCTGCGCCTGCTTCATCAGGCCGGCCATGCCACCTTTCATCATGGGAATCACCTCAAAAGTACTTGGATCAAAACAGCGCCCGGCGCATAACGCCGAACGCCCTCAGTTATTAGCCTTGGGCGACCAAGGCATCGACAGGTTCAATAGTATCGTGTCGCACCACCGCACCGAACTGCTGAACCATTTGCTGGATGAACGGATCACCGTGGATCGATTCCTCCGCCTCGCGCTGACGGTTGGCCCGGCGACGGGACGCGGCCTGCGCCGGGGTTTCCTGTTCGGGTTTGATCAGCTCGATGGTCAGGGTCAGCGTGCGACCGTGAAACTGGTTCAACGCATCGTTCAGGCGCCGCTGCTGCGTGGCGTTGAACAGCGCACTGTGCGCCGGGTCCAGGTGCATCAGCCAATGGTCGCCATCGACCGCGATCAGCGTGCAATTGGCGGCGATGCTGCCGGTCATGCCGGAGATCGGCAGTTGCGGGAACAGCTCCAGCCATTGCAACGCCAGACCGGTGGCCGGCGCGGCGGCAGGCTCCGGCTCGGGTTCCGGGGCCGGCTCGGCGGTGTGTTCGCTGGCCAGATCGTCGAGGTAGCTGTAGGCCGAATCCATGTCCGGCTCAATGTAGTCTTCGTCCAGCGGCGGCTCATCGTCGAGATCCATGCCCGGTGTGGCGGCATCGACGTCGGCGACCGACGGCTCGGGAATCGGCGCAGCGGCCCACTCCGGCGCATCCGGCACCACGCTGTCCGGCGTCGGCAGCGGCATCGGCGGCAACTCGGGCTGCTCGCTGGCGGTTTCCAGCACCGGCTCGACGGCTGGTTGCTGCACTGGCTCGGGTTCCGGCTCGGGTTCGACCGGATCGTTCCACGGCAGGTCGACCACCTCTTCGGCGGCGACTGGCTCTGGCTCTGGCGCAGGGGCCGGCGCAGCGGCCACCACAGGCGCTGGCTCTGGAGCCGGCGTTGGTGCTGGAGCAACAACCGGTGCAGGCACAACAGCCGCAGCGACTACCGGCGCAGGCTTGGGCGCGGCAGCCACTGAGTTTGCGGAATCAACTGTGGCCTGGCTGATCCCCACTGGCTTTAGCGGTTGCCTCGGGGCGTCCGCCGTGTCCGCGGGCCGGAAGGCCAGCATCCGCAGCAGGACCATTTCGAAACCACCACGGGGATCCGGCGCCAGCGGCAAGTCGCGGCGACCGATCAGGCCCATCTGGTAGTAGAACTGCACGTCTTCGGCCGGCAGCGCCTGCGCCAGCGCCAATACGCGGTCACGGTCGCCATGACCGTTATCGACACCTTCCGGCAATGCCTGGGCGATGGCGACACGGTGCAGCACGTTGAGAATTTCCGAGAGCACGCCGTTCCAGTCCGGGCCTTGCTCGGCCAGATGGCGCACGGCTTCAAGCAACGCCTTGGCATCGCCTTCGATCAGTGCGTGCAACACGTCGAAAACCTGACCGTGATCCAGCGTGCCGAGCATCGCCCGCACATCGGCGGCCAGCACCTTGCCTTCACCGAAGGCGATGGCCTGGTCGGTCAGGCTCATGGCGTCACGCATCGAACCATCGGCGGCGCGGCCCAGCAACCACAGCGCGTCGTCTTCGAACGGCACGTTTTCCGCGCCGAGCACGTGGGTCAGATGCTCGACCACGCGTTCGGGCGTCATGTTCTTCAGGGAAAACTGCAGGCAACGCGACAAAATCGTTGCCGGAAGTTTCTGCGGGTCGGTGGTCGCCAGGATGAACTTGACGTACGGCGGCGGCTCTTCGAGGGTTTTCAGCAGCGCATTGAAGGAATGGCTGGAGAGCATGTGCACTTCGTCGATCAGGTAGACCTTGAAGCGCCCGCGGCTCGGCGCGTACTGCACGTTGTCGAGCAGCTCGCGGGTGTCCTCGACCTTGGTCCGGCTCGCGGCGTCGATCTCGATCAGGTCGACAAAGCGCCCTTCGTCGATCTCGCGGCACACCGAACACTCACCGCAGGGGCTGGACGTGATACCTGTCTCACAGTTCAGGCATTTGGCAATGATCCGCGCAATGGTGGTCTTGCCGACCCCGCGCGTACCGGTGAACAGGTACGCGTGGTGCAGCCGCTGGCTGTCCAAGGCATTGATCAGAGCCTTGAGCACATGGGTCTGGCCGACCATTTCGCGGAACGAGCGCGGACGCCATTTACGTGCAAGAACCTGATAACTCATCGAAAACCGTCGCAACGAAGGAAGCTGAAGCGGCTAATGCTAGCGGAGCAGGGGCAAAATTGCATCCGGTGTGCTCGTCTAATCTGGCCAAGCTGTTGTTGGCGGGAAAATTTCGGCTCGGGATCGGGACTGCGACACCCCATAACGCCCTGTAGGAGTGAGCCTGTTCGCGATAGTGTCATGTCAGTCGGCATCGATGTTGACTGAACCGAAGCAATCGCGAGCAGGCTCACTCCTACAAGGGGGGGGGAATCAATAGCCGTGCGATTCGCGGAATTTCTGGTAGTCGTGAAATTCGATCCATTCGACCACGTCGTACGGCAGATAAAGCTGCTGCCGGGCGCGGGAGATGGCGATGTACACGGCGCAGATCCGCTGATCGAACGCGTAGGCGTCCTTGAACTGCACGTTGGTCAGCAGTTCGGGCGTCAGCAGAACCCGGTCGAACTCCATGCCACCCGCCTCGTGCGCCTGCATCAGCAGGCAGCTTTTGCCGGGGCCGCCGATCATCCGGTTGAGCCGGGTCAGGTCAGCGACCTTGAAGCCTTTTTCCAGCTCGGCCTCGACCCACAGAAACGCCTCGTCGAACTGGTTGGCATCGCGCACCTGCTGCCACGTGGGCAAGTCGCTGAAATAGCGATGCGGACCCTTCTCGCTGTGCGCGGAACTGTAGAAATCGACCTTGAACAACTCGATGGCGCTGGTCATGAAGTGTTCGAGATCGCGCTGGGCTTTCATGTCGGCAAAGCAGAACAGACAATTGGCATCGTGCAGTTGCATGGCCCACTTCATCGTGTCCCAGGGGGACGCCGTCAGTACCACGCAACCTTCCGGCGGGACAAAGCCCTGTGGATAAAACTCGATGCCGACGTCCGCTTCACGCGCGCCTTCAAAGGGCACCTTGCTCTTTTCCGAGTGCCGGGAAATCAGCGGATTGACCAGACGCTCGACATTGCGTCCCGAACGCACCGAGTAGGTGATATCGCTCTGGCGCACTTCACGTTTTCTTTTCACCAGATCGCGATCGGCATGCTGGTACTCATCGCCCAGCGTGATCAGCACCTGCCGGCCGCGCTCGATGATCTGCAACAGCGAAGCGGGAATGTCCTGACTCTCGTCGATCAGCACGTGGGTATAACGCGGCGGCACCACGCAGCCGGCGAGGCTTGCCCGCTTGATCAGCAACAACGCTTCGAAGCCACTCTGCCGCCCCCACGCCGGGTTGGCCTCGAGGTAAGTCCAGACGCGGCTCGAATATTCCAGCAGCACCTTGGACTCAAGACCGGACAAGGACAGTTTGAAATACGGCAGATGATGCGCCGACAGGCTGTAATCCCGGGAGTGGCAATAGCGCTCGAGGGTTTCCAGGCAGACGTTCAGGGTGCGTTGCGCGTCATGCTCGCGAAAACCGAGGATGTTCAACTCCTGCGCCAAACGCTGTTTGCTCGCGACTCGGCCGGCGGCGCTTGCCGGCTGTGGCTTGCGCCCATAAATCAGCCCGCGCGCGAACGCCTCAAAGGTGATGCCGGGCTTGCGCTCACTGGTAACGCCCATGCGCTGACACAGGGTCGCGAGTTTTTCCGGGGTACGTGCCAGCAACAGGGTTTTCCCGGGATCCAGGCACTCGGTCAAGGCACCGACCAGATGGCTCTTGCCGATCCCGGCATAGCCTTGCACGTGCAGGTCTTCATCGAGGTTGGCGCGGAAGGTTCTGACCAGTTTGTCTTGCGCGGCGCTGAGCCAGCGCTCGCGGTGCGCCGGGCTGATCATCTGCTGGCTGAACGGATTGTTGATCGCGTGGTGGCGCGTCTTGAACTCGTCATCCCACTTGCCGTCGGGCAGCAGGTAATCCTGCGCCGCCACCTCTTCGGCCAACAGCAATCGCAGGTTCAATCCCCTGATGGCATTCAGACCGAAGTACAACTGGCGCGGGTCAAACAGCCGTTGCGCCTCGGACAGCAGCCCTGCCCCGCCATCGACCGCCCAGGCGATCAGGCGCGCCAGCACCTTCTCCGCCGCTGCGGCGGTGAGATCCTTTTCGGTGGCCTGAGCCAGATTCTGGATGACCAGCACGGCGGCCAGTTGCGCATCCGTCAGCTCGTCGAGGTTTTTTGAACCCTCGGGCTGCAACAGGCTCGCGCAGGTCTCGTCCGTCACAGGCAAGTACACGGCGGTGGATAAATCGTGATGTTCCGGGTGCATACAACCTCGTAGCCAGGGCGCGAACTTGTCAACGACGCGCGCAGCAAGACGGTGGAGTATGCCACTGTTCAACCTTGGTGGCCGAACAGGCATCGGGGGGCAGCCTTCGCGAGCAGGCTCGCGCCCACAGGGGCTGGCGTGAAAGCCCAAATCGCGGGCATAAAAAAACCGCAGTGGGCGAAACCCATGCAGTTCTGTTGAAGCGCTCAATGTTCGTTAAGGTGGTAACCCCACCAGCCACACCCCGGCACACAATGTTCCCGCTGTGGCTGCTGCCTTCCGGCTCTGACCAGGTTCACGGGTAATCGTTGCGGGGGGACCGATGGGGTCACCATAACGACACTCACCTGTCGGCGAGCCGCGCCATTGTACCTGTCTGAAGCGAAGTTACAACCGTTGGTTTCAGATAAAAAATATGAACGGGTTCAAGGACATGCGCTGAGCCTGAAAAGATCGCAACCTGCGGCAGCTGCTACAGGGTCAGCACCTCGTCCGCCTTGCCGCCCGCCTGCTGGATCACCAGATGGATGAAGTGCAGCTTGGCAATCGCCGCCGCCGGCAACACAAACGGGTAGAAATCCGGCTGGCCCATGCTGCGTGACAGTTCGTTGAGCATCCCCGCCAGTTCGATCCAGGCGTTGACGAACGACAGGAACGCCGCGCCGCCGGGCTGCTCCGGGTCGTACAGAGTGCTCGGTGGAAACGGCTGGTAATCGAAGTCCATTTCCCGCGCGCTCATGCCAAAACCCAGCGCAGTATCCACCGCATCCATCATGTGCAGGTAATGCGCCCAGGTTTCCGCCCAGTCCTCCCAGGGGTGCATGGTCGCGTAGGCACTGACGTAATGTTGCGGCCAATCCAGCGGTGCGCCCTGTTGATAGTGACGGTCGAGCGCTTCGGCGTAACTGGCGCGCTCGTCGCCGAACAGCTTGCGAAAAGCTTCGAGCCATGGGCCGTTGGCGATCAAACGATCCCAGTAGTAATGCCCGACCTCATGCCGAAAATGCCCAAGCAGCGTGCGATAGGGTTCATGCATCGCCGCCCGCACCTGCTCACGATGGGCGTCGTCGGCCTCTTTGATGTCGAGGGTGATCAGGCCGTTGGCGTGGCCGGTCATCGGCGCATTGCCTTCGAGGTCGACGCCGATGAAGTCGAAGGCCAGACCGGTGGCCTCATCCACGGTTTTCGGGATGACCGGCAGCCCGAGGGTGATCAGTTGCGCCACCAGCCGGCGCTTGGCGATTTCGACTTTGCGCCAGCGTTCGGGGTTTTCCGGCACCGAGAGGTCGGGGATGGTGCGGTTGAGGCTGCAGGCGATGCACAGGCTGTCGCGACCGTTATCCGGCAGCAGCCAGTTGCACGCGGCGGGAGTGTCGAGGTTGGCGCAGCGACGAAACAATCCGGCGTCGGGATCGGCATCGAGTGTCCAGCTGCCGTCCTGCGGGCCGGGTTGCAACGAGGTCAGGCGACTTTCTTCAGGCTGATAGCCCAACAGGGCGCTGCAAGCCAGGCACTGGCTGTTGCGAAAGAACAGCGACTGGCCGCAGCGGCACGGCCAGATTTTGCTGTTGCGTGAAGATTCGCCCATGAACGGCGCGACGATGCGGGAACTGAGCTGCTCGAAAAAGCGGTACATGGCGATCTCTCCCTGGGGCTTGCCAAGACTAGATCATCCTGAAGTCAACAATGTTCCCGAATACAGCGCAGTTGCTGAGTGACACTGCCGATGTGGCGAGGGAGCTTGCTCCCGCCGGGTTGCGAAGCAGCCCCAAAACCATGCGACCGCATTTATCCTGAAATACCGAGGATGGTGGTTTTGCGACGACTTCGTCGCCGAGCGGGAGCAAGCTCCCTCGCCACAAAAGCAGATTACCGAACTAAACGGTATCAGGCAGAAATGCCATGGGTTTTGAGGAAAGCGATAAACGCCTCTTCATCCATCACCTTCACCCCCAGCTCATTGGCCTTGGTCAGCTTCGAGCCAGCACCCGGCCCTGCGACCACACAATGAGTTTTCGCCGATACCGAGCCGGCGACCTTGGCGCCGAGGCTTTCCAAGTGCTCTTTAGCCACATCACGACTCATCAACTCGACCTTGCCCGTCAATACCCAGGTCTCGCCGGACAGTGGCAGGCCTTCGACGACTTTCTTCTCGCTAAACCAGTGCATGCCGAAATCACGCAGCTGTTTCTCGGCGGCCTCGGCGATCTGCCGATGTTCTGGGGAAGCAAAGAATTCACGCACCGAATTGGCCTGCTTCTCCGGTAGCGCCTGACGCATGTCCAGCCAGTCGGCATTCATCACCGCGTCCAGCGAACCGAACTTGTCCGCCAGTTTCTGCGCACCGCCCGGGCCGACAAAGGGAATGTGCAGCTTGGCGAGCAGACCACCAAGCGTGGTGCTGGCGGCGAACTCGGCGCCCAGCTCACCCTGATCCTGAATCTGCAGACCATGCCCCAACAACTCGGCGATCACTTGCTGGTTGTGTGCATCTTCAAAGAAGCTGTGAATCTCGTGAGCCACTTCCAGGCCGATGTCCGGCAGGTAGGTCAGCACTTGCGGCAACGCCTGCTGCACGCGCTCCAGCGAACCCAGCGAGCGCGCCAACACCTTGGCCGTCTCCTCGCCGACGTCGGGAATGCCCAGCGCATAAATGAATCGCGCCAGCCCCGGTTTCTTGCTGTCCTCGATGGCCGCCAACAGTTTGTTGCTGGAGACTTCGGCAAAGCCTTCCAGATCAACAATGTCGTCGAACTTCAGCGCATACAGATCCGCCGGTGAACTGACCAGACCTTCATCGACCAGTTGCTCGACGCTCTTGTCGCCAAGTCCCTCGATGTCCATCGCCCGGCGCGACACGAAGTGAATGATCGCCTGCTTCAGTTGCGCGCCACAGGCCAGACGGCCAACGCAGCGGTACACCGCACCTTCGCTGATGGTTTCCTTGCCTTTGCTGCGCTTGACCAGTTGCGTGCGTTCGACATGCGAGCCGCAGACCGGGCAGCTCTCGGGAATCTGTACCGCGCGCGCGTTCTCGGGACGACGGTCCATGACCACTTGCACCACTTGCGGGATCACATCACCGGCGCGGCGGATGATCACCGTGTCGCCGATCATCAGGCCCAGGCGCGCCACTTCGTCCATGTTGTGCAGGGTGGCGTTGGCCACGGTGACGCCGGCGACCTTGACCGGTTTCAGCCGCGCCACCGGAGTGACGGCGCCGGTGCGACCGACCTGGAATTCCACATCGAGCAGTTCGGTGAGTTCTTCCATCGCCGGGAATTTGTGCGCAATCGCCCAGCGCGGTTCGCGGGCGCGGAAGCCCAGCTCACGCTGATCGGCGATGCTGTTGACCTTGAACACCACACCGTCGATTTCGTAGGCCAGCGCGTTACGGCGCTCACCGATGTCGCGGTAGTAATCCAGGCACTCGCCGATGCCTTTGGCCAGTTTCAGCTCGTGGCTGATCGGCATGCCCCACTTCTGCAATTGCTTGAGGTTGCCGATGTGAGTGTCGGAAATATCGTGGGAGACCTGGCCGATGCCGTAGCAGCAGAATTCCAGCGGACGGTTGGCGGTGATCTTCGAATCCAGCTGACGCAGGCTGCCGGCAGCCGCGTTGCGCGGGTTGGCGAAGGTCTTGCCGCCGACTTCCAGTTGCGAGGCGTTGAGGCGCTCGAAGCCGGCCTTGGACATGAACACTTCACCGCGCACTTCCAGAGTCGCCGGCCAGCCTGTGCCATGCAGCTTCAACGGGATGTTGCGCACGGTGCGCACGTTGACGCTGATGTCTTCACCGGTGGTACCGTCGCCGCGAGTAGCGCCGCGCACCAGCACGCCGTCCTGATACAGCAGGCTGACCGCCAGGCCATCGAGCTTCGGCTCGCAGCTGTACTCCACCGCCGCTCCACCGCCGAACAGATCACCGGCCGGCAGATCCAGACCCTCGGTCACCCGGCGATCG
The DNA here is from genome assembly GCF_044753325.1 of Pseudomonas sp. NPDC088414. NCBI lineage: Bacteria > Pseudomonadati > Pseudomonadota > Gammaproteobacteria > Pseudomonadales > Pseudomonadaceae > Pseudomonas > Pseudomonas sp. NPDC088414. The sequence goes on along the minus strand of NZ_JBIVMY010000013.1, from coordinate 99,719 downwards.
AACTCGCGCATGTCGGTTTCTTCGAAGGCGTTGCCGAGGCTGAGCATCGGTACTTCGTGACGCACCTGGGTGAACGCGGTCAGCGCCACACTGCCGACACGCTGGGTCGGCGAGTCGCTGGTGATCAGTTCCGGATTGGCCGCTTCCAGCGCCTTGAGCTCGTGGAACAACCGGTCGTACTCGGCGTCCGGAATGCTCGGTTCGTCGAGGACGTGGTAACGGTAGTTGTGCTGATCGAGTTCAGCGCGCAGCTCTAGAATGCGGTTTTTGGCGGCGGTCATGGGTGTTCTCTCATAAAGCAAAAGAGCAGCCGAGGCTGCTCTATCTTCTAAATCACAATAGCTCAAGGCTATGGACATTGTGGCGAGGGAGCTTGTCGAATCGTCGCACCGTCCCGCTAGGTGGCGAAGCCGCCGTGATTTTGGGGCTGCTTCGCAGCCCAGCGGGAGCAAGCTCCCTCGCCACAGCAAGCCCCCTCCACAACTGCGCTCTGGCCTTAGCGCTTCTGGGTCAGGGCGCGGCGTTCGAACTCGACGATGCGCTGACGGTAGTGCTCGATGGTCTGCGCGGTCAGTACGCTGCGCTGGTCGTCTTTCAGCTCGCCGTTCAGTTCCTGCGACAGCTTGCGCGCCGCCGCGACCATCACGTCGAAGGCCTGCTTCGGATGACGCGGGCCTGGCAGGCCGAGGAAGAAGCTCACCGCCGGGGTGCTGAAATGGTCGATATCGTCCAGATCGAAGATGCCCGGTTTGACCGCATTGGCCATGGAGAACAGCACTTCACCGTTGCCGGCCATGCTTTCGTGGCGGTGGAAAATATCCATCTCGCCAAACCGCAGACCGCTTTCGAGAATGTTCTGCAGCAGGGCCGGGCCTTTGAAGCCGGCGGCGTCGCGGCAGATCACGCTGATCACCAGCACTTCCTCGGCTTGCGGCTGATCCTTGTCGGCCACCGCCGGCGCAGGCTTGCTGTCTTCGACGAAGTCATCATCACGGCTGCTGAAGCTCGGGCCGCCATCCAGATCCAGGTCCAGATTCAGGTCGCCCTGGGCCGGGCCGTTGCTGCCGCGCTTGCCACGCTTGGAGCCGGATTCGCGAGGCTCGCGTGCTTCGCGGGCCGGCATGCTCACCGACGGCAGATCGTGTTCGTCCAGTTGCGGCTCTTTATGCGTATCCAGCACGCGGGCCGGGCCCAACAGCTCAGCGCTGGTGTCCTCGTCCGGCAGGTTGGACAGACTTCGGTCAAGACGGAATTTCAGTTTTCCCTTGCCGCCGCGCATACGGCGCCAGCCATCGAAAAGAATACCGGCTATCACAATGATGCCGATGACGATCAGCCACTCGCGCAGACCGATTTCCATGTAATCCCGTGCCTCTATAAAAAATGCTGAAAAATAAGGGGTTTACATTGTGCAAACCGCTTTAAAACGTGGCGCCAACTCTATGTTCTGACAGGCGTTTTGCCCACGTATACGAAAAATTGACATTAAACTAGCACGACCAAAGACAACTTTACACCGTCTGTCACATTGGCTTGCGCGAATATGTCGATTGGCCAGCAAGTCGAAGTCGGTAAAAAAGTCCTACAGACTACTCATACCCTTCCGACACCACGCTGACTCAGGCGTCCACCATCGCCATCGCCTCCTCGACATCCACTGCAACCAGTCGCGAACAACCCGGCTCGTGCATCGTCACGCCCATCAGTTGATCGGCCATTTCCATGGCGATCTTGTTGTGGGTGATATAGATGAACTGCACGGTCTGCGACATCTCTTTAACCAATCGTGCGTAGCGTCCAACGTTAGCGTCATCCAGTGGCGCGTCAACTTCATCGAGCATGCAGAACGGCGCCGGATTCAATTTGAAGATCGCAAAAACCAGTGCCAGTGCGGTCAGGGCTTTTTCCCCGCCGGAGAGCAAATGGATCGTGCTGTTCTTCTTTCCTGGCGGCCGCGCCATGATCGTCACCCCTGTATCGAGTAGATCTTCGCCCGTCAGTTCCAAATACGCGCTGCCACCACCGAAAACTTTCGGGAAAAGTGCCTGTAATCCGCTATTGATCTGATCAAAGGTATCTTTGAAGCGATTACGGGTTTCCTTGTCGATCTTGCGAATGACGTTTTCCAGAGTCTCCAGTGCTTCCACCAGATCGGCATCCTGCGCATCCAGATAACGTTTACGCTCGGATTGTTGCGTGTATTCGTCGATGGCCGCGAGGTTGATCGCGCCCAGGCGCTGAATCCGCGCATTGATTCGTTCGAGTTCTTCTTCGGCGGCGCGTTCACTGGCCTCAGGCGTCAAGGTCGCGAGCACGCCATTGAGATCGTAGCCGTCTTCGAGCAATTGATCCTGCAACGCCTTGCGCCGCACGGTCAGCGCTTGCCATTCCATGCGCTGCTGTTCGAGCTGGCCACGGATCAGCTGCGATTGCTGCTCGGCCTGGGTCCGGCGTTTTTCCGCCTCGCGCAATTCGCGGTCGGCGTCTTCCAGTGCGATCTGCGCGGTCTTCAGCTCTTCGTCGACGGTCATGCGTTTGTCGAGCAGTTCTTCGAGTTTCAGGCGCAGCTCTTCCAGCGGTGCCTCGCCCTCCTCCAGATTCAGACTCAACTGTTCGCGTTTTTCGGTCAGGCGCTCGGCCTGCATCTCCAGACGCTCCAGCGCCTGACGCGTGGAATCGTGCTGCGCGCGCAACGAGCCGAGACGCACCGCCAGTTGATGGGCGTGATCCTTGTGCTGACGGGCTTCCTGACGCACGCGATCGAGGCGTTCGCGCAGGCTGTCACGCTGAGCCAGCAGCAATTCGCGCTGCTCGGTGTCCAGCGCCATGGCGTCGAGCGCTTCCTGCAATTGCATGCGCGCTTCGCCGACCTGCTCGTGCTCCAGCTCGCGTTGCTCGCCGAGTTCGATCAGCTCTTCGTCAAGCCGCGTGCGGCGCAGCGTCAGCTGTTCAGCCTTGGCTTTACCGGCGGACAACTGGGCTTTCAATTCACCTTGGGAGCGGGCTTCGTCCTGCAGCAAACGGCGCAAATGTTCGCGGCCGTTTTCCTGCTGACGCTGTTGCGCACGCAAAGTCTGCAAGCGAGTTTCCATGGCCTCGACCGTGGCTTCACGCTCTTCGCGCTCGGCGTGCAGCGTTTCGATTTCCTGGCCCCGAGCGAGCATGCCGCTCTCGGCTTCACTGGCACGACGCACCCGCAGGAAGTGTCGGCCAACCCAGTAACCGTCGCGACTGATCAGGCTTTGCCCGGCACTCAACTGGCCGCGCAGGGCCAAGGCCTGCTCAAGGCTGTCGACCGGCTTGACCTGGCCGAGCCATGGCGACAGATCGATCTGCGCCTCGACTTTATCCAGCAGGCTGCCCGCTACCCGCACGCCATCGTCGGCGGGGCTGAGCAGGCGCAGATCACCTTGGGTGAACCCGGACAGATCGAAACCGCTGAAATCATCCACCAGCACCGCTTGCAGGTCGGCGCCGAGCACGGTTTCCACCGCCAGCTCCCAACCCGCCTCGACCTTCAGGCCTTCGGCCAGACGTGGCCGTTCGGCGAGGTTGTGTTCCTTCAGCCATTCGGCGGTGCCGGTGCCCGGGTCGAGCGCGGCTTGCTGCAAGGCTTCCAGCGAGGCCAGTCGTCCGTTGAGGCGCTGCAAATCGCCCTGCGCCTGCTGCTGCGCAGTCAGCGCCTGCTGCAATTCCTGACGCAGTTGCTCCAGTTTTTCGACCTGCGCTTCTTCGCTGGTCTGCAAATCTTCGAGGGTCGCTTCGGACTCGGCGAGCTGCTCGTTGAGCGCCATGATCGCCGCGTCTTCCGGGTCGGCGGAAAGCAGATCGCGCTCTTCAGCGAGACGCTTTTGCCGATCGGCCAGACGCTCCATGCTGGTTTCCAACTGCTGGATCCGCGACTGCTGTACTTCGGCCTGGCGCCGTGGTTCAGCGGCGGTCAGATTGAAGGTGTCCCATTGCTCCTGCCAGCCGTGCATGACGCTTTCGGAATCCTCCAGCGCAGCGGCGGCTTCTTCGGCGGCGGCGCTGGTGACTTCCTGCTCGGGGGTGAGCATGTCCAGTTCTTCGCCGAGGGTCAGCAGCAGCGTGCGGTCGTGGCCCAGGTGCGATTCGGTTTCCACACGCGCGCGCTCGGCTTCTTTCAGATCGTCCTGCAACTGGCGCAGGCGTTGCTGACCGTGCTGAATGCTCTGCTCGACCCGGGCGATGTCGCCGCCGACCGAATAGAAGCGCCCCTGCACCAGATTGAAGCGTTCGGACAGTTCATGGTGCCCGTCGCGCAAGCGCTCGATGGCGGCATCGGCATTGCGCTGCTCGGCGACCAGCGCTTCGAAACTGACTTCCTGCGTACCGATGATCGATTCGCGCTGGCCGACCTGATCGTTCAGATCCTGCCAGCGCAGGGCCGACAGTTGCGCCTTGAGCTGGCGCTCTTCGCTCTTGTATTCCTGATACTTCTTCGCGGACTCGGCCTGCCGGTGCAAACGTTCGAGCTGGCGCTCAAGCTCTTCACGCAGGTCGGTCAGACGCGCCAGGTTTTCGTGGGTGCGGCGGATGCGGTTTTCGGTCTCGCGCCGGCGCTCCTTGTACTTGGAGATCCCCGCCGCCTCTTCGATGAAGTTGCGCAGGTCTTCCGGTTTGGCTTCGATCAGCTTGGAGATCATCCCCTGCTCGATGATCGAGTAGCTGCGCGGGCCGAGGCCGGTGCCGAGGAAGATATCGGTAATGTCGCGACGACGGCACTTGGCGCCGTTGAGGAAATAGCTGTTCTGGCTGTCGCGGGTGACTTTGCGGCGAATGGAGATCTCGGCGTAGGCCGCGTACTCGCCGACCAGGGTGCCGTCGGAGTTGTCGAACACCAGTTCGATGCTCGCCTGGCTCACCGGCTTGCGGCTGGTCGAACCGTTGAAGATGACGTCGGTCATCGACTCGCCACGCAGGTTCTTCGCCGAACTTTCGCCCATCACCCAGCGTACGGCGTCGATGATGTTCGACTTGCCGCAACCGTTCGGCCCGACGACCGCCGCCATGTTACTGGGGAAGTTCACCGTGGTCGGGTCGACGAAGGACTTGAACCCCGCCAGTTTGATGCACTTCAGCCGCACGCTCAGGCAACCGTCAGGGCGGAGACCACCAGATCGCAGCTGCGCTGGGCATAAGCCGTCAGCACGATGCGGATCTGCGGCAAATCACGGGCGAGCACAGCGGCGAGCAGCCGTTCGAACAGTTCGAGGAACTCGCTCATTTCGGCCTTGCGCTGTTCGAGGGCGAGGAAGTAGGCGCGGCTCATGGCCGGCTGCAGGTTCTCGACGGTCTCTTGCAGGTAAGGGTTGTTGGCAAACGGGTACGCAGCGCGCATGACGGCGAAGCTGTCGTCGACGAAGGTGCGGATGTCCTGACGCTCGTAGCTGGCGGTCAGGCGCTGCTGGATCTGCACGAACGGCGCCATGTCGGCCTGGGTCTGCCAGCCATTGGCGACCGCATTGCCGAGCAGGATGTACAGCTCGCTCATCAGCGTGCACAGGCTCTGCACCTTGTGCGCGGTGAGTTCGGTGACATGGGCGCCACGTCGCGGCAGGATCGCGATCAGGTGGCGGCGTTCGAGGATCAGCAGGGCTTCGCGGACCGATCCGCGGCTGACATTGAGGGCCAGCGTGACCTTCTGTTCCTGAATGCGCTCTCCCGGCTTCATTTCGCCGCGAATGATGCGTTCGGCGAGGTGGTGAGCGATTTGCTCGGCGAGGCTGTCCGGCGCCTTGAACGTCATGGTTGTCCTTCAAACTCTTCGATCTGCACAAGCGGCGCAGTGTAGCGCAAATGCAGGTGCATGGCGGAGTGCCCGCACGGCGCTTTTTGGCACGATTCAAGCAAAAAGGCAGTGGATCCGCTCAGGGTCAATACTCAATAGAGCACGCTTTAATCGACAAAACCGTTTTTCCTGACCTTTAAGTCAGAAAACCATTGACCGAAAAGTCAGACCTGCTAAATTCGGCTCAAGTCGGTTAACAACAATAATGAGTCTGCGAGGCCTTCCGTGATCCAGTTTTTACTTAACCAGGAACTCCGTAGCGAGCACGCCCTGGACCCGAATCTGACCGTGCTCAATTACCTGCGCGAACACGTGGGCAAATCCGGCACCAAAGAAGGCTGCGCCAGCGGCGACTGTGGCGCCTGCACCGTGGTGGTCGGCGAGTTGCAAACGGATGACGCCGGCCGCGAACACATTCGCTATCGCAGTCTCAACTCGTGCCTGACATTCGTTTCGTCGCTGCACGGCAAACAACTGATCAGCGTCGAAGACCTCAAGCACCAGGGCGAATTGCACAGCGTGCAGAAAGCCATGGTCGAGTGCCACGGCTCGCAATGCGGCTTCTGCACCCCCGGCTTCGTCATGTCGCTGTTCGCCCTGCAAAAGAACAGCGATGCACCGGATCAGGCCAAGGCGCACGAAGCGCTGGCCGGCAACCTCTGCCGCTGCACCGGCTACCGGCCGATCCTCGCCGCCGCCGAACAATCCTGCTGTGGCAAGCAACCGGATCAGTTCGATGCCCGCGAAGCCGAGACCATCGCCCGCCTCAAAGCCATCGCCCCGACCGATATCGGCGAACTCAACAGCGGCGACAAGCGCTGCCTGGTGCCGCTGACCGTCGCCGATCTGGCCGACCTCTACGACGCTTACCCACAAGCCCGGCTGCTGGCCGGCGGCACCGATCTGGCGCTGGAAGTCACCCAGTTCCATCGCACCCTGCCGGTGATGATCTACGTCGGCAACGTCGCCGAGATGAAGCGTATCGAAACATTCGACGACCGCCTCGAAATCGGCGCCGCCACCGCCCTCTCCGACTGCTACGAAGCGCTGAATGCCGAATACCCGGATTTCGGCGAACTGCTGCACCGCTTCGCCTCGCTGCAGATCCGCAATCAGGGCACCCTCGGCGGCAACATCGGCAACGCCTCGCCGATCGGTGATTCGCCCCCGCTGCTGATCGCCCTCGGCGCGCAGGTGGTGCTGTGCAAGGGTGAAACCCGGCGCACGCTGAACCTGGAAGATTATTTCATTGACTACAAGGTCACCGCGCGCCAGGAAAGCGAGTTCATCGAGAAGATCATCGTCCCCCGCGCCACCGCCGAACAGCGTTTCCGCGCCTACAAGGTCTCCAAGCGTCTAGACGATGATATCTCCGCCGTCTGCGCCGCGTTCAACCTGCGCGTGGAAAACGGCGTAATCACCGACGCGCGCATGGCGTTCGGCGGCATGGCCGCGATCCCGAAACGCGCCGCTCACTGCGAAGCCGTGTTGCTCGGCCAGCCGTTCAACAGCGCCGTGGTCGAACGCGCGTGCGCAGCACTGGCCGAAGACTTCACGCCGCTCTCGGACTTCCGCGCCAGCAAGGAATATCGCCTGCTCAGTGCGCAGAACCTGCTGCGCAAATACTTCATCGAACTGCAAACACCGCACATCGAGACTCGGGTGACCGCTTATGTCTAACCATCACGGCGTAGAGAAAACTCAAGCTGAACTGGCGGAACTGTTCGCCAGGGACCTGACCACCGGCGTCGGCCGCAGCGTCAAGCACGACAGCGCCGCCAAGCATGTGTCCGGTGAAGCGCAGTACATCGACGATCGCTTGGAATTCCCCAATCAGTTGCACGTTTACGCACGGCTGTCGGACCGCGCCCACGCGAAAATCATCAGCATCGACACCAAGCCCTGCTACGCCTTCGAAGGCGTGCGCATTGCGATCACCCACGAAGACGTGCCGGGCCTGAAAGACATCGGCCCGCTGCTGCCGGGCGATCCGCTGCTGGCCATCGATGACGTGCAGTTCGTCGGGCAACCGGTACTGGCCGTGGCCGCGAAAGACCTGGAAACCGCACGCAAAGCGGCAATGGCGGCAATCATCGAATACGAGGATCTCGAACCGGTGCTGGACGTGGTCGAAGCCCTGCGCAAACGCCACTTCGTGCTCGACAGCCACACCCACCAGCGTGGCGATTCGGCCTCGGCATTGGCCACCGCCGAACACCGCATCCAGGGCACGCTGCACATCGGCGGCCAGGAACACTTCTATCTGGAGACGCAGATCTCCTCGGTCATGCCCACCGAAGACGGCGGCATGATCGTCTACTGCTCGACGCAGAACCCTACCGAAGTGCAGAAACTGGTGGCCGAAGTGCTCGACGTGTCGATGAACAAGATCGTCGTCGACATGCGCCGCATGGGCGGTGGTTTCGGCGGCAAGGAAACCCAGGCCGCCAGCCCGGCGTGCCTGTGCGCGGTGGTTGCGCACCTCACCGGCCAGCCGACCAAAATGCGCCTGCCACGGGTCGAAGACATGCTGATGACCGGCAAGCGTCACCCGTTCTACGTCGAGTACGACGTCGGCTTCGACAGCACCGGGCGCCTGCACGGCATCAATATGGACCTGGCCGGCAACTGCGGCTGCTCGCCGGACCTGTCGGCGTCGATTGTCGACCGGGCGATGTTCCACTCGGACAACTCGTACTACCTCGGTGACGCCACCATCAACGGTCACCGCTGCAAGACCAACACCGCGTCGAACACCGCTTACCGGGGTTTCGGCGGCCCGCAAGGGATGGTCGCCATCGAAGAAGTGATGGACGCGATTGCCCGTCACCTCAACCTCGATCCACTGGCCGTGCGCAAGGCCAACTACTATGGCAAGACCGAGCGCAACGTCACTCACTACTACCAGACCGTCGAGCACAACATGCTCGAAGAGATGACCGCCGAACTGGAAGCAAGCAGCCAATACGCCGAACGCCGCGAAGCGATCCGTCGCTACAACGCCAACAGCCCGATCCTGAAAAAAGGCCTGGCGCTGACCCCGGTAAAATTCGGCATCTCCTTCACCGCCAGTTTTCTCAATCAGGCCGGCGCGCTGATCCACGTCTACACCGACGGCAGCATCCACCTCAACCACGGCGGCACGGAAATGGGCCAGGGCCTCAACACCAAGGTCGCGCAGGTGGTGGCCGAAGTGTTCCAGGTGGAAATGGATCGGGTGCAGATCACCGCCACCAACACCGACAAGGTGCCGAACACCTCGCCGACAGCGGCCTCCAGCGGCGCTGACCTGAACGGTAAAGCGGCGCAGAACGCCGCCGAGATCATCAAGCAGCGTCTGGTGGAATTCGCTGCGCGGCACTACAAGGTCAGCGAAGAAGACGTGGAATTCCACAACGGCCATGTGCGCGTGCGTGATCACATCATGACCTTCGAGGCGCTGATTCAGCTGGCGTATTTCAATCAGGTCTCGCTGTCGAGCACCGGCTTCTACAAGACCCCGAAAATCTACTACGACCGCAGCCAGGCCCGTGGTCGGCCGTTCTACTACTTCGCCTTCGGCGCGGCGTGCTGCGAAGTGATCGTCGACACCCTGACCGGCGAGTACAAGATGCTGCGTACCGACATCCTCCACGACGTCGGCGCCTCGTTGAACCCTGCGATCGACATCGGTCAGGTCGAGGGTGGTTTCATTCAGGGCATGGGCTGGCTGACCATGGAAGAGCTGGTCTGGAACAACAAGGGCAAGCTGATGACCAACGGCCCGGCCAGCTACAAGATCCCGGCCGTGGCGGACATGCCGCTGGACCTGCGGGTGAAGCTGGTGGAAAACCGCAAGAACCCGGAAGACACGGTGTTCCATTCCAAGGCCGTGGGCGAACCGCCGTTCATGCTCGGGATTGCGTCGTGGTGTGCGATCAAGGACGCGGTAGCGAGCCTTGGTGACTACAAGCATCAGCCGCAGATCGATGCACCGGCGACCCCGGAGCGAGTGTTGTGGGGGTGTGAGCAGATGCGCCAGCTGAAGACCGTGAAAGCGGTCGAAGCTGAAACCGAGTTGGCTCCGCTCTAAGACCGAGGTGCGGCTTATCGCTGGCAAGCCAGCTCCCTCAGTGATCTGTGGTGATTTCAGGATTTGCGGTACACCACAAAACCTGTGGGAGCTGGCTTGCCAGCGATGAGGCCCGAACAGACAACGATGTTGTAGGGGTGAACTATGTACAACTGGATCGACGCCCTCGCCGACCTGCAGAACCAGGGCGAACCCTGCGTTCTGGTGACGATCATCGAAGAACTCGGCTCGACCCCGCGCAATGCCGGCTCGAAAATGGTCGTCAGCGCGAAACAGACCTTCGACACCATCGGTGGCGGGCATCTGGAATACAAAGCCATGCAGATCGCCCGCGAGATGCTCGCCAGCGGCAAGCAGGACACCCATCTGGAGCGCTTCAGCCTCGGTGCCAGCCTCGGCCAGTGCTGCGGCGGCGCCACCGTGCTGCTGTTCGAACCGATGGGCCAGGTGCAGGCGCAGATCGCCGTGTTCGGCGCCGGGCATGTCGGTCGCGCGCTGGTGCCGCTGCTCGCCAGCCTGCCCTGCAGGGTGCGCTGGATCGATTCGCGGGAAGAGGAATTCCCCGACCAGATTCCCCACGGCGTGCGTAAAATCGTCGCCGAAGAGCCTGTGGATGAAATCGACGACCTGCCCGCCGGCAGCTACTGCATCGTCATGACCCACAACCATCAGCTCGACCTGGAACTCACTGCCGCGATCCTCAAGCGCAACGACTTCGCCTACTTCGGCCTGATCGGCTCGAAGACCAAACGGGCCAAGTTCGAACATCGCCTGCGTGATCGCGGTTTCGACAGCGGCGTCGTGCAACGCATGCGCTGCCCGATGGGCATCGGCGAAGTCAAAGGCAAACTGCCTGTGGAAATCGCCATCTCCATCGCCGGCGAAATCATCGCCACCTATAACGCCAATTTCGGCCAGCACAGCGCCAGCGCCGAACCGATTGCCAAACTGCTGCCGGTTTCGCGGCGCAGTCAGGCCGCCAAACTCAAAGCCTCAAACTGATTAGAGAACCCTCATGCCTCTGACTCGCAAAGCCTACCGCGCCGCCATCCTGCACAGCATCGCCGACCCCGCCGAAGTCGGGATCGAAGCCTCCTACGAATATTTCGAAGATGGCCTGCTGGTGGTCGATGGCGGCAAGATCAGCGCCCTCGGCCACGCCAGCGAACTGCTGCCGACCCTGCCTGCGGACATCGAGATCACCCACTATCAGGACGCGCTGATCACCCCGGGCTTCATCGACACCCACATCCACCTGCCGCAAACCGGCATGGTCGGGGCCTACGGCGAGCAACTGCTGGACTGGCTCAACACCTACACCTTCCCGTGCGAAAGCCAGTTCGGTGACAAGGCCCACGCCGATGAAGTGGCGGATATTTTCATCAAGGAACTGCTGCGCAACGGCACCACCACCGCGCTGGTGTTCGGTAGCGTGCACCCGCAGTCGGTGAACTCGTTCTTCGAGGCCGCCGAGAAACTTGATCTGCGGATGATCGCCGGCAAGGTGATGATGGACCGCAACGCGCCGGACTATCTGACTGACACCGCCGAATCGAGCTACGTCGAGAGCAAGGCGCTGATCGAGCGCTGGCACGGCAAGGGCCGCCTGCACTACGCCGTGACCCCGCGTTTCGCGCCGACCAGCACCCCGGAGCAACTGACCCTCGCCGGCCAACTGTTGACCGAATACCCGGATCTGTACATGCAGACCCACATCAGCGAAAACCTCAAGGAAATCGAGTGGGTCAAGGAACTGTTCCCGGAGCGCAAGGGTTACCTCGACGTTTACGATCACTACAAGCTGCTCGGCGAACGCTCGGTGTTCGCCCACGGCGTGCACCTGTGTGACGACGAATGCGCGCGACTGGCAGAAACCGGCTCGGCAATCTCGTTCTGCCCGACCTCGAACTTCTTCCTCGGCAGCGGCCTGTTCAACCTGCCGATGGCCGAGAAGCACAAGCTGAATGTCGGCCTCGGTACTGACGTCGGCGGCGGCACCAGTTTCTCGCTGCTGCAAACGCTGAACGAAGCCTACAAAGTCATGCAGTTGCAGGGTGCGCGGTTGAGTCCGTTCAAGTCGCTGTACCTGGCGACCCTCGGCGGTGCGCGGGCGCTGCGTCTGGAAGACAGGATCGGCAACCTGCAACCGGGTTCAGACGCCGACTTCCTGGTGCTGGATTACAACGCTACACCGTTGCTCAGCTACCGCCTGAAACAGGCCAACAACATTGCCGAAACGTTGTTTGTGCTGATGACGCTGGGCGATGACCGCACGGTGCAGCAGACGTATGCGGCGGGGGCTTTGGTGCATCAGCGCTGAGTTTTCCCAAGGCATAAAAAATCCCCCAGCGCTTTTTAGCCTGGGGGATTTTTGTTGCCTGTCAGATTGCTATCGCTGGCAAGCCAGCTCCCACAGGTTTCTCGGTGTATCGCAGATTCGGTGAACCCCACAAATCCCTGTGGGAGCTGGCTTGCCAGCGATTGGGGCGACTCGGTGTCAGCTCAAAGCTTGGCCGCCGGGCGCCCAGGCTTCTTGGTCTGCAACAAATGCGAGAACACCGCATGCAGATCATCCGACGCACTTTCCTCATCGAGGTTGAGCTTGCTGTCGATGTGATCCATGTGATGCATCATCAGGTCCACCGCCAGCTCACCGTTGCGCGCTTCGATGGCGTCGATCAACTGGGTGTGTTCGTCATACGAGCAATGCGAGCGGTTGCCGCTTTCGTACTGGGCGATGATCAGCGAGGTCTGCGAAACCAGGCTGCGCTGGAAGCTGATCAGTGGCGCGTTTTTCGCCGCTTCCGCCAGTTTCAGGTGGAATTCGCCCGACAGACGGATACCGGCACCGCGATCGCCACGGGAGAAGCTGTCGCGCTCGTCGTTGACCATCTGGCGCAATTCGGCGATCTGCTCGGCGGTGGCGTGCTGCACGGCCAGTTCGGTGATCGCGCGCTCCACCAGACGCCGGGCCATGAACACCTGCCGCGCTTCTTCAACGCTCGGGCTGGCGACCACGGCGCCACGGTTCGGCCGCAACAGCACCACGCCTTCATGGGCCAGACGCGACAGCGCGCGGCGAATGATGGTGCGGCTGACCCCGAAGATTTCCCCCAGCGCTTCTTCGCTCAATTTTGTACCGGGCGCCAGACGCTGTTCGAGGATGGCCTCGAAGATATGCGCGTAGACAATATCGTCCTGGGTTCCGCTGCGGCCGGCTTTGCCTGCTCGCGGTTGTTTCTTGAGGGGTTGCAACTGTTCGTTCATGGGCACTCGAGTCGGGAGAACTGCGGCGAATAGACCGTGACTGTAATACGGCACAGTAGGTCGCTGGCAAGTATCGCGTAAAAAACAGCGCGATTGTACACAATGGATGGTGGCAACACGACTGTATGGCTGTTTGTGACCACGGCTGTATTGCAACGATCCGTTACGATTGAGTTTAGGCTTAAACACCAAAACCGCCGCCGTACCCAACATTGTGGCGAGGGAGCTTGCTCCCGCTCGGCTGCGCAGCAGTCGTAAACCCAAGCGACGCAAGTGGATTGAAATACCGCGTCGCCCATATTGGGACAGCTTCGCTGCCCAGCGGGAGCAAGCTCCCTCGCCACAAAAAACCGGGCACGCACACAGACCTGCTGGATTCACTGCTTTCCATAAGAAGGAACACCGCCGTCATGAACGACGCCACCTACACCCGCCTGCGCCCTCTCGCCGACACTTCGCCTTCGGCGATCGTCGCCGGTTTCATTGCGATGATGACCGGCTACACCAGTTCCCTGGTGCTGATGTTTCAGGCCGGACAAGCGGCGGGCCTGAGCAGCGGGCAGATTTCCTCGTGGATCTGGGCGATCTCGATCGGCATGGCGGTGTGCTCGATCGGCCTGTCGCTGCGCTATCGCACACCGATCACCATCGCCTGGTCTACACCGGGTGCAGCCCTGCTGATCACCAGCCTCGGTGGCGTCAGCTACGGCGAGGCCATCGGCGCCTACATCACCTGCGCGGTGCTGGTGACGATTTGCGGCCTGACCGGCAGCTTCGAACGCCTGGTGAAAAAAATCCCGGCGTCGCTGGCGGCGGCGTTGCTGGCGGGGATTCTGTTCAAGATCGGCAGCGAAATCTTCGTCGCCGCGCAGCATCGCACCGGGCTGGTGCTGGGGATGTTCTTCACTTACCTGCTCGTCAAACGCCTGTCACCGCGTTACGCGGTGCTTGCCGCGCTGCTGATCGGCACCGCGTTGTCGGGCTTCATGGGTCTGCTGGATTTCAGTGGTTTCCATCTGGAAGTGGCAACGCCGGTGTGGACCACGCCGCACTTCTCGCTGGCGGCGACCATCAGCATTGGCATCCCGCTGTTCGTGGTGGCGATGACCTCGCAGAACATGCCCGGCATCGCCGTGCTGCGCGCCGACGGCTACAACGTCCCGGCCTCGCCGCTGATCACCACCACCGGCATCGCCTCGCTGCTGCTGGCGCCATTCGGCTCCCATGGCATCAACCTGGCAGCCATCAGCGCAGCGATCTGCACCGGCCCGCACGCCCATGAGGATCGCAACAAGCGCTACACCGCCGCGGTCTGGTGCGGGATTTTCTACGGGATTGCCGGGGTGTTCGGCGCCACGTTGGCGGCGTTGTTTGCCGCGTTGCCGAAGGAACTGGTGCTGTCGATTGCCGCGCTGGCGCTGTTCGGCTCGATCATCAATGGGCTGAGCATTGCCATGACCGAGGTCAAGGAACGCGAGGCGGCGCTGATTACCTTCATGGTCACGGCGTCGGGGTTGACGCTGTTTTCCATTGGGTCGGCGTTCTGGGGGATTGTGGCGGGGGTGCTCACCTTGCTGATACTCAACTGGCGTAAAGCTTAAAGCAAAAGATCGCAGCCTTCGGCAGCTCCTACAGGGAAACGCATATTCCCGTGTAGGAGCTGCCGCAGGCTGCGATCTTTTGATCTTCCCAAAAAAAACGGCGACCCTCAGGTCGCCGTTTTTTTCAGTATCACTTAGCCGCGTTGATCGGCTTTTCCGGATACCAGACGTCCAGCAGCGGGCTGACGGTCATGCCAGTCAGTTCGCTACGGTTTTTCAGCCAGGCTTCAACGGCAGCGCGCTGCTCTTCGTTGACCGAGCCACGCTTCTGCAGGCAAACCAGACCGAAGTCATCGCCGCCAACATAACCCAGACCGTTGGCTTCCATGGCTTCTTTGATGAATGCTTCGAGGAAAGCGTCAATGGCTTCTTCGGACAAGTCTTCTTTGAAGTCCAGGTTCAGTTCGAAACCCAGCTCTTGGAATTCATCAACGCACAGTTTTTTGCGCAGACGCTGGGAACGGTTAGTCGCCATTGGAACAATCCTCTTAAGTAATAACGGCCGGCACTTTACCAGTTTAAGCGGTCAATTGCCCGACTCTCTGGGCGCGATGGCGACCGCCCGTAAAAAAAATAACCAAATGGCCGCCCCGGGCAAGGCACAAGCTGTTACACCTTGGGGCATAATGCCGACACTTTCATGACCACTGAGGGCTTTTTCATCCATGCCTTCGTTATTTTCCCCTCTTGTGCAGGGTTTTATTTCAGATGATCAAATCGTTGCGTCCACTGTTTCTCGCCGGCCTTCTTCTGCCTCTGGCCCTGCCGGTTTCTGCGGCCACTATCAATACCGCCCTCACCCCTAACGTCGAAAAAGCCCTCAAGGCCAGCAAGCTGCAGCCGACTGCGCTGTCGCTGGTGATGATTCCGCTCGACGGCCCGGGTAACCCGACCGTGTACAACGCCGACGTCTCGGTCAACCCGGCCTCGACCATGAAACTGGTCACCACCTACGCCTCGCTGGAAATGCTCGGCCCCAACCATCAGTGGAAAACCGAGTTCTACACCGATGGCGATCTGAGCGGCGGCATTCTCAACGGCAACCTGTACCTCAAGGGTGGCGGCGATCCGAAGCTGAACATGGAAAAACTCTGGCTGCTGATGCGTGATCTGCGCGCCAACGGCGTGACCCAGGTCACCGGTGACCTGATCCTCGACCGCAGTTTCTTCATCCAGCCGCAACTGCCCGAGTTCAACGACGACGGCAATGACGAGAACAAGCCGTTCCTGGTCAAACCCGACTCGCTGCTGGTCAACCTCAAGGCCCTGCGCTTCGTTGCGCGCAATGACGGTGGCCGGGTGCTGATCTCGGTGGAGCCGCCGATCGCCAGCGTGCGCATCGAAAACACGGTCAAGGCGCTCAACTCCAAGCAATGTACCGGCGGCGTGCGCTACAACCCGGTGACCCAGCCTGACGGCAGCGTGACCGTGACCGTCGCCGGCCAGTTGGGCGATGGCTGCAGCTCGCAGACTTACCTGTCGCTGCTCGACCACGCGACTTACACCGCCGGCGCCGTGCGCGCGATCTGGAAAGAACTGGGTGGCAGCATCCAGGGCAAGGATCGTCTCGCCGCGACCCCGAGCAGCGCCAAGCTGCTGGCCCGCGCCTACTCGCCGGATCTGGCGGAAATCATCCGCGACATCAACAAATACAGTAACAACACCATGGCCCAGCAGCTGTTCCTGAGCCTTGGCCAGAAGTACCGCAACGAAGCCGACGGTGACGACGCCAAGGCCGCACAACGCGTAGTCCGCCAGTGGCTGGCGAAGAAAGGCATCACCGCGCCGCACCTGGTGATGGAGAACGGCTCCGGGCTGTCGCGCGCCGAACGCGTCAGCGCCCGCGAGATGGCCAACATGCTGCAAGCCGCCTGGCACAGCCCGTACGCCGCCGAATACATCAGTTCGCTGCCGATTGCCGGCACCGACGGCACCATGCGCAAACGCCTGAAGACCACCGCGATGCGCGGCGAAGCCCACGTCAAGACCGGCACCCTGAACACCGTGCGCGCGATCGCCGGCTTCAGCCGCGACGTCAACGGCAACACCTGGGCGGTGGTGGCGATCCTCAACGACAAGGCCCCGTTCGGTGCGTCTTCGGTGCTGGATCAGGTGCTGCTGGATCTGTACAAGCAGCCGCGCCTGCCGCAGACCGCTTCAGCGCTGTAAGCCACCCTTAAACCTGTGGAAGCAACTCTCTGTGGCGAGGGAGCTTGCTCCCGCTGGGCTGCGCAGCGACCCCAATGATTTTGTGAGCGCTACGCACTCAAGCGGGAGCAAGCTCCCTCGCCACAAAACAGGGTTCCACAGGGGATTGGTGTAACGGCTCAGCTCATCTGCTCCACCCGGTCACGCCCGCCCTGCTTCGCCGCATACACCCCCGAATCCGCCCGCAGCAACAGCGCATCCGCGCCCTCCCCCGGGCGCCAGCTGGCGATGCCGAAACTGGCCGTCACCACCCCGACCACATCCACCGGCGCACTGCGCAGGCCTTGCCACAACTCCACCGCCAGGATGTACGCGTGCTCGCCGTCGATGTCCGGGCACAGCACCATGAACTCTTCGCCGCCGAGACGACAGAACACATCGGTACGCCGCAAACGATGGCCGATGCGTTCGCACACCGCCTGCAGCACCCGGTCGCCCACGGCATGGCCGTACTGGTCGTTGATCCGCTTGAAGTGATCGATGTCGAGCATGATCACTGACAGCTCGCCGCCGCCGCGCTCGACCCGGGCCATTTCGGTGGTCAGGCGTTCCTGGAAGTAGCGGCGGTTATGGATGCCGGTCAGCGAGTCGGTCACCGACAGCGCCCGCAGCTCCTCTTCCACCCGCTTCAGATCGGAAATGTCCGAGATGTAGCCGTGCCACAGCACGCCGCCGCCCGGCAGCTCTTCGGGCGTCGCCTCGCCGCGCACCCAGCGCAGGCCACGCTCGGGCAACTGCACACGGTATTCCTCGCGCCATGGGCTGAGGCTGTCCGCCGAGGCGCGGATCGAGCTGCGCACTCGCGAGACGTCTTGTGGATGGATACGGGTGAAAATCGCCTCGGCATTGAGCAGCAGCACGTCCGGCTCCAGCTCGTAGATCTCGCGGATGCCATCGCTGGCATAAATCACGCTGAAGCGCCCGTCGAATTCCATCTTGAATTGGTAAATGCCACCGGGCACGTGAGCGCTGAGTTTCTTGAGCAACACATCCCGCGCCGCCAGCGCTTCGTGCACGCGCTTGCGCTCGGTGATGTCGATGCAGATCGCCAGATGCCCGACCCACAAACCCTGCTCATCGAGCACCGGGGTGGCAAGCATGTTTACCGGCAGATGACTGCCGTCGCTGCGCACCAGCGTCCACTCGCGCGCCTCATGCCCGCCGACCTCGCCGCCTTCGACCAGCATCGCGTGGCAGGTCGGAATGCTCTTGCCGTAACGCGCGCTCAACTCCGCCGAACGCGCGGCCAGCTCTCGCGGCAGATGCAGGTTCTCCAGAGTCATGTGGCCGACCACATCGGCGCTGCTGTAGCCGAGCATCTGTTCCGCCCCCGGGTTGAAGGTGTTGATCACCCCGCGCAGGTCGGTGGCGATGATTGCCACTTGGGTCGCGGCATTCAGCACGCCCCGCAATTGGCCGTGGGTACCCCGCAATTCCTGTTCGCGGGCGTGCAGTTCCTGCGTGCGCAGTTCGACCATGCGCAAGGCGCGCTGGCGTTGACTGACCAGCACGTAAAGCAGTGCGCTGAGCAACAGACTCAGCAGCGCCCCGAGCACCACCAGGCTGCTGATCGACGAATGGTTGGCCTGCAGAAACGCTTCGCTGGGCTGAATGTCCACTTGATAGTCATGGTCGGCCATGCGCAACAACTGCGTAGCCGACAGATCACTGGCTCCCGCTTTGTTGGCTGACTCGTAGAGCACTTCATGCTGATCGTCGGTGGACAGGTCGAGTATGCGGACGTTGAGGAAATCCTGGTGCTCCTCCGGCAGTCCGTCGGCCAGCAACTGCTGCATGCTGATCACCGCCATCACATAGCCTTGCGGCGGCCCTTTCGGCGCCTCTTCACGGGTGACCGGCGCCAGCAGCAAGACGCCCCGGGCATACGCCGGATCAATCCCCACCAGATGCAATGGCTGCGACACCACCATGTGCCCGGTGCGGTCGGCGCGTTCCAGCGTCGCCCGGCGCAGCGGCTGCGCCAGCAAGTCGTAACCCAGCGGTGTGGGCAAGCGGCTGAGGCTCTGGGTGTAGATCACCGGTACGTATTCGGGGCGATCAGCGGCGGTCTGCAACTGATCGTCAGCGTTCAGTTCACGAAAGGTAAAAGTGCTGAAGCCTTCGTTACGCACGGCCTGTTCGACCGCCGGGCGTTCGGCACGGCTGACCCGCGGCGCATAGGAATAGGCCTGGGTGCGTAATAGAAGCGGTTTGGCATAGCCGTCGAATTCGCTGCGTGAGACCGAATCGGAGTTGGCGAAGAAACGGCGCAGGCCGTCGAGACGCTGTTCCTGATCCTGGAAACGTTCTTCGATGCGGCTGTAACGCTCACTGGCCAGCAGCTGGAAGCGTTGGCGCAGTTGATGGTGAAACTGATTGAGGGTGGCCCAGGCGAGCAGCCCCGTGAGAATCCCGCCGGCGAGCAATACCAGCAGCGCGACCAGCCAGGCCGAGACGTCTTCGCTGATAAAACCCAGAATCTTTGGGCGCACGGGGTGCAACGACATAGGGGCAACTCACGACGCCATTGTTTCGGGGGGAAAACCCCATTGGCCATGAGTTGAGTTATAGCTATTAGCCATTAATTTGGCTAGCGCTGATCGGATCCAAGAGCCTTTAAAAATCAAGGCTCTGTGGATCCAACCCGCCCAAGCGTCAACGAGCCGTGATTTTCCAGGCGCGGTGAATCTTGGTGTTACGCGCAAAATCCGGATCGATGGTCTGCGCGCTGATTTCCTCGACGGCGTAACGCTCGGCCAGGTTCTCCTCCAACTGGAACTTGCGGAAGTTGTTGGAGAAATACAGCACGCCGCCGCTTGCCAGACGCGCCATCGCCAAGTCGATCAACTGCACCTGATCACGCTGCACGTCGAAGATGCCTTCCATGCGCTTGGAGTTGGAGAAGGTCGGCGGGTCGATGAAGATCAGGTCGTACTCGTCGCGGCTGCTTTCCAGCCACGCCATCACGTCGCCCTGCTCCAGACGGTTCTTGTCGGAGAAGCCGTTCAGCGACAGGTTGCGCCGCGCCCAGTCCAGGTAAGTTTTCGACAGGTCGACGCTGGTGGTGCTGCGCGCACCGCCCTTGGCCGCGTGCACACTGGCGGTCGCGGTGTAGCAGAACAGATTGAGGAAGCGCTTGCCGGCGGCCTCTTTCTGAATGCGCATGCGCATTGGCCGGTGGTCGAGGAACAGCCCGGTGTCGAGGTAGTCGGTGAGGTTCACCAGCAGCTTGACGCCGCCTTCGCTGACCTCATTGAACTTGCCCTGCGCCGCCTGACGCTCGTATTGCTTGGTGCCGCTCTGACGCTCGCGGCGTTTGACCACCACGCGGCTCTTGTCGACGTTCAGCGCCTGCGGGATCGCCGCCAGGGCGTCGAACATGCGCGCCGAGGCCTTTTCCGGATCGATCGACTTCGGCGCGGCGTATTCCTGCACGTGCACCCAATCGTGATACAGGTCGATGGCCATGGCGTATTCCGGCATGTCGGCATCGTAGACGCGGTAGCAGTCGATGCCCTCGCGCTTGACCCACTTGCTCATCGCCTTGAGGTTTTTCTGCAGGCGGTTGGCAAACATCTGCCCGCCTTCGCTCAGGCGCGGCTGCTCGATCACTGGCGCCGGGGCTGGCGTCGGTTTGATCGGGTTGCCGTTCTTGTTGAACTTGCGCTCTTGCGGCTCGTTCGGCGCCTGATCGTAGGCCGCTTGCTCACGCTCGGCCTGACGCTGTTCCGGGGTACGCCGTTCGCCGGTAACGAACTGGTCCGGCAGCACCTTGATCAGCAGCAGTTTGCACGGCAGCGCGCCGTTCCAGAACGAATACTGCTTGTGGCTGCGAATGCCCATGCGCTTGCCCAGATCCGGGGCACCGGTGAACACCGCCGCTTCCCAATTCAGGCAGGCCTGACGCAGACGCTCGCCAAGGTTCTGATAGAGGTACAGCAGGCTGGCTTCGTCGCCCAGACGCTCGCCGTACGGCGGGTTGCAGATCACCAGACCTTTCTGGTTCTGGTCCGGACGCGGCTCGAAGGTCGCGACTTCGCCCTGATAGATCTTGATCCACTCGCTAAGCCCGGCGCGCTCGACGTTGTTGCGGCCCGGTTGAATCAGGCGCGGGTCGGCTTCGTAACCGCGAATCCACAGCGGCGGCCTGGCCAGACCGGCAGCGGCGCGCTCAACGGCTTCTTCATGGAGTTTTTTCCACAGCGCAGGGACGTGACCGAGCCACGCGGTGAAGCCCCACTGCTCGCGACGCAGGTTCGGCGCCATGTCGGCGGCGATCATCCCCGCTTCGACCAGGAAGGTGCCGACGCCGCACATCGGGTCAGCCAGCGCGCCGCCTTCGGCCGCAATGCGCGGCCAGCCGGAACGGATCAGGATCGCTGCCGCGAGGTTTTCCTTCAGCGGCGCCGCTCCCTGCTGCAGGCGGTAGCCGCGCTGGTGCAGGCTGTGGCCGGAAAGGTCGAGGGACAGGATCGCTTCGCCGCGATCCAGACGCAGGTGAATGCGCAGGTCCGGGTTGAGCTTGTCGATGCTTGGACGGTCGCCCTGCGGGGTACGCAGTTTGTCGACGATGGCGTCTTTGACTTTCAGCGCGCCGAAGTGGGTGTTGTCGATGCCCGAGCCGTGGCCGCTGAATTCAACGGCCAGAGTGCCGTCAGAGAGCATGTGATCCTGCCACTCGACGTCAAGCACGCCGTGGTACAGGTCTTCGGCGTCTTTCATCGGGAAGCGCTTGAGCACCAGCAATACCCGGTTGGCCAGACGCGACCACAGGCACAGGCGATAAGCGGTTTCCATGGTCGCCATGCCACGCACGGCGGAAGTGTGCTCGCGGGCGTCTTCAAGGCCAAGCCCGACGGCTTCCTCGATGAGCAGGCCTTCAAGGCCTTTGGGGCAAGTGAGGAAGAGTTCGAAACGGTCGGACATGGTATTTCCAGAGCCTTTGGCTAGTGAACCGGCAACGCATTGCCGATCCGGTTTTCAATCAGGCGCTTTTCTAAAAGAGCGCCCGCGTGGCACGAAGGTGTGCCGTTCCATCCCCGCTGCTCGGGTTAAAAGAGCTTAGATGCAAGGACAGTTATTAAAGTTGATGAAACAAAATGACTCAAAGCAACCCTTCGTCGAATATTACCCCAGCGTAAACGTGGGTCATTCTCACTAAAGGATTAACCCCATCATCCAGTGCGGGGCCGATCATACCGGGGTTTGCTGAAAAAAAGTTCATGAAACCGGTCGTTACTTATGGCTGTAGCACTATTTTCGTTACGTCCTTATGACAAAACGATCATTCCCTCGGTGTGACTCATTGGTTAGAACTGACCACAGGTTGACGTCGCAACGGCGTCAACACCTTGGCTCGCCACGCCGGCAGCGAGCCGCACCACGGCAGAGTTTTTCTGCCAGGACCTCGGTTGAGGTCGACGCGACACAAACAGTCAACAAGTGAGGGAAACACCCTATGAGAAGACTTAAGCGTGATCCGTTGGAAAGAGCATTTTTGCGCGGATATCAATATGGCGTTGGTGGCAAATCCCGCGAGCTTTGCCCATTTACTCTACCGTCGGTACGTCAAGCCTGGATCAACGGCTGGCGAGAAGGACGCGGCGACAACTGGGACGGTATGACCGGCACTGCGGGGATCCACAGACTCAACGAACTTCACGCCGTCGGCTGACACAGGGCACTTATTGCAACACGACAATCTGAATTTTTAGCGACTTACCATGCACGTCCTTCCCGGACGGCGGGCTACGGCCCAGGGGCTCCTTCGAGGAGCCCTTTTTTATGCCCGAAAATGCAATCCCCTGTGGCGAGGGAGCTTGCTCCCGCTCGGCTGCGCAGCAGTCGTAAATCCTGAATCCTCGCTATACCTGACAAACTTGGGTTTGCTTCGCAACCCAGCGGGAGCAAGCTCCCTCGCCACAGAAGCCCTCAAAAAACCTCAGCGCAGCGCGGCAATCGCGTCTACCGATTCACGAATCAGCGCCGGGCCCTTATAGATGAAGCCCGAGTAAATCTGCACCAGGCTCGCACCCGCCGTGATCTTCTCCGCTGCATGCTTGCCTTCGGTGATGCCACCAGCCGCAATGATCGGCAAGCGACCACCCAATTCACCCGCCAACACTTTCACGGTATGCGTGCTCTTCTCACGCACCGGAGCGCCGGACAGACCGCCCGCCTCGTCACCGTGCTCCATGCCTTCGACGCCGACCCGGCTCAAGGTGGTGTTGGTGGCGATCACCGCGTCCATCCCGGTTTCGATCAGCGCCTGAGCCACTTGCGCGGTTTCTTCGTCGGTCATGTCCGGAGCGATCTTGATCGCCAGCGGTACGTGCTTGCCGTGGCGCAGAGCGAGTTCGGCGCGACGCGTGGCGAGGTCGGCCAGCAATTGCTTGAGCGAATCACCGAACTGCAGGCTGCGCAGGCCCGGGGTGTTCGGCGAGCTGACGTTGACCGTGACATAACTGGCGTGAGCGTAGACCTTGTCCAGGCAGATCAGGTAGTCATCCACCGCGCGTTCGACCGGGGTGTCGAAGTTCTTGCCGATGTTGATCCCCAGCACGCCCTTGTATTTGGCTGCAGCGACCCGCGCCAGCAGGTTATCCACACCGAGGTTGTTGAAGCCCATGCGATTGATGATCGCCTCGGCTTCCGGCAGACGGAAGATCCGTGGTTTCGGGTTGCCCGGCTGCGGACGCGGGGTGACGGTGCCGATTTCGACAAAACCGAAACCCAATTGCGAGAAACCGTCGATGGCCGCGCCGTTCTTGTCCAGACCAGCCGCCAGACCCACCGGGTTCGGGAAGTCCAGGCCCATGACCGCCACCGGCACATTCGCCGGCTTCTTGCACAGCATGCCGTTGAGGCCCAAACGCCCGCCCGCGCCGATCAGATCCAGCGACAGGTCGTGGGAGGTTTCCGGGGAAAGTTTGAACAACAGCTGACGGGCCAGGGTGTACATGGGCGGCGATGACTCGGGCGGCGAAAAGAGGCGGCGATTATAGCCGGCCAACGGCCCCGGGCGCGAGGCGCCAATGCCCAGTTGCTCAAATCGCAGGCAAAGAAAAGCCCGGCCTGAGCCGGGCTTTTCTCGTAGCGGCAGCTAATTACTTAGCTTGAGCTTCAACCTGCGCTTCTACGCGACGGTTAACAGCACGGCCAGCTTCAGTTTTGTTGTCAGCAACTGGGCGGGATTCGCCGTAGCCGATCGACTGAACGCGGGACGACTCAACACCGTACTGCTGGGTCAGAACCTGCTTAACGGCGTTTGCACGACGCTCGGACAGTTTCTGGTTGTAAGCGTCAGGACCGACGGAGTCAGTGTGACCTTCAACAGTGGTGTGAGTGGCTGGGTACTGCTTCATGAAGTCAGCCAGGTTCTTGATGTCAGCGTAGCTGTTTGGCTTGACGACCGACTTGTCGAAGTCGAATTTCACGTCCAGCTCTACACGAACAACTTCAGCAACTGCTGGGCAGCCATCAGCGTCAACAGTTACGTTGGCTGGGGTGTCCGGGCACTTGTCAACGTTGTCGCAAACGCCATCGTTGTCGCTGTCGGAGCAGACTTCAGCCGGAGCTGGAACTGGAGCAGCAGCTGGCTTGCCGCCGCCACCGAAGTTCACACCCAGACCAACCGATGGAGCGTAGTCCCAACGGCCGTTGTCCAGTTTGTAGTCAGCTTCTACGCCAGCACGGGCGAAGAAGTTTTCGGCGAAGTAGTACTTAACGCCAGCGCCAGCAGTCAGGAAAGTCGACTGGTCGCGACCGGTGTGGCCGTCAGCAGCTACGTTGGTCAGGTTGCCGTGCTTAACGCCACCTTCAACGTAAGGACGCAGAGCGTCGCCAGCGTTGTTGAAGTGGTATTGAGCGGTCAGACCGAAGTTGTCACCGCGCAGTTTCTGGCTGCCGGTACCGTCGTTCGAACGGGTGTGGTTGTTACGATCCCAGCCGAAGTTGATCGAGACGTCGTCGGTCAGGAAGTAACCGATTTTGGCGCCTGGGTTGAAGCCGTCTTCGACGTGATCAACACTGTCGTTGTACTGCTTCTTGTAGTTGATCTCGCCTTCAACTGCGCCTTGGCCTTGTGCCAATGCGCCGAACGAAGTAGCGGCAATAAGAGAACCAATGGCCAAGCCCAAGGTGTTTTTCAGTTTCATCCGTTAAATCCCCATCTGGTGATTGTGAAGCAGTCCCGCAAACCGGGGGACAACTCGGCGGCAAGTCTATCAGAACTTGCCTACACGTAAGAGATATTTGCGCTGAACTAAGTTTCAGCAATGCCTGCAAATTTCTCACGCAATTTGTCTAGAGCACGTTTGTACCGCATTTTTGTCGCACTCAAACCCATGTGCATGATGTCTGCGATCTCCTGAAATTCAAGCTCTGCGACAAATCGTAGCACCAGAATTTCACGGTCAATCGGGTTCACATACACCAGCCAGCGATCGAGTCCGCCCTTCTCCTCGGGTTTCGGCGCCTTTTCTTCCGACGCTTCTTCCAGCGGGTCCAGACTCAAGGCGTCCATCAAGCGACGCTTTCGCCGTTCCTTCCGATACTGCGTGATGCATTCGTTATACGTGATGCTGTAGAGCCAGGTTTTGAACTTCGATTTCCCCTCGAAGTTCTTCAGGCCGTACAGCACCTTAAGCATCACTTCCTGACAGACATCGTCTGCGTCGCGATCGTTCCCAAGATATCTCGCACAAACGTTAAATAATGTTCGCTGGTAACGCCGCATCAGCTCTTCATAGGCGCGCGTCACGTGAAACAGCTCGGTATGCGAGCGCGCGACCAACTCCTCATCAGAGAGCTCACGGGGGTCATAGCGCGTGGATAGCGTTTGGGCTTTATTCAAAACAAGTCGTGCCGACAGTCAGGTCAATGTCCGCCGCACCCCTTTCAGGGCATTTTGCGGCGGCATACATTAGCAGGGTTTGCCGGGTTAGCGGCTACTCACATGCTGTTCCAGCAGGATCCGATTGGAAAGTGAGACTAGCTCACCCTCATCGGTCAGCAATGTGGTTTTAACCGTGCCGATCTCTTCGATCTGGCCTTCGACCTCGCCAACACGCACTTGTTGCCCAACCTGATACAACTCACGCACATAGATTCCCGCAAGAATCTGACCGGCAATTTCCCGGCTTCCCAAACCCATGGCCAGCGCAACGGCCAGACCAACGGTAATCAATACGATGACAATCACATGGTTCAGCAGGTCAGTCTTGACCTCGAGCTGACTGATCGCAACCGAGATGCTGATGATGATCACCAGCCCCTGTGCAATTCGACCCAAACCTGAAGCGTAGTCCAGCCCTACGCCTTCTGCCGCTCCGCGCACCAGGCCGTTGGCCAATTGCGCGAGCAAAACACCGACCAGCAACACCAGCGCGGCGCCGAAAACTTTCGGCAAATACAACGCCAGCATGTCGAGCGTAGCTGAAACTCGCTCAAGTCCAAGGGACTCTGCTGCAGAAACCAGAAAAATCAGCAGAACGAACCAGTAAACGATCTTGCCGATCAAGGTCGAGATCGGCACTTGCAGGCCGGCCCGCGACATCAACTTGGTCAGACCGGTGCCACCCATCAGGCGATCAAGGCCCAGTTTGGCGAGCAATTTGGAGAGCAAGGTATCGAGCAGCTTGGCCACCACGAAACCCAACAGCAGCACCACCAGTGCGCCGAACAGGTTCGGGATGAAATTGGCGACTTTGGTCCACAACGCAGTCATTGCAGTGACGAGGCTCTGAGTCCAGAGATCAAGTTCCATATTCAATCAGCCTTATCAGCAGTGCGTGCAGTAGTTTTACGAAGACGGGAAACCGGCGAAACGTGGGCCGATCCGTTATTCAGGGCGATCATCAGCGCGGGCAGCCAGCGGCCCAGCAGGCTGAACAGATCACCGGCGCCCACCTGGCGGTTGGCGGTTTTGAGTACGCGACCCAGGCATGCGTCGTCGTCACGGCTGGACGGCGAGGCGTTGAGCATGTCGCGCAAAGACTGTTCAAACGGATCGTGCATACGCACCTCTCGTGATGTCTGTGAAAGACGCGGGCAAATTTGGTCGGGTCACATGTTGCATATTCACACCCAGCGCAAACGGCGGAATAACCACCATTGACCGAAGGCCATCGCCAGCACCGTCAGACAGGCAATCAGGAAACCATAGGGGCTGCTCGAGAACGGAATCCCGCCCACGTTGATGCCCAACAGGCCGGTGAGAAAACTCATCGGCAAAAAAATGCAGGTGATGATGCCGAAGCGGTACATCGTGCGATTCATGCGCACGTTCAAACGCCGGTCTTCAGCCTCCAGCACAAGCCCCATGCGCTCTCGGGTCAATTCCAGCTCTTCGAGGTAGCGCGTCAGGCTGTTGTTCAATTCGTTCCAGTAGTCGGCGTCATCGTCGACGAACCACGGCAGTTTTATCCGCGTCAGCTGTCCGAAAATGTCCCGCTGCGGTGCCAGAAAACGCTTCAGTCCGGCCGCCCTGCGCCGGATGTGCAGAATCGAGCCATGCTCGGGGGTATACCGTTCGTCGGCATCCAGTTTTTCTTCCTCTTCATCGACCAGTTCCGACAGGCACGTGACCAGATCCTGCACCTTGTTGGTGAGGAATTGCGCCAGATACAGGATCAGTTCAGAGGAGGTTTTCGGGCCTTTGCCTTCGCTCAACAGCGCCAACAGTTCATCGGTGGCGCGCAGCGGACGCAAACGCAGAGAGATGACCCGTTGCGCCGAAGCAAAAATCCGCACCGAGACCATGTCTTCCGGCTCGGCACCGGGATTGAGATTGACCCCGCGCAGAAACAGCAGCAGCTCGGCGTCCGGCAACGGCAACAGGCGCGGTCGAGTGTTTTCTTCCAGCAGCAGGTCGCAGGCAAATTCATTCAGGCCGCTGGATTTGCGCAGCCAGGTCTGGGTTTGCGGATGGCTGCGATCCCAATGCAGCCACAGGCTCTCATGGGCCTGCAGCTGCAGATCGTCGAGGTCAGTCCGGGCAATCGCGCGCGCGCCACCTTTTCCGTCCAGCACCAGGGCATGCACCAGCCCCCACTGCGCGTTTTCTTCCTCGAACATCCGCATCCCTTTGTCGAAAACTTATTCAGGCATCTTCAGCGGACTCGGCGAGACGATCACGCCGTTGTTGTCCGCATAGATGTATTGGCCCGGGTGGAACGTCACGCCGGCGAAAGTCACCGCTACGTTGAGGTCGCCGATGCCGCGCTTTTCGGTTTTCATCGGATGGCTGGCCAACGCCTGAACGCCGAGATCGGTCTGGGCAATAACGTCGACGTCACGGATGCAACCGTAGATGACCATCCCTTCCCAGCCGTTTTTCGCGGCTTTCTCGGCGATCATGTCGCCCAGCAACGCGCGCCGTAGCGAACCGCCGCCATCAACCACCAGCACCTTGCCATTCCCCTTGAGTTCAGCCTGCTCCTTGACCAGCGAGTTGTCTTCGAAACATTTGATGGTCACGATTTCGCCGCCGAAGGAATCACGGCCGCCGAAATTGCTGAACATCGGTTCCAGCACCTGCACCAGCTCCGGATAGGCGTCGCACAGGTCAGGCGTGAGGTAATGGTTCATCGAAAAACTCCTGTAAAAAGGAAGACGATCAAGGATGTCGCACTCTTTTGAAACGAGTCCCGGCGGTCGCTGTTTACCTTAGTTCATGCAATGGTCGCTGAACGAACCTGAACAAACGCTGAAACGTAATAGCTAAACACCCACCAAATATGACCAGAACCGCACAATGCGTCATATCTTAGCCGCAAGCCGACCTGAACGAAATGCCCTTTTCAGAGCCCCGAGCTCAGACCGCAGCGGCCAGATCGGGTTTATCGCCGAGCAACGGCGTCTGCTGATCGTTCAGCCAGCGTGCCACCAACGGCCAGACTTCGGCCTGCGCCGCTTTGCTCACCAGCATCTCGACATGCCCGAAGTTGTCGCTGAAGCCCTGCTCGCGCCCCAGATTGACGAACTGTTTGTGCTCGGAGCCGATCTGCTCGAACAGCTTGCGACAGGCCCACGCCGGATCCTGATGATCGCCCGCCGCGGTCACAGCCAGCACCGGCACCTGAACCTCGGCCAGGCCGGCCCACCAATCCTTGTCCTTGTCGCCAAACCGCCCGAACAAGCCGTACCAGCGCATGCTTTCCAGCGCCAGACCGATCGGCTCGTCTTCCGGACCGCGCTTGAGGCGGGAGCCGGACAATTGCGCGAAACGCTTGAGAATGAAGCGTCCGCCCCACTCCACCGGTGGAATCTTCAGCGGCCAGTACGTGCGGCTGACTTGCGTGCCGAAAAACGCCGCAGAAGCCACCGCCGGTTCGCCAAGGTATTCGCCACCCAGCGCCGCTGCCAAGGTGATGCCACCCAGTGAATGGCCGATCCAGTGCGGCACCTGCCCACTCTGCTCGCGGACGAATGCAGCAATCGCCGGCAGATCGTAACGGGCGTAGTCGGCCACGCGGTTGCGCCGGTAGTCCTCATTGCGCTGCGACAGACCGTGACCGCGCATCTCCGGAATCCACACGTCGAAGCCCAGACGCGTCAGGTACGCGCCCAGTCCCAGGCCTTTGGGGGAAAACCAGAAGCGCCGGTTGGAAAAGCTGCCGTGCAGCAAAATCACCGGCACACCGCGAGGTGCCGTGTCATCGGCCATGCCCAAACGGGTCACGGCGATCTCCACGGACCAGTCCGGGCTGTTGCCGGGTTTGAGTCGATACACGTCTTCGCTCAGATCACCGCGACGTTCGGCGCTGATCAGAGCGACAGGAAACAGGTTGCTGCTGCTTTGCATAATGCTCTTGCACAAAAAAGGGCGGCATCTACAGGAGCCCGCCCTACTTCAATCTCAAAGCCCCCGACCTTTGTGGGAGCGGGCTTGCTCGCGAAAGCGGTGTATCAGCCAACATTTGTGGCGGATCTTATTCCGTCTTCGCGAGCAAGCCCGCTCCCACAGGGGAGGATGGCCGTTCACATATGGATCAAGCCTGCGCCTGGCCTTCCGCGAGGAAGAACCAGGTTTCCAGTACGGAGTCCGGGTTCAGCGACACGCTTTCGATGCCCTGTTCCATCAGCCATTTGGCCAGGTCCGGGTGGTCCGAAGGACCCTGGCCGCAGATGCCGATGTACTTGCCGGCCTTGTTGCACGCGGCAATCGCGTTGGCCAGCAGCTTCTTGACCGCCGGATTCCGCTCATCGAACAGGTGCGCGATGATCCCGGAGTCACGGTCCAGACCCAGGGTCAACTGGGTCAGGTCGTTGGAACCGATCGAGAAGCCGTCGAAGAATTCAAGGAATTCTTCGGCGAGAATCGCGTTGGATGGCAGTTCGCACATCATGATCACGCGCAAGCCGTTGTCACCACGGGCCAGGCCGTTTTCGGCGAGCAGATCGACCACCTGGCTGGCTTCGCCCAGGGTACGGACGAACGGCACCATGATTTCGACGTTGGTCAGGCCCATCTCGTTGCGCACGCGTTTCAGCGCGCGGCATTCGAGTTCGAAGCAGTCACGGAACGACTCGCTGATGTAACGCGAAGCGCCACGGAAGCCGAGCATCGGGTTTTCTTCTTCCGGCTCGTACAGTTTGCCGCCGATCAGGTTGGCGTATTCGTTGGACTTGAAGTCCGACAGACGCACGATGACCTTCTTCGGCCAGAACGCTGCCGCGAGGGTGCTGATGCCTTCCACCAGTTTTTCGACGTAGAAACCGACCGGATCGTTGTAACCGGCGATGCGCTTGTCGACGCTGTCCTTGATTTCCTGCGGCAGGCCGTCGTAGTTCAGCAGCGCTTTCGGGTGGACGCCGATCATGCGGTTGATGATGAATTCCAGACGGGCCAGGCCGACACCGGCGTTCGGCAGCTGGGCGAAGTCGAATGCGCGGTCCGGGTTGCCGACGTTCATCATGATCTTGAACGGCAGCTCCGGCATGGCGTCCACGGAGTTCTTCTTGACGTCGAAGCCCAACTCGCCTTCGAAGATGTAACCGGTGTCGCCTTCGGCGCAGGACACAGTCACGCCCTGGCCATCCTTCAGCAGTTGGGTGGCGTTGCCGCAGCCCACGACCGCTGGAATCCCCAGTTCACGGGCGATGATCGCCGCGTGGCAGGTACGCCCGCCACGGTTGGTGACGATGGCGCTGGCGCGTTTCATCACCGGTTCCCAGTCCGGGTCGGTCATGTCGGAAACCAGCACGTCACCGGCCTGGACTTTGTCCATTTCCGAGACGTCCTTGATGATCCGCACTTTACCAGCGCCGATGCGCTGGCCGATGGCACGACCTTCAACCAGCACGGTGCCGGTTTCTTTCAGCAGGTAACGCTCCATGACGTTGGCCTGGGTGCGGCTTTTCACGGTTTCCGGGCGGGCCTGCACGATGTACAGCTTGCCGTCGTCACCGTCCTTGGCCCACTCGATGTCCATCGGGCAGCCGTAGTGCTTCTCGATGATCATCGCCTGCTTGGCCAGCTCGCTGACCTCGGCGTCGGTCAGGCAGAAACGCGCGCGTTCGGCCTTGTCGACGTCGACAGTCTTCACCGAACGACCGGCCTTGGCCTCGTCGCCGTAGATCATCTTGATCGCTTTGCTGCCAAGGTTGCGGCGCAGGATCGCCGGGCGACCGGCGTCCAGGGTGCCTTTGTGCACGTAGAATTCGTCGGGGTTGACCGCGCCTTGTACGACGGTTTCGCCCAGGCCGTAAGCGCCGGTGATGAACACCACGTCACGGAAACCGGATTCGGTATCGAGGGTGAACATCACGCCGGCGGTACCGGTTTCCGAACGCACCATGCGCTGCACGCCGGCCGACAGGGCGACCAGTTTGTGGTCGAAGCCCTGGTGCACGCGGTAGGAAATTGCACGGTCGTTGAACAGCGAAGCGAACACCTCTTTGGCGGCGCGGATAACGTTTTCCACACCACGGATGTTCAGGAAGGTTTCCTGCTGGCCGGCAAAAGATGCGTCCGGCAAGTCTTCGGCGGTGGCGGAAGAACGCACGGCCACGGCCACGTCAGGGTTACCGGCCGACAGCGCGGCGAACGCGGTGCGGATCTCGGTATTGAGTTTTTCAGGGAATTCGGCGTCCATGATCCATTGACGGATCTGCGCACCGGTCTTGGCCAGCGCGTTGACGTCATCGACGTCCAGGGCGTCGAGAGCCTTGTGGATCTGGTCGTTGAGGCCGCTCAGTTCGAGAAAGTCGCGATAGGCCTGCGCGGTGGTGGCAAAGCCGCCGGGGACCGACACACCGGCACCCGCCAGGTTGCTGATCATCTCGCCCAGGGATGCGTTCTTGCCCCCCACATGCTCAACATCGTGTTTGCCGAGCTTATCGAGGGAAACTACGTACTCTACCAAGGTGATCTCTCCACTAACTGTGTTGGAAAAGCTCAGAAACCGGCTGCTCGGGGGAGCGTGGGCCGGCTGTATGGCCTGGACCTGGAAAATAAGTGAGAATGCGGGCCAATGGCGGCCGGCAAATCGCGCCTATCATATCCAGAAATACTCTTTAGCTTAAGGCCCAAGGTGCAAATGAAACGATCTGCTTTCTTTATCTCCGATGGCACCGGCATTACTGCCGAAACCCTGGGTCAAAGCCTTCTGGCGCAGTTCGAAAACATTACCTTCACCAAGCTCACGCGGCCGTATATCGACAACGCGGACAAAGCGCGGGCCATGGTACAACAAATCAACAAAGCCGCCGAAACCGACGGCTTCCGTCCGATCATCTTCGACACCATCGTCAATCAGGACATCCGTGAGATTCTCGCAACGTCCAATGGTTTCATGATCGACATCTTCTCGACCTTCCTCGCCCCGCTCGAACAGGAACTGACCGAACATTCTTCCTACACCGTCGGCAAGTCGCATTCGATCGGCCACAACTCCAATTACATGGAGCGCATCGAGGCGGTGAACTTCGCCCTCGACAACGATGACGGCGCGCGCACCCACTATTACGACAAGGCCGACCTGATACTAGTGGGCGTGTCGCGTTGTGGTAAGACGCCGACGTGTCTGTACATGGCGATGCAGTTCGGTATCCGTGCGGCCAACTACCCGCTGACCGAAGACGACATGGAGCGCCTGACCCTGCCGACCGCCCTGCGCGCCCATCAGCACAAGCTGTTCGGCCTGACCATCGACCCGGACCGCCTCACCGCGATCCGCAACGAGCGCAAACCCAACAGCCGTTATTCGAGCTATGCCCAGTGCGAATTCGAAGTGCGCGAAGTGGAAAACCTGTTCCGCCGCGAGAACATCCCGCACATCAACTCCACGCATTTTTCGGTGGAAGAGATTTCCGCGAAGATTCTGGTGGAAAAAGGTGTGGAGCGGCGTTTCAAATAGATTTGCGGCGTCTGCTTTGGCGCCTTCGCGAGCAAGCTCGCTCCCAAAGGGTTTCAGAGTGTTGATGCATGTTGTGCCAGGCCCAAAACCTTGTGGGAACGGGCTTGCCCGCGAAGGCGGCGGCACATCCAGCATTGATGTTGCCTGACACACCGCTAGCGTGAGCAGGCTCACGCCCGCAATGGGTCTTCAATGCTCGCTTTGTCAGATGACAAACAGGTCGATGAAACGATTCACGGGGGTGGCCTCCAGCTGCGCCTGATCCTTGCACAACGCGAAGATCTCGTTGCTGCGCTGCCCGGTGAATCGTGTCAGCAGGTTCGCCCTGAACTTGTCCTCCAGCAATGGAATGCCTTCGACCCGGCGGCGACGATGGCCGATCGGGTATTCGACCACCACGCTCTCGGTGCTCGATCCGTCCTTGAAAAACACCTGCACCGCGTTGGCAATCGAGCGCTTGTCGGCCTCCAGATACTCGCGGGTGAAACGCGGATCTTCGACGATGACCATCTTCTCGCGCAGCACATCGATGATCGGGTGCGCGGCATGGAAGTCGTCCTCGTATTGTTCGGCCAGCAGATTGCCGAACGCCAGCGGCACGGCGGTCATGTACTGGAGGCAGTGATCGCGGTCGGCAGCGTTGGCCAGCGGCCCGACCTTGGAAATGATGCGAATCGCCGACTCATGGGTGGTGATGACGATGCGGTCGATTTCCTGCAGCCGGTTGCGCACCAGCGGGTGCAAGGTGACCGCCGCTTCGCAGGCGGTCTGCGCGTGGAACTCGGCGGGAAAACTGATCTTGAACAGCACGTTTTCCATCACGTAACTGCCGTAAGGCCGCGAGAAACTGAAAGCACGTTTACCCTCAGGCTTGAGCGCCAGATCGTTGTTGGTGTGGCTGAACGACACGTCGTAGAAGCCCCACTGCCGGGCCGTCAGCACGCCGGGGATGCCCATCTCACCACGCAGGGCGATGTCGGCCAGGCGCACGCCACGACTGGTTGCATCCCCCGCCGCCCAGGATTTGCGTGACCCGGCATTCGGCGCATGACGATAAGTACGCAGCGCCTGACCGTCGGCAAACGCATGAGACAGCGCCGACAGCAGTTGCTCGCGATTGGCGCCCATCAGCTTGGCAGTCACTGCTGTGGAAGCGACTTTCACCAGCAACACATGGTCGAGGCCGACGCGGTTGAAGGAGTTTTCCAGGGCGATCACGCCTTGAATCTCGTGGGCCATGATCATCGCTTCCAGCACATCGCGAATTCTCAGCGGACTCTCGCCATTGGCAATGCGCTTCTGCGAAAGATGATCGGCCACCGCAAGAATCCCGCCGAGGTTGTCCGACGGATGGCCCCACTCGGCAGCGAGCCATGTGTCGTTGTAATCGAGCCAGCGCACGATGCAGCCGATGTCCCACGCAGCTTTCACCGGGTCGAGGCGATGCGACGTGCCGGGCACCCGTGCGCCGAACGGCACCACGGTGCCTTCCACGAGCGGGCCAAGGTGTTTGGTGCATTCGGGAAAACGCAGCGCCAGCAGGCCGCAGCCCAAGGTGTCCATCAGGCAGTTGCGGGCAGTGTCGAGGGCTTCGGCAGATTCGATATTGAAGGTTAGGACGTAATCGGCAATGTCCTGCAGGACACGGTCGTAGTCGGGGCGGTTGTTCAGGTCGACGTTGGCGCTCATGTTCGATTCACTCTTGCAGTGGTTCGTTGATGGGACCTCGGTTCAGGCTGGCAAATTTTATTATTGAAATGCAATCCCTGTAGGAGCTGCCGCAGGCTGCGATCTTTTGATCTTGTTTTTTAAGATCAAGATCAAAAGATCGCAGCCTTCGGCAGCTCCTACAGGGGTTATGTGTTGGGTCAGAAGGCGTCGCCGGGGATGCGCACGTAGCCTTCCATCAGCACCCGTGCACTGCGGCTCATGATGGCTTTTTTCACCACCCACTCACCGTTTTCCAGGCTGGCCTCGGCACCGACGCGCAAGGTTCCGGACGGATGGCCGAAGCGCACTGCGGTGCGTTCAACGCCGCCGGCGGCGAGGTTCACCAGGGTGCCGGTGATCGCTGCCGCCGTGCCGATTGCCACCGCCGCCGTGCCCATCATCGCGTGGTGCAATTTGCCCATCGATAATGCGCGCACCAGCAGATCGACATCAGCGGCGGCAATCACCTTGCCGCTGGACGCCACGTAATCCGCAGGCCTGGCGACAAACGCGACTTTCGGCGTGTGCTGTCGCTTGGCCGCTTCGTCCAGACTGGAAATCAGGCCCATGCGCAACGCACCGTAGGCGCGGATGGTTTCGAACATCTGCAGGGCTTGCGGGTCGCTGTTGATCGCGCTTTGCAGTTCGGTGCCGGTGTAGCCGATGTCTGCGGCGTTGACGAAAATTGTCGGGATCCCGGCATTGATCATGGTCGCCTGGAACGTGCCGACACCCGGCACCTCAAGCTGATCGATCAGGTTGCCGGTGGGGAACATCGAACCGCCGCCGCCCTCTTCTTCCGCCGCCGGATCGATGAATTCGACCTGCACTTCGGCGGCCGGAAAGGTCACGCCGTCGAGTTCGAAATCACCGGTTTCTTGCACCTCGCCATTGGTGATCGGCACGTGGGCGATGATGGTCTTGCCGATGTTGGCCTGCCACACGCGCACCACCGCCACACCGTTGTGCGGAATGCGGCTGGCCTCCACCAGACCGTTGCTGATGGCGAACGAACCGACCGCCGCCGAGAGGTTGCCGCAGTTGCCGCTCCAGTCGACGAACGGCTTGTCGATGGAGACCTGACCGAACAGGTAATCGACGTCGTGATCAGCCTTGATGCTTTTCGACAGGATTACTGTTTTGCTGGTGCTCGAGGTGGCGCCGCCCATGCCGTCGATCTGCTTGTCGTACGGGTCGGGGCTGCCGATCACCCGCAGCAGCAAGGCATCGCGGGTTGGGCCGGGAATCTGCGCCGCTTCGGGCAGATCCTTGAGGCTGAAGAACACGCCTTTGCTGGTGCCGCCGCGCATGTAGGTGGCGGGGATTTTGATCTGGGGTGCGTGAGCCATGATGCTCCTTACCGAGGGCACGGGACTAAAATCCCCTGCCCACATCAGTTGATTTAAACGGCAACCGCCGACTCTTCAAGGAAGTCTTGAGCGAAGCGCTGCAACACGCCGCCGGCCTCGTAGATCGACACTTCTTCAGCGGTGTCCAGACGGCAGGTCACCGGCACTTCAACGCGCTCGCCGTTCTTGCGGTGAATCACCAGCGTCAGGTCGGCACGCGGGGTGCGGGCGCCGATCACGTCGTAGGTTTCGCTGCCGTCGATGGCCAGGGTGTGACGGTCGGTGCCCGGTTTGAACTCCAGCGGCAACACGCCCATGCCCACCAGGTTAGTGCGGTGGATGCGCTCGAAACCTTCGGCGACGATCGCCTCCACACCCGCCAGACGCACGCCCTTGGCCGCCCAGTCGCGGGACGAACCCTGACCGTAATCGGCACCGGCGATGATGATCAGCGGCTGCTTGCGCTCCATGTAGGTTTCAATGGCTTCCCACATGCGCATCACCTGGCCTTCCGGCTCGACCCGCGCCAGCGACCCCTGCTTGACCTTGCCGTTTTCCACGACCATTTCGTTGAACAGTTTCGGGTTGGCGAAGGTTGCCCGCTGGGCGGTCAAGTGGTCGCCACGGTGTGTGGCATACGAGTTGAAGTCCTCTTCCGGCAGGCCCATTTTCGCCAGGTATTCGCCGGCGGCGCTGTCGAGCATGATCGCGTTGGAAGGCGACAGGTGATCGGTGGTGATGTTGTCCGGCAGCACCGCCAGCGGACGCATGCCCTTCAGCGGCCGCGCGCCGGCTAGCGCGCCTTCCCAGTACGGTGGACGGCGGATGTAGGTGCTCATTTCGCGCCAGTCGTACAGCGGCGTGACTTTCGGGCCGGTGTCTTCGTGGACGGCGAACATCGGAATGTAGACCTGACGGAACTGCTCCGGCTTGACCGACGACTTCACCACGGCGTCGATTTCTTCGTCGCTCGGCCAGATGTCTTTCAGGCGGATTTCCTTGCCGTCGACCATGCCCAGCACATCCTTTTCGATGTCGAAACGAATGGTCCCGGCAATGGCGTACGCGACCACCAGCGGCGGCGACGCGAGGAACGCCTGTTTGGCGTACGGGTGGATGCGGCCGTCGAAGTTACGGTTGCCGGAAAGCACGGCCGTCGCATACAGATCGCGGTCGATGATCTCTTGCTGGATCACCGGATCGAGGGCGCCGGACATGCCGTTGCAAGTGGTGCAGGCAAACGCGACGACGCCGAAACCGAGCTGCTCCAGCTCCGTGGTCAGCCCCGCTTCATCGAGATACAGCGCGACGGTTTTCGAACCCGGGGCCAGCGAGGATTTGACCCACGGCTTGCGGGTCAGGCCAAGCTTGTTGGCATTGCGCGCCAAGAGGCCGGCGGCGATCACGTTGCGCGGGTTGCTGGTGTTGGTGCAGCTGGTGATGGCGGCGATGATCACCGCGCCGTCAGGCATTTGCCCCGGCACGTCATCCCACTGCCCGGAGATGCCTTTGGCCGCCAGATCCGCCACCGCCACGCGGGCGTGCGGGTTGCTCGGGCCGGCCATGTTGCGCACCACGGACGACAAGTCGAACGTCAGGCCACGCTCGTATTGCGCGCCCTTCAGGCTGTCGGCCCACAAGCCGTTGAGTTTGGCGTACTGCTCGACCAGTTGCACTTGCTGGTCTTCGCGACCGGTGAGTTTCAGGTAGTCGATGGTCTGCTGGTCGATGTAGAACATCGCCGCGGTGGCGCCGTATTCCGGGGCCATGTTGGAGATGGTCGCGCGGTCGCCGAGGGTCAGCGCGGACGCGCCTTCGCCGAAGAACTCCAGCCAGGCACCGACGACTTTCTGTTTGCGCAGGTATTCAGTCAGCGCCAGCACCATGTCGGTGGCGGTGATGCCCGGTTGCAGCTTGCCGGTCAGTTCGACGCCGACGCTTTCCGGCAGGCGCATCCACGAGGCGCGGCCGAGCATCACGCTCTCGGCTTCAAGCCCACCGACACCGATGGCGATCACGCCCAACGCATCGACGTGCGGGGTGTGGCTGTCGGTGCCGACGCAAGTATCAGGGAATGCCACGCCGTCGCGCACCTGGATCACCGGAGACATTTTCTCCAGGTTGATCTGGTGCATGATGCCGTTGCCCGGCGGGATCACATCGACGTTCTTGAAGGCCTTTTTGGTCCAGTTGATGAAGTGGAAACGGTCTTCGTTGCGCCGGTCTTCGATGGCGCGGTTTTTCTCGAATGCCTGCGGGTCAAAACCGCCCGCCTCCACCGCCAGCGAGTGGTCAACGATCAGTTGCGTCGGCACCACCGGGTTGACTTGCGCCGGATCGCCGCCTTGCTGGGCGATCGCGTCACGCAGGCCGGCGAGGTCGACCAGTGCGGTCTGGCCAAGAATGTCGTGGCACACCACACGTGCCGGGAACCACGGGAAGTCGAGGTCGCGTTTGCGCTCGATCAGTTGCTTCAGCGAATCAGTGAGCGTGGCCGGGTCGCAGCGACGCACGAGGTTTTCCGCCAGCACGCGGGAGGTGTACGGCAGGGTGTCGTAGCTGCCGGGCTGAATCGCCTCGACCGCCGCACGGACGTCGAAATAATCCAGGGAACTGCCGGGCAGGTTTTTGCGGAATGCTGTGTTCATCGGGTCAGGACTCGGGTCACGGTAGTTTCAAAGGGAGGGGCCGGACATCAACCCTGAAATTCACACTGAACCCTGTGGGAGCGAGCTTGATCGCGAAGACGGACTGACATTCAACATCAATGTCGACTGATCTACCGCATTCGCGAGCAAGCTCGCTCCCACAGGATCTGGGTAATTTCAATGCCGATGATTGGCCCTCACCATTCAGCGACGTTCGATTGGCACGAACTTGCGCTGTTCGACGCCGACGTACTCGGCGCTTGGACGGATGATGCGGTTGTTGGCGCGCTGTTCGAACACGTGCGCGGCCCAGCCGGTCAGGCGCGAGCAGACGAAGATCGGCGTGAACAGCTTGGTCGGGATGCCCATGAAGTGATACGCCGAGGCATGGTAGAAGTCGGCGTTGGGGAACAGTTTTTTCTGCTCCCACATGGTCTTGTCGATGGCTTCGGAAACCGCAAACAGCACCTTGTCACCGACTTCGTCGGCAAGTTTTTTCGACCAGCCCTTGATCACCTCGTTGCGCGGATCGCTGTCCTTATAGATCGCGTGGCCGAAGCCCATGATCTTGTCCTTGCGCTCGAGCATGCCGAGGGTGCCTTTGATCGCCTCTTCCGGCGACGAGAAGCGCTCGATCATTTCCATCGCCGCTTCGTTGGCGCCGCCATGCAGCGGGCCCCGCAACGAACCGATGGCCGCAGTGACGCAGGAATACAGGTCGGACAGGGTCGACGCGCAAACGCGAGCGGTAAAGGTCGAGGCGTTGAATTCGTGCTCGGCGTAAAGGATCAGCGACACGTTCATCACTTTGACGTGCAGTTCGCTCGGCTTCCTGTCGTGCAGCAGGTGCAGGAAGTGACCGCCGATGGTCGGCTCGTCGCTGACGCAGTTGATGCGCTTGCCGTCGTGGCTGAAGCGATACCAGTAGCACATGATCGCCGGGAATGCGGCGAGCAGGCGGTCGGTCTTGTCGCGCTGTTCGGAGAAGTCTTTCTCCGGTTCGATGTTGCCGAGGAACGAGCAACCGGTGCGCATCACGTCCATCGGGTGAGCATCGGCGGGAATGCGTTCAAGCACTTCTTTCAGTGCCTGCGGCAGGTCGCGCAGCTTGCTCAGCTTTTGCTGGTAAGCGTCGAGTTGCGCCTGGGTCGGCAGTTCGCCGTACAGCAGCAAGTACGCCACTTCTTCGAACTGCGCGTCGGCTGCCAGTTCACGCACGTCGTAACCGCGATAGGTCAGCCCGGCACCGGCCTGGCCCACGGTGGACAGTGCGGTTTGCCCGGCAACCTGGCCCCGGAGCCCGGCGCCACTGAGTACTTTTGCTTCGGCCATTGCTGTCTCCAATCTTGAATTTGTTAGGGAATCTGCAATTACGGTGTTGTTGGCAAAAGATCGCAGCCTCGTTGCACTCGTCAGCTCCTACAGGAGAATGCGGTTGATGTAGGAGCTGCCGAAGGCTGCGATCTTTTGATCCTCATTTTTTAGCGGCAAACAACGCATCAAGCTTCTGCTCGAACGTGTGGTAATCGATGCGATCGTAAAGCTCCATGCGCGTCTGCATGGTGTCGATGACATTCTGCTGGGTGCCGTCGCGGCGGATCGCGGTGTAGACGTTTTCCGCTGCCTTGTTCATCGCGCGGAACGCCGACAGCGGGTACAGCACCAGCGACACGTCGGCGCCGGCCAGTTGCTCGGTGGTGTACAGCGGCGTCGAGCCGAACTCGGTGATGTTGGCGAGGATCGGCGCCTTCACCCGATTGGCGAACAGCTTGTACATCTCAAGCTCGGTGATGGCTTCCGGGAAGATCATGTCGGCGCCGGCCTCGATGCACGCCGCTGCGCGATCCAGTGCCGACTCCAGACCTTCAACCGCCAGCGCATCGGTACGCGCCATGATCACGAAGCTGTCGTCGGTGCGCGCATCGACCGCTGCCTTGATGCGGTCGACCATTTCCTGCTGGCTGACGATTTCCTTGTTCGG
The DNA here is from genome assembly GCF_044753325.1 of Pseudomonas sp. NPDC088414. Classification (NCBI taxonomy): domain Bacteria; kingdom Pseudomonadati; phylum Pseudomonadota; class Gammaproteobacteria; order Pseudomonadales; family Pseudomonadaceae; genus Pseudomonas; species Pseudomonas sp. NPDC088414. Next base: position 58,710 of record NZ_JBIVMY010000013.1, on the reverse strand, counting down.
ACGGTGGCCGCAGCGCTTGGCGCCGACCTGATCCTCGATGTGAATTGCCGCGGCGCCGAACTTGATCATCGACTTCACGGTGCGCGCGACGTTGAACGCCGACGAACCGAAACCGGTGTCGACATCCACCAGCAGCGGCAGGTCGCAGACGTCGGTGATGCGCCGCACGTCGGTGAGCACGTCATCCAGGCCGGTGATGCCCAGATCCGGCACGCCGAGCGAGCCTGCGGCCACCCCGCCACCGGACAGGTAGATCGCCTTGAAACCGGCACGCTTGGCCAGCAGCGCGTGGTTGGCGTTGATCGCGCCGACCACCTGCAATGGGTGCTCGCTGGCGACCGCATCGCGGAAACGCTGGCCTGGAGTGTTCTGCTTGGAACTCATGACTCACCTCGTTCAGTGGCTGTCTTATTGTCGGCGCCGTCCTGGTAATGACGGGCGATGTTGCGTTTCGAGGCGCCGATGTGGCGGCGCATCAACAATTCCGCGAGTTCGCCGTCACGGTCGGCGATGGCATCGAGAATCCGGTGGTGTTCGGCGAAGGCCTGACGCGGGCGGTTGGGCGTTGTGGAAAACTGGATGCGGTACATGCGCACCAGTTGGTACAGCTCGCCGCAGAGCATCTGGGTCAGCGTGCGGTTGCCGCTGCCCTGGATGATCCGGTAGTGAAAGTCGAAATCGCCTTCCTGCTGGTAATAGCCGACCCCGGCCTGGAACGCCGCGTCGCGCTCGTGGGTTTCGAGCACCCGGCGCAGTTCGTCGATGTCTTCGACGCTCATGCGTTCGGCCGCGAGCCGGCAGGCCATGCCTTCGAGGGATTCGCGGATTTCGTAGAGTTCGAGCAATTCGGCGTGGCTGAGCGACACCACCCGCGCGCCGACATGCGGTACGCGCACCAGCAGACGCTGGCCTTCGAGCCGATGAATGGCTTCGCGCAGCGGCCCGCGACTGATGCCATAAGTGCGCGCCAGCTCGGGTTCGGAGATCTTGCTGCCTGGGGCGATTTCGCCTTTGACGATGGCCGCCTGAATGCGCCGGAAGACGTTTTCCGAGAGCGTCTCGGAATCGTCGCCGCTGATGACCGGGGGATCGAGTTGATCCAGCATGATTGTCGACACCTTAAAATCCAATGCGGCAAAAACTAGCCAATTAGCCGGCATCAGTCAAAGGATAAATGGATATTGTCGACAATCGTCTAATAACCCGAAAAGATCGCAGCCTTCGGCAGCTCCTACATTGATTCCTGTAGGAGCTGCCGCAGGCTGCGATCTTTTGATCTGGTTATAGACCGGCCCAAGCGCTGGCGCCATAAAACCACCGTGCTAGAATGCCGCCCGCATTTGCTGGCCATTTGTACGGCTTGTCATAAAAAGCTGATAGGCACACGAAGGAGCTTGCGCAGTACTGCCAGGAACCTGAACCGAAAACGGAACGCTGCGCACCAGGATTTATGAGACTCAAGCCCTTCCCCACATTTTTTGCGCTGTTTTGCCTGCCCGGCCTCGCCGCGGCGGGGGAAAAAACCGTGTACGGCCTCAACGAATACGCATCGCTTGACGGCATCAATCTGCAAGTCGCGGCGAAACTCGACACCGGCGCCAAAACCGCCTCGCTGAGTGCCCGCGATATCAAACGCTTCAAACGCAACGGCGAGTCGTGGGTGCGTTTCTACCTGGCGATCGACGCGGCGCATTCGCACCCGATCGAGCGGCCGCTGGCCCGGGTCAGCAAGATCAAACGCCGCGCCGGCGACTACGACCCGGAAGAAGGTAAAAAGTACACCGCGCGCCCGGTGATCGAGCTGGATATCTGCATGGGCACGGCGTTGCGCAGCATCGAAGTGAACCTGACCGACCGAAGTGCGTTCCAATACCCGCTTTTGATCGGCTCCGAAGCCTTGAAACGCTTCGACGCGCTGGTCGACCCCAGTCTTAAATACGCTGCCGGCAAACCTGCCTGCACCATCGCCGCTCATACCGCCGAGTAATTTCCATGCGTTCTCTAACCTTCCACCTGAAAATCCTGATCACCATTCTGGTGCTCCTGGGCGTTTCGGTTACGGCCTATCAGATTTTCGTACTCGGCATCCCGGTGACCGAAGACGCCACCGACGACTTGTGGAACATCGACGCCAAAGTCGAGTTCGTCGCCAGCACCAAGGACCCGGTGAAGGTCCAGATGTTCGTGCCACCGCTGAGCCGCGATTACGTCAGCCTCAACGAAAGCTTTATCTCCAATAACTACGGCGTGGCAGTCAACCGCGTCGACGGCAACCGCAAGGTCACCTGGTCGGCGCGCCGGGCCAAGGGCAACCAGACCCTTTATTACCGTCTGGTGCTGACCAAGCGCTACACCGCGGAAAAATCCAAGATCAAAGGCCCGACCTTCCGCGACAGCATCGCCATCGAAGGTCCGGAAAAAATCGCCGCCGAAGCTCTGCTCGCGCCGATCCGCCAGCACTCGGCCGACGTCGAGACCTTCATCGGCGAAGCGATCAAACGCGTCAACAACGCCAACGACGACAACGTCAAACTGCTGCTGGCCGGCGACCCGTCGACACCGCACAAGGCGAAGATCGTCGAACTGCTGCTGTCGATCGCCCACGTGCCGGTAGAAAAAGTCCACACCATCCGCCTCGTCGCCGATCAACCGCAAACCCCGGAACTGTGGCTACGCAGTTTCAACGGTAACGACTGGCTGTACTTCAACCCAGAAACCGGCGAGCAAGGCCTGCCGACCGACCGCCTTCTGTGGTGGACCGGTGATGAAAACCTGATCACCATCGAGGGCGCGAAGAAAGCCAACGTGACCTTCAGCCTGAACAACAGCGAAATGAACGCGATTCGTCTGGCCAAGCTGACCGACGAAAACACCGACGCCAACTTCCTCGAATACTCGCTCTACGGCCTGCCGCTGCAGACCCAGCAGACGTTCATGATCATGGTGATGATCCCGATCGGCGTGCTGGTGATCCTGATCCTGCGCAACCTGATCGGCCTGCAAACCCTCGGCACCTTCACCCCGGTGCTGATCGCCCTGGCCTTCCGCGAAACACAACTGGGCTTCGGCATCCTGCTGTTTACCGTGATCACCGCGTTGGGCCTGTCGTTACGTTCGTATCTGGAACATTTGAAGCTGCAAATGCTGCCGCGCCTGTCGGTGGTCTTGACCTTCGTCGTGGTGCTGATTGCCGCCATCAGTCTGTTCAGCCACAAGCTCGGCCTGGAGCGCGGTCTGTCGGTGGCGCTATTCCCGATGGTGATTCTGACCATGACCATCGAACGCCTGTCGATCACCTGGGAAGAACGCGGTGCCAGCCATGCCATGAAAGTGGCGATCGGCACGCTGTTCGCCGCCTCGCTGGCGCACCTGATCATGACCGTGCCGGAGCTGGTGTACTTCGTGTTCACCTTCCCGGCGATCCTGCTGATTCTGGTCGGCTTCATGCTGGCGATGGGTCGTTATCGCGGCTACCGCCTGACCGAACTGGTGCGTTTCAAGGCTTTCCTGAAGAAGGCTGACGCCTGATGTTCGGTTTCTGGAAGACCTGGAAGGCTCTGGAAGCGCGGGGCATCATGGGCATCAATCGGCGTAATGCCGACTACGTGCTCAAGTACAACAAGCGCAGCCTGTACCCGATCGTCGATGACAAGATCATCACCAAGGAGCGCGCGATCGAGGCCGGCATTCATGTGCCGGAGCTGTACGGCGTGATCTCCACGGAGAAAGAAATCGACAAGCTCGACGAGATCATCGGCGGGCGTAACGACTTCGTAATCAAGCCGGCTCAAGGTGCAGGCGGTGACGGCATCATCGTCATCGCTGACCGCTTCGAGGGCCGCTATCGCACGGTGTCGGGCAAGATCCTTGCTCACGAAGAACTCGAGCACCACATCTCGAGCATTCTCACTGGCCTGTATTCGCTGGGCGGCCACCGCGACCGCGCGCTGATCGAATACCGGGTGACCCCGGACCAGATCTTCAAGAGCATCAGCTACGAAGGCGTGCCGGACATCCGCATCATCGTGCTGATGGGTTACCCGGTGATGGCGATGTTGCGCCTGCCGACCCGCCAGTCCGGCGGCAAGGCCAACCTGCACCAGGGCGCCATCGGTGTCGGCGTCGACCTCGCCACCGGCCTGACCCTGCGCGGCACCTGGCTGAACAACATCATCAACAAACACCCCGACACCACCAATGCGGTGGATGGCGTGCAACTGCCCTACTGGGACGGTTTCATGAAACTCGCCGCCGGTTGTTATGAACTGTGCGGGCTGGGTTACATCGGTGTGGACATGGTGCTCGACCAAGAAAAAGGTCCGCTGATTCTCGAGCTGAATGCGCGGCCGGGGCTGAATATCCAGATTGCCAACGATTGCGGGCTGACCCAGCGTACGCATGCGGTCGAAGCGCATCTGGAAGAGCTGAAGGCGCTTGGGGTGACCGAGTCGGTTGAGGAGCGGGTGGCGTTCACTCAGGAAATGTTTGGGCATATTCCGGCGGTCGAGGGCTGAAGCTGAAAAGCTGAAGAGCCCCTCACCCTAGCCCTCTCCCGGAGGGAGAGGGGACTGACCGTGTTGGATGCTCGAAGTACATCGACCTGCAAGTTCGAGTCGAACTCAGAACTTGAAAAGCATGAAGGTCTGCTCCCTTTCCCCCTCGCCCCCTTGAGATATCGAACCGAACTCGGATCTTGAAAAGCATGAAGATCTGCCCCCTTTCCCCCTCGCCCCCTTGGGGGAGAGGGCTGGGGTGAGGGGGTAGCTTTTGATTTTGATCTGGCAGCCGAGAGGACTACAATCCCCACCCCGCCTCGATGGCCGATCTGCCCCGCCCATGTTGACCTGTTCCGTACACCCGCTACCCTACCGTGCCAACCCCGCCGACTACTTCGCGGCCATCCGCCATGCGCCCGGCGCCGTGCTGCTCGACAGCGGCCGACCGAGTGCCGACCGTGGCCGTTACGACCTGCTCAGCGCCTGGCCGCTGGAACACCTGGCGGTGTTGCCTGATGAAAGCGGTAGCGTTTTCCTGCAACGCCTGCGGGAAAATCTGAGCCGTCTGGGCGAAGCACAGTTGCCTGCGGGATATGACCTGCCCTTCGCCGGCGGCCTGATCGGCTATCTCAGTTACGACTTTGGCCGGCATCTGGAACACCTGCCGAGCCAGGCCCGGGACGATCTGCAATTGCCCGACGCGCGGTTCGGCCTGTACGACTGGGCGCTGATCAGCGATCACCAGAGCGCCACCAGCCAACTGGTGTTTCACCCGTCGCTGGCTGACAGCGAGCGGCAACGGCTGATCGCGCTGTTCAGCCAACCGGCTTCAGCGGCGCTGACGCCGTTCAAACTGGACACGCCGATGACCGCCGACCTGTCGCCGGACGACTATCGCCAGGCGCTGGAGCGCATTCATCAATACATCCAGGCCGGCGACTGCTATCAGGTCAACTTCGCCCAGCGTTTCCGCGCAACCTGTCAGGGCGATCCGTGGCTGGCCTATTGCGCGTTACGCGAGGCCTGTCCGACACCGTTTTCCGGGTTTCAGAGCCTGCCCGACGGCGACGCTGTGCTGAGCCTGTCGCCGGAGCGTTTCGTCAAAGTCAGCCAGCGTCAGGTGGAAACCCGCCCGATCAAAGGCACCCGCCCCCGTGGTCTGACGCCTGCCGAAGACGCCGCCAACGCTGCCGAACTGCTGGCCAGCCCCAAGGATCGCGCGGAAAACCTGATGATCGTCGACCTGCTGCGCAACGACCTCGGCCGCGCCTGCCGCATCGGCTCGGTACGGGTGCCGGAGCTGTTCAGCCTGGAAAGCTATCCCAACGTGCATCACCTGGTCAGCAGCGTGACCGGTGAACTGGCGGATGACCGCGACGCCCTCGACCTGATTGCCGGCAGCTTCCCCGGCGGCTCGATCACCGGCGCCCCGAAGATCCGCGCGATGCAGATCATTGACGAACTGGAGCCGACGCGGCGCGGTTTGTATTGCGGTTCGTTGCTGTACCTGGACGTACGCGGCGAGATGGACAGCTCCATCGCGATTCGCAGTCTGTTGGTCAAGGATGGGCAGGTGTGTTGCTGGGGCGGCGGCGGGATCGTGGCCGACTCGGACTGGCAGGCGGAGTATCAGGAGTCGATTACCAAGGTAAGAATCCTCCTCGACACCCTGCAAAACCTATAACTTTTTGTGGCGAGGGAGCTTGCTCCCGCTGGAGTGCGAAGCGCTCCCCAAAATCTTACGACTGCTGCGCAGCCGAGCGGGAGCAAGCTCCCTCGCCACAATGTTGTAATTACAAACTCAAATCCCGGTTCGAGGCCTTGAGGAACTCCTGCTTCAACTCGGCAAACGTATGCACCGCCGGGAACTGCGGGAACTCGCGAATCACATTGTCTGGCGCATGGAACAGAATCCCCGCATCCGCCTCGCCGAGCATGCTCGTGTCGTTATACGAATCCCCCGCCGCAATCACCCGGTAGTACAGGCTCTTGAACGCCAGCACCGACTGACGCTTGGGGTCTTTCTGGCGCAATTGATAGCTGGTCACCCTGCCGCTGTCGTCAGTGATCAGACGGTGGCAGAGCAAGGTCGGGAAGCCCAGCTGACGCATCAGCGGCTGGGAGAATTCGTAGAAAGTGTCCGAGAGAATCACCACCTGGAAGCGCTCGCGCAGCCAGTCGACGAACTCCACCGCGCCGTCCAGCGGCTTGAGGGTGGCGATCACTTCCTGAATGTCCGAGAGTTTCAGGCCGTGCTCGTCGAGGATGCGCAGGCGCTGCTTCATCAGCACGTCGTAATCGGGAATGTCCCGGGTGGTGGCCTTGAGCGAGTCGATTCCGGTTTTTTCGGCGAAGGCGATCCAGATTTCCGGCACCAGTACCCCTTCCAGATCCAGGCAAGCAATTTCCACAAGACACTCCCGTTTGTAGTGATTATTGAGTCGAGCGAGCCCGAACTCTAGCGACTCCCCCGCCACCGCGCAACGCAGCGGGCGCCCCTTACCCCGCCGCTTTTTGTTAACATCGCCGCCATATAGAGCGCCCAGCGCCACCGACCTGTAGGAAGCCGCCCTGATGAGCCCAACGTTCGATGTCGTGGAACTCGCCACGACCTATGCCAACAAATCCGCCCAGGACATCCTGAAACTCGCGTTTGCCGAGTTCGGTGATGAGCTGTGGATCTCTTTCAGTGGCGCCGAGGATGTGGTGCTGGTGGACATGGCCTGGAAGCTGAACAAGAACGTCAAGGTGTTCAGCCTCGACACCGGCCGCCTGCACCCGGAGACCTACCGCTTCATCGATCAGGTGCGCGAGCACTACAAGATCGACATCGAGATTGTCTCGCCGGACTACACGAAACTGGAACCGTTCGTGAAGGAAAAAGGCCTGTTCAGCTTCTACAAGGACGGCCATGGCGAGTGCTGCGGCATCCGCAAGATCGAACCGCTGCGGCGCAAACTGTCCGGCGTCAAAGCCTGGGCCACCGGCCAGCGCCGCGACCAGAGCCCGGGCACCCGCAGCGCCGTGGCGGTGCTGGAGATCGACACCGCGTTCTCCACGCCCGAACGCACGCTCTACAAGTTCAACCCGCTGGCGCAGATGACCAGCGAAGAGATCTGGGGTTACATCCGCATGCTCGAACTGCCGTACAACAGCCTGCATGAACGCGGCTTCATCAGCATCGGCTGCGAACCGTGCACCCGCCCGGTGCTGCCGAACCAGCATGAGCGCGAAGGCCGCTGGTGGTGGGAAGAAGCGACGCAGAAAGAGTGCGGGTTGCATGCGGGGAATATCATCAGCAAGGCGTAAATCTCTGTCTCAATGATGCCCCCCTGTGGGAGCGAGCTTGCTCGCGAAAGCGGTCTGACAGTCACCGGATTTGTTGACTGGAAAGACGCCTTCGCGAGCAAGCTCGCTCCCACATTTGCTTCATGGTGCCATGAAAAAATGTGTACACACAAATGTCACCATCGGTGCCATTTATGTGTGCACTTTTTGTTTTCACGCCCTGAAAAGTTACATCCCTTCTGAATATCCCTGCGCTTTGCCCCCTCCGCAAAATCCCCCGCAAAAAATAAATACCTGTTCAATCGGTCAATTTATAACCACTTATTTTCAAACACTTAGCGCTCTTCGATAACTTTTCGAAATGAGCGCAGCGCTGCATAGATCGCTGACTGGCACAGATCTGGCTTTAGTGCATACATGTTTTGTATACAAAACCGCAAAACATGACCACACACTTTCGATCCGCAAGCCTGAAGCGCCCTATCCCGTACAGGCTGCAGATGCCCCGTAACCAGTGATGTTTGCTGGCCGCGCCGAAGATTTGTCGAGCCCTGGGCTCATGCACAGTCATCGCGGCCCGCCCATCAGGAGCCTGCCGGAATGCGTACAAGTCTCTCCAACAACATCGCGCTGAATCTGTCCGCCTCTGCCCTCGACCAGCCATTGCCCGAACCGGGCTTGGCCGAACCGCTGCAACTGAGCCCACGTCTGCACAACCGCGACCTGGCACCGACCCGCGCCGAAGGTCGGCGCTGGGGCAAATACAGTATCTTCGCCCTGTGGACCAACGATGTGCACAACATCGCCAACTACTCGTTCGCCATCGGGCTGTACGCCCTGGGCCTGGGCGGCTGGCAGATTCTGCTGTCGCTGGGGATCGGCGCGGCGCTGGTGTACTTTTTCATGAACCTGTCCGGCTACATGGGGCAGAAAACCGGGGTGCCGTTTCCGGTGATCAGCCGGATCAGTTTCGGCATCCACGGCGCGCAGATTCCGGCATTGATCCGTGCGGTGATCGCCATCGCCTGGTTCGGCATTCAGACGTATCTGGCGTCGGTGGTGTTTCGCGTGTTGCTGACGGCGATTCACCCAGGTTTTGCCGAATACGACCACAACTCGATCCTCGGTCTGTCGACCCTGGGCTGGGTGTGTTTCGTGGCGATCTGGTTCGTGCAACTGGCGATCCTCGCTTACGGCATGGAAATGGTCCGTCGCTACGAAGCGTTTGCCGGCCCGGTGATTCTGCTGACCGTCGCCGCCCTCGCCGCGTGGATGTACACCCAGGCCAACGCCACGATTGCTTGGTCGATCCGCGAACCGCTGAGCGGTGGCGAGATGTGGCGCAATATCTTTGCCGGCGGCGCACTGTGGCTGGCGATCTACGGCACGCTGATCCTCAATTTCTGCGACTTTGCGCGTTCTTCGCCGTGCCGCAAGACCATCAAGGTTGGCAATTTCTGGGGCCTGCCGGTGAACATACTGGTGTTCGCTGCCATCACCGTCCTGCTGTGCGGTGCGCAATTTCAGATCAACGGACGGATCATCGAAAGCCCTACTGAAATCATCGCTTCGATCCCCAACACGTTCTTTCTGGTGCTTGGTTGCCTGGCGTTCCTGATCGTCACCGTGGCGGTGAACATCATGGCTAACTTCGTTGCCCCGGCGTTCGTCCTGAGCAACCTGGCGCCGAAGTACCTGACCTTCCGCCGCGCCGGGCTGATCAGCGCGACCCTCGCCGTGCTGATCCTGCCGTGGAACCTCTACAACAGCCCGCTGGTGATCGTGTACTTCCTCTCCGGCCTCGGCGCCCTGCTCGGCCCGTTGTACGGGGTGATCATGGTCGACTACTGGTTGATCCGCAAAGGCCGGATCCACGTCCCGCAGCTCTACAGCGAAGACCCCAATGGCGCCTATTACTACAGCCGCGGGGTGAATTTCCGCGCGGTGGCGGCGTTCATTCCTGCGGCTTTGATCGCCATTGTCCTGGCGCTGGTGCCGGGCTTCCACAGCATCTCGCCGTTCTCCTGGCTGGTGGGCGCCGGCATTGCCGCGATGCTCTACCTGATCATCGCCAAACGTCAGCCGCAGTACGCCGACGTCAGCGGCGAATCGATCGCCGTCGACAACGTCAGCCATTAACTTCCTTGCGGCCCGGGTTTGGGCCGCTGAACTGCCCGCAATAAGGACTTCCCATGCGTATTCTTGTGGTCAACGTCAACACCACCGAATCCATCACCCAAGCCATCGCCCGCTCGGCACAGGCCGTCGCGTCTCCCGGCACGGAAATCGTCGGCCTCACGCCGTTCTTCGGCGCCGACTCGGTGGAAGGCAATTTCGAAAGTTACCTGGCGGCCATCGCCGTGATGGACCGGGTGATGTCCTACGATCAACCGTTCGACGCGGTGATTCAGGCCGGTTACGGCGAACACGGCCGCGAAGGTTTGCAGGAATTGCTCAACGTGCCAGTGGTGGACATCACCGACGCCGCCGCCAGTACCGCGATGTTTCTCGGTCACGCCTATTCGGTGGTGACCACGCTGGATCGCACCGTGCCGCTGATCGAGGATCGACTGAAGCTTTCGGGCCTGTGGGATCGCTGTGCCTCGGTGCGGGCCAGCGGCCTGGCGGTGCTGGAGCTGGAACATGAACCGCAGCGCGCGCTCGAAGCCATCGTGCAGCAGGCGGAACTGGCGGTGACTCAGGATAAGGCCGAAGTGATTTGCCTGGGTTGCGGCGGCATGGCCGGACTGGATGAACAGATCCGCCGCCGCACCGGGGTGCCGGTGGTGGATGGCGTGACGGCGGCGGTGACCATCGCCGAATCGCTAGTGCGATTGGGGTTATCGACGTCCAAGGTGCGGACTTACGCGACGCCACGGCCGAAGCAGATCATTGGCTGGGCGGAGCGGTTTGCCCGGTAGACCGCGTTATCGTTTATCGCGAGCAGGCTCACTCCTACAGGATCGGTGTGGCCACAGATTTCGGGCACGACACTATTCCTGTAGGAGTGAGCCTGCTCGCGATGGCCGCAACTCGGTCAAAAGCCAAACTCAGACAGCACTGAACCGCCGAGCCAACCCCCGCTGCGCAAACTGCTCAATCAAAAAATCGACAAACGCCCGGGTTTTGCCCGGCAGCAACTTGTGTTCGGCGTAATAGATCGAGGTGTAGCCGTCGTCGATGTACCAGTCCGGCAGCACCCGCTGCAACCGGCCCGACTCCAGATACCCCGAAGCAAACGGCATGCTCACCAAGGCAATGCCCAGGCCCTGGCAGGCCGCGATGCAAGCGGCTTCGGAGTCGCTCATGGTCATGCGCGCCTTGAGCGTCAAGGGGCGACAGACCTGAGGATCACGACCGGTCAACTGCCAGGAACGTACGCGCCCGGTTTGCGGCGAACGAATCAGAATGCCGTCGTGGTACTTGAGTTCGTCCGGCTCTGTAATGGCCGGATTGGCCTGCAAATAATCCGTGGACGCCACCAACACCCGATGCGCCGGACTCAGCCTGCGGGCCACCACCCCTTGGGGCAATTCGAAACCGCCACCGATGGCCGCATCGAAACCCTGCCCGATCAGATCGACCTGACGGTTATCAAAATGCCAATCCGGGCTGATCGCCGGGTAGCGCCGTAGAAACTCGCCGAGCATCGGCACGATGTGCAGGCAGCCGAAAGCCGTGCCCATGCTGACCTTCAGCGACCCCGCCGGCAGTCCTTCGACACTCGACAGATTGGCCACCGCATTCTGAATCGTCGTCAGACTGCCACTGACCTGACTCAAAAACAGCTGACCGGCCTCGGTCAGAGTCAGGCTGCGTGTACTACGCTGGAACAGCCTTACCCCGAGGCGCACCTCGAGCTTCGCCACACTCTTGCCGACGGCGGCCGGGGTCAGGCTCAAGCGCCGGGCGGCTTCGGCGAAACTGCCGACTTCGGCGCTGCGCACGAAGCATTCGATGCTGCTGAACGTTTCCATGATCGTCACTATAAACTTCTGGTTTACACAGACTATAGCAATCATGGTCTACACGGTTGTCGATGCGAGGCCGATACTCGGCTCCAACAACAAGGCACCCCGCCTTGAATTCTCTGGAGATCGAACATGACCACTCAACACCTCAGCGGCAAAGTCGCTCTGATTCAAGGCGGTTCCCGTGGTATCGGCGCCGCCATCGTCAAACGTCTGGCCGCCGAAGGCGCCGCTGTCGCATTCACCTACGTCAGCTCCACCGCCAAGGCCGAAGAGTTGCAGAACAGCATCACCGGCAATGGCGGCAAAGCCTTGGCGATCAAGGCCGACAGCGCCGATGAAGCCGCAATCCGCAATGCCGTCAACGCCACCGTCGAAGCCTTTGGCCGCCTGGATATTCTGGTGAACAACGCCGGCGTCCTGGCCATCGCGCCGCTGGAAGACTTCAAACTGGAAGACTTCGACCAGACTCTGGCGATCAACGTGCGCAGCGTATTCATCGCTTCTCAGGAAGCGGCAAAACACATGGGCGAAGGCTCGCGCATCGTCAACATCGGCAGCACCAACGCCGACCGCATGCCCTTCGGCGGTGGCGGTGTGTATGCGATGAGCAAATCGGCGCTGGTCGGCCTGACCAAAGGCCTGGCCCGCGATCTCGGCCCGCGCGGCATCACCATCAACAACGTGCAGCCCGGCCCGGTCGACACCGACATGAACCCGGCCCATGGCGATTTCGCCGAGAGCCTGATCCCGCTGATGGCCGTCGGTCGTTACGGCACCGCCGATGAAATCGCCAGCTTCGTTGCCTATCTGGTAGGCCCGGAAGCCGGTTACATCACCGGTGCCAGCCTGACCATCGACGGTGGTTTTGGCGCCTGATTGCGCTGAATCCCGGGTACAAAAAACGCCGCACCTCGATTCGAGGGGCGGCGTTTTTTTACAGGCGCTTATGGGGCGGTCAAGCCCACTCCAGCGCCGGCAAACCGCAGGCACTCGGGGTGAATGCCTTGAGCGTGCGCAAAATCCCGTCGGCGTGTGCGTATTTTTCGTCGGCCATGGCCGCATCGGGAATCGCGATGGCCGTCATCCCCGCCGCTTTCGCTGCGGTTACGCCAAACGGCGAATCCTCGAATACCAGACAATCCTCAGGCGCGACGCCCAGACGCCGGGCCGCCGTGAGGAAGATGTCCGGCGCCGGTTTCGCTGCACCGACTTCCGGATCGTCCGCCGTGACAATGAAATCGAACAGGGCAAACCAGTCGCGGTGCAGGGTGGTTTTCTGGCCGAACGACTGCCGCGACGAACTGGTGCCCACGGCGATCGGAATGTTGTGCGCCTTTAGATGGCGAATCAGTTCCTCCGCGCCCGGCATCGCCTGGGCCTTGGGGAAACGTTCACGCATCAGCGGTTCGCGGATCAGCAGAAACTCTTCGGCGCTGATCGGCAGATCCAGCGCCTGCACCACGTAGTTCGCCAGATCATTGGCGCCACGACCGATGATGTTCTGTTTAACGCTCCAGTCGAAGGTCCGCCCGTAACGCTCGGCAATGAGCGAGGTGACCTCGGTGTAGATGCCCTCGGTGTCCAGCAACAAACCGTCCATGTCGAAAATCACGGCCTTGATCGGGCCAAACGTCTTCATCGGTGCATTCATCATCGGATCCGTTATCAAAAACATCCCGGGCGGCCAAGCCGGCGCCGCTACGCGGATCTGATTAATGGGTTCAGCAGCATAACGAGGCCGGCGGACATTGAGCAACGGGCAATGTTTAAGGGCCATGGAATGACTCGCTGGTATTTAGCGAAATGCCCTACAGATAACGCCTACTTTCCCGACTTCTTTCCCGTTTGATCCCCCGCAAAGTCCGCGCACCTCTTTCACGTGCGCGAGTGCCTGCGAATGTTCCAAACCGATCGGCTCCTGGCCCTGAACAACAGCATCGGCCTGCTGGTGGTTGCCGCCCTGAACCCGCAACACCCGGACTTCGAAACATTGATCCACGAGTTCCGCCTGTGCCTGAACAACTACGAGGCCTGGGCCGAGCAGTTCTGGACCGGGACGGCGCTGGATGTCGAGCAGGTGTTCAAGGTCGGCAACGACGTCCACCTCAGCGCGCCCGTCAAATCTCGCCAGCCGATCCAGACCTCGGTGGTCATGTGCCCCGCGAGCGGTCCGTTGACTCTGGTGCACCTGTTCGAGGCGGCGCGCTTCGTACCGATCGGCAATACCCCGGTGCTGCTCGAACCGGTGATCGGCGAAATCGACGGGGTATTGAGTTTCGGTGAACCGCTGCGCCATACCATCGGCCCGAGCGGCATTCTGGAAGTCAGCGATTGCGACCGGGGCCAGCGTTATCGCATCACCTTCTTTCCTGATGTTTCCAGCACCCATATCCAAGCGCTGTATGCCTCCTACGACGGGATTGTGGATGGGCTGGAGGTCTGGCTTCGTCAGGAGTGGGACGGGTTTCAGCCACTGTGGGCGGAGTTTTCCGGCGCCGGTTTGGCTGATCGTTACCAGCAATTGCAACAGGCCGACTGGCGCGGTTTCGAGAAAGCCCTGCACGCCATCTGGGATGACGTTAAACAGCTGTTCGGCCTGCTCGCCGACCTGCAGGCCAACAGCGAAAAACTTCTGCAGTACTTGAGCGATGTCGAGCTGCAAGCGCTGCTCGACGCCTCCAGTGAGGCCATCGCCAATGGCTTGCTGATCCTCAGTGACGAGCCGTTGCTGTTTATCCACCTGGCCGCGTTTAACAGTTGGTTGAAGATGCTGCCGCCGCAGTACCTGGCGGAAGTGGTGGCAGAAGTTCGGGTCGAGTTGTTGATCAGCTTTTTGCTGATGCGCGTTTGCGGCGGCGTTGGCGTGCCCGTGCGACTGAGCAGCAAGGTGCTGAGCAAGATCAAGTCGTCCCGGGCGCGAGAATGGCTGGCCGCGTCGGCGTTGCGTCTGAGCGAACTGACCTCCCCTGCCGATCTGAACCAGCACGCCGGCGCGTTGAAGCCGTTGCTGGTCAACGCTCGCGATGTGCCGTTGAAGCCAACGCCGGCGATCCCGCTGAACATTCGTCAGGCGGACGCTGTGGTTTTCACCGTGCCGAATCCGGCACCGATGGTTCGTGACAAGTCCCGTGGCACGACCCGGATGGAGCGTCACGAACCTCACGACGACGCTTCGAACCAGGCGAAAAACCTCAACGGTGACAGCGCCGATTGCGCACCGCTGACCTGCACCAACGGCTGTCCGGTGTCGATGGTCACCGGCGAAGAACTGCTGACCCTGACCGACGGCACGCTCGATGGCTTGTTGCCGTTCGAGTTCACCCGCTTGTACCGCACCAGCGCGGTTGAGATTGATGTCGGGCTGGGGTTTGGCTGGAGTCATTCGCTGGCGCATCGGCTGGAGTTCGATGGCAATGCGGTGGACTGGGTCGATCACGAGAACCGCCGCACGCGGTTTCCGCTGCCCAGTGTTCAGAGGCCGGCGATTCACAACAGCCTGTCGCGGGCGGCGATTTTTCTCGGGGATGAGCCGGAGGAACTGGTCCTCGCGCTGGCGGGGGATGTGGCGCGGTTTTATCACTTTCGTGCCGGGCGGCTGGTGGCGGTCAGTGATGCGTATGGCAATCGGCTGACGGTTTCTCGCGATCATCAGCAGCGTGTTGTTCGTTTGGACAATGGCGCCGGGCGCTCGCTGCTTTTGCGCTACGACCGGGCGCATCTGGTGGCGGTCGATTACCAGATGTTCGAGGCTGATGGCTGGCGCACCGAGCAAACACTGGTCAGTTACTGCTACGACGCCCGTCAGCGGTTGTTGGCCGCGACCAACGCCGTCGGTGACAGTGAGCGTTACGACTACGACGACCAGCACGTCATCCTGCAGCGGCAGCTGACCGGCGGCGCGAGCTTTTTCTGGGAATGGGAACGCTCGGGCAAGTCGGCGCGTTGCGTGCGCCATTGGGCCTCGTTCGCGCAGATGAACACGCGGTATGTCTGGGACGACGACGGTCGTGTCACGGTGCATTACGTCGATGGCACCGAAGAAACCTACGTCCACGATGACAGCGCGCGGCTGGTGCGCAAGGTCGAGGCCGATGGTGGTGAGCACCTCAAGGCCTACGACGACGCAGGGCGGCTGATCGCCGAGCAGGATCCGCTGGGCGCGGTCACCGAATACCGCTACGACGACGTCGGACGGCTGATCGCGCTGCTTCCGCCAGACGATGAGCCAACGTCCTACGAGTATCGCAACGGTTTCCTGCACAGCCGTTCCCGCGGCGACGCGGTCTGGACGTTTCGGCGCAACGCCGAGGGGGATGTCACCGAGGCGGTCGATCCCGACGGCCAGGTCACCCATTACTACTACGACACGCGCGGGCAGTTGCTGTCGATCCGCTACCCGGACAGCAGCCGGCACAAGTTGTCGTGGAACGACCTCGGCCAACTGACCGAAGAAACCCTGCCCGACGGTGGTGTACGGCGTTTTTCCTACGATGCGCTGGGGCGACGGACCACCACTTGCGACGAACACGGTGCCGTCACCCGCCAGCAGTGGGACGCTGTTGGCCGACTGGTCCAGACGACGCTTCCTACAGGCAGCACTCGCGCCTACAGCTACGGCGCCTACGGCCAAATCACTGCCGAGCGCGACGAACTCGGGCACATCACCCGCTACGAGTATGACGACGACCTGCACCTCGTCTCGCGCAAGATCAACCCCGATGGCACGCGGGTGCAGTATCGCTACGACCATGCGCAACTGCTGCTGACGGAAATCGAGAACGAGTCCGGGGAAAAGTACTGCCTGGACTACACGCCCACCGGATTGATCCGACAGGAAACCGGCTTCGACGGCCGGCGCACCGCGTACGCCTACGACCGCAACGGGCACCTGCTGGAGAAGACCGAGTTCGGCGATGACGGCTCGACGCTGGTCACGGCCTACGAGCGTGATGCGGCCGGGCGTCTGCTGCTCAAGACCCTGCCGGACGGGGTGCAGGTGGCTTACACCTACGACCGTCTGGGCCGTTTGACCGGGGTCGATGACGGCCAGCAACATCCTCTGGCCTTTGAATACGATCTGCAGGATCGGCTGATCACCGAGCACCAGGGCTGGGGCACCCTGCGTTATGCCTATGACGCCTGCGGCCAGCTCAAGCGCCAGCGTCTGCCGGACAACAGCACGCTTGACTATCACTACGCCAAGGGCGGTGCGCTGACGGCCATCGACCTTAATGGCACGCGGCTGACCAGCCACCAGTTTGAATGTGGTCGCGAGCAACAACGCCAGCAAGGTCTGTTGCGCAGCGACTATGCCTACGACGATCAGGGCCGATTACAGCTGCATACCGTCAATCAGCAAACGCGCCCCTTGTACTTGCGCCACTACAGCTATGCGGTCAACGGCAATCTGGCCGGTATCGCCGACAGTCGACACGGCCAGCGCAGTTATTACTACGACGCCCTCGACCGGCTGACTCGCGTCCGTCACTCGCGCGACGAACTGCCGGAATCCTTCGCCCACGACCCGGCCGGCAACCTGCTGATGCAGGATCGTCCCGGCCCCACCCGGATCAAGGGCAACCGCCTGCTGATGCAGGGCGACCGGCATTACGACTACGACGCCTTCGGCAACCTGATCCGCGAACGCCGTGGCCGCGACCAGCAACTCGTCACCGAATACCGCTACGACTGCCAGCACCGTCTGATCGGCCTGACCCGTCCTGACGGTAAAACCGCGTCCTATCAATACGACGCCTTCGGCCGCCGCATCCGCAAAACCGTCGACGGCCTCAGCACCGAGTTCTTCTGGCAAGGCGACCACCTCGTCGCCGAAAGCAGCAAAACCCACCACCGCAGCTACGTCTACGAACCCGGCACCTTCCGCCCATTGGCACTGCTCGACGGCAAAGGCCCGAAACGCGCCTGCCCGTTCTACTACCAACTCGACCACCTCGGCACCCCGCAGGAACTCACCGACTACAGCGGCGAAATCGTCTGGTCGGCACAATACGACGCCTACGGCAAGGTCGTGGCGATCACCCTGGCCGGCGAGGACTACCTGGACCAGCCGCTGCGCTTTCAGGGGCAGTATTTCGATGCGGAGAGCGGGCTGCATTACAACCGGCATCGATATTACGACCCGAGGTTGGGGCGGTATCTGACGCCGGATCCCATCAAGTTGGCGGGTGGGTTGAATCAGTATCGGTACGTGCCGAATCCGACGGGGTGGGTGGATCCGTTGGGGTTGAATGCCAACTGTCCGCCGCCGAAGAAGCCGGGTTGTTCATCACCGGACAGGGTTGATGGTTCAATTGTTGATGAGGCTAACCCAACGCTTCCCAAACCGAATTCCCGCCCTCAAGATTTTGGAAGTGACGAAAAGCTCTTAGGCCATTTTGAAAAGCATGGCGCCGAATTTAAGGCGATGAACAAGGGGGAATATTTACTCGTCGCACGAGAAGTAGTGAATAAAGGTACTCGTGTGGAGTATTTATACAAAGGAGAGGTGCGATCAGGGTATTTGCTATTGATGGGGAACAATCGGAAAGGTGAAGCGAAATTTGCTTTCGTGGGCACCAACACGAATGATGAAATTACGACGTTACACACCAAAAGTGGAAAGGAACTTTGGCGGACCATCAATGGCAACGCACAAGATAAAAACGTGAGGCCTGCTCATGACTAAGACATACAAAGCATTAGTCGTCGGAATAGATCAATTCGTAGAAGACGCTGTTGACTTGGTAGTTGAGGGTTTTTCGCTCAGGTGTTTCGTCAGCTACAGCCCCTCAAAAATAGCGGTGGGAAGCACTTACGACGTGGAGTTCGAAATGCTGCTGCCTGATAAAGAGTGCGTGATAGCGACTGAACGCGAAAACCAGCAGGTTGAGATGCTTGATGGCGGTTTCTCCTGTGACATTTATGGCTACTTGGATGGAGACACCCTCCGATCGTTTGTCGATTTTTCGGACCAGGATATCCACTACGAATATCCCCATCTGAATGGGCGCTTCGTTAAAGTCAGTGCGGACAGGATTGATGTCTCTTTTTCTGTCCAATAGCCAATTAAAGTGATGTTTGGACTGGCCCTTGCGCTTGCAGCCTTCCAGGAATCACAGGATGAGCGCTACTCCTCCTCATCCTCCAACGGCAACTCATCCCGCTCCAAAGGATCCGTAGGCGAAGGCAACGGATACTCCGGCGTCTGATCGACATCGTCACCCTTCTGCTCACCACTCATCTCACACCTCACAAAGGGCCTGACAGAAATCCAGGCCCTGAAGACTCGAAAGCAGCACTACCGCACTCAATCAAAAGAACAAGCAATCACTGCTCATCCTCATCCTCCTCATACTCCATATCTGCCTCATCCGCATCATTCAACGGCACCGTCGCATCGTCCATCAGCGACCCCGGATCCTCGTTTCCCGGATCATTGATAAACGGCAGACCGCTCGGGCCTTTTTCTTCCTTGCCTTCGGTTTCGGGCGTCATGGCAAACCTCTACGTCTGGTGGGTTGTATACATTCGAAAAGCCCTACAGCCAATCGTTCCAGAGTCCGACCGCCAGACACGAAAAACCCGGCGCCAGGCCGGGTTTGTTTTTCGAACATCCAATCAATGATGACGATTTTTATGTTTGTATTTGTTGTGCCTGTGACCACCACCGGAATGAGCTTTGCCGCCATCGCCACCCAGGTTGTTGCCCACTGCACCACCCGCCGCACCACCCAAACCAGCACCGATGGCCGAACCGGTGGAGCCGCCCAGGCTGTTGCCGACCACCGAACCGCCGGCAGCGCCGAGGCCACCGCCAATGGCGGCTTCGGTGCGATTGTGTTTATTCGCCCCGACCGCGCTGCCCGCCGCGCCACCAACACCCGCACCGACCGCGGCACCGGTGCTGCCACCGAGCTGACCACCGACCACATTACCGAGCACACCGCCCAAACCGCCACCCACGGCGGCGCTGCCATCTCCGGCGGCCATCGCACCTTGAGCGATGAGTAATCCGAAAAACAGTGCAGACAATGACAAGCGCATTTGAACCTCACAGTTCCCGAATCGGGAGGGTATGCCCTAGGGCCTATGTCAGATTGGAGACATTTTTCGGGAAAACGTTCAGCCATAAAAAAGCCCGACATCGAGCCGGGCTATTTCTGACAAACGTTCGCTATCAGTGACGCTTGTGCCCCTTGGACAGGTTGGCGCCGACGGCACCACCCGCAGCGCCACCCAGACCGGCGCCAATGGTCGCGCCATTTCGGCCACCCAGGCTGTTGCCGATCACCGAACCACCGGCCGCGCCAACACCACCGCCGATAGCCGCTTTGGTGCGGCTGCCTTTGCCGGCTGCCATGGCACTGCCGGCCGCACCTGCAACACCGGCACCAATCGCTGCGCCGGTGCTGCCGCCCATCTTCTGGCCGACCACGTTACCCAGCGCACCACCCAGACCGCCGCCGAGTGCCGCAGTGCCTTCACCGGAGACCGCACCTTGAGCAACCAGAAGCCCCAGAACCAGAGCAGGCAATGTTAGACGCATGACGAAAACCTCAAAAATAGGGGGATCAAAAGGGGCCGAGATTGAAAGCTGCCGACGCGCTGATGTCCACACAAATCAGCCGTCGCCGCGCACTTGGCGCCGATTGGACAGCGATTTGGCAAAAGGTTTAATCGCAGGCAAAAAAAAGCCCGCTGGGGAGACGGGCTGGAGACTTGCTTTCTAACGGATGGCTTCACCCTACGTCCGTGGACGTGAAAAGTTTGTGAAAAAAAACACAATCCGTCCTATCACTTGTAGGAGATTTCCCTTCATAAACATCAGGCATAAAAAACCCCGTTCATAGACGGGGTCGTTCGGTCTCACTTTACTTTCTTGAGCGGGCCGACACCTTTGGAAGGAATTTGGCCTTTGGCCCCTTGGGCGTTGTGGACTTGATCTTGCTGGTCTGCACCGGATCCTCGCCAAAGCCCGATTGGTACTCCGTCTGGCCGCAACGGACACAGTTGTTGAATGAAAATTCGGCTCCATCATCTTCGATATACGGATCAGTCATAGCCTCTCCCCTTTGCAATGGATCGACACCGGCAAAGCCCTTTTGCCTGAAAAAATATCGACCTCCAAGGCTTTTGAGACTAGCCGGTCATTACCGGACTTGCGGTTCAGTTCGACCGATGCCCGACGAATGGCCTACGCAAATTCAACATCCGCACGAACCGTTGATCTCACAACGCTAAAGATTCCCGGCCACAGGCCGTTGCCCTTTTTCATACAAATGAATCTCAAGGAGAGAACATGAAAATCAATGGATTTCCGGAAATGCCGGTCGTAAAACTCACGGACGAACAAATCGCTGCCGGCAAAGCCGCCGGTGAGAAATTCAAGGAAAAGCTCGCTTCGGGCGACATCACCATCACCTATCCGAACAAACCGGTTCTGACCCCCGGCGTTATCTACCACCCGAGTCAGCCTACTGATCCAACGCCCTCCACCGGCACCCCGCCTATGGTCGCGATCGATACGCCCCTCACCTATGACGCCCACGGGCTTGTCATCCTCAAGCCTCAGGGCTGACCGAAAGCAAAACGCAAAAAGCCCATTCATCGTCTGAATGGGCTCGCTTGAACAGGCGATTACATCAACGCAACTTGACCGCCGTCCCCGTCGCGAACACCACAACCATACCGCCCTTACCCGCCGGCATGCTGATCTCGAAATCCAGCCCGACCACCGCATCAGCCTGCAACGCCCGCGCCCGCTCCTTAATCTCGTCCGTCGCCTGAACCCGCGCCTCTTTCAACGCCCGCTCCAGCGTCTGCGAGCGCCCACCGAAAAAATCGCGCATGCCGGCAAACAGGTCACGGATCACATTGACGCCCTGCACCGACTCCGCGCTGACAATGTCCAGGTACGCGGTGATCTGTCGGCCTTCGATGGCGTGGGTGGTGGAGATGATCATGGGAGCAATCCTTTTTTCTACGGATAAAGCGGCGATTGTAATGTGCCATGGGAAATCAGACCTGGCACCTGCGCACATGACTTCCGTGACGGATTAAAATCCAGACGCCAGAAACCACAAAACCCCTGATCTCTTTCGAAATCAGGGGTTCTGCGTATTGAATTTGGCGGTGAAGGAGAGATTCGAACTCTCGATACAGTTTCCTGTATACACACTTTCCAGGCGTGCTCCTTAAGCCACTCGGACACTTCACCGTATCTCTTCAAACATGTTCTGTCTGTCGAGGCGCGCTAATGTAGTCGAAAGCTTTTCTGATGGCAAACTTTTTTTCAGAATTTTCATGCGGTTAAGACAAAAAGGCGTTTCGCCCCACCCTGGGCGATGGCAAACCGGCCAATCTCTGGTGACGGCCACCCTTCTATATAGAAGCAGAACGGCGTGCTACGCCGGGCGCGGCCGGAAACGGTGACCGGCGAGTCAGTCACAGCGCTTTACCTGGCCTACGGCGGTGGGTAACGTCTGCCCATCTTTCTTACAAGGAATAGCGTCATGAGTGAGTTGATTGCCTACCACCTCGAAGACGGTATCGCGACCCTGACCTTGAACAACGGCAAGGTCAATGCCATTTCCCCGGACGTGATTGCGGCGTTCAACGCGGCGCTGGATCAGGCGGTGACTGATCGTGCCATCGTGATCATTACCGGTCAGCCGGGGATCCTCTCCGGCGGCTATGACTTGAAGGTGATGACCGCCGGCCCGAAAGAAGCCGTGGCGCTGGTGACTGCGGGTTCGACACTCGCCCGTCGCCTGCTCTCTCACCCGTTTCCGGTGATCGTTGCCTGCCCCGGTCACGCCGTAGCCAAAGGCGCGTTCTTGCTGTTGTCTGCCGATTATCGCATTGGCGTTGATGGCCCGTTCAGCATCGGTCTGAACGAAGTGCAGATCGGCATGACCATGCACCACGCCGGCATCGAGCTGGCGCGCGATCGCCTGCGCCGCTCGGCGTTCCATCGTTCGGTGATCAACGGCGAGATGTTTGATCCGAAAAGTGCGGTGGATGCCGGTTTCCTCGACAAGGTGGTGGCTGCCGAAGAGCTGCAAGGCGCAGCCCTGGCCGCGGCGCGTCAGTTGAAGAAGATCAACATGAACGCGCACAAGAACACCAAACTCAAAGTGCGCAAGGCGCTGCTCGAAGCCCTCGACAACGCGATCATCCAGGATCAGGAACATCTGGGCTAAGCCCGCGCTTCCGAAGCCGAAGAAAAGCCCGACCGTCGTGTCGGGCTTTTTCTTGCGCGTTCGGTTGATCGAGCGTCGACTGCTCTAGCACGGGTCTGACAATCAACTCGGAAACATGCGCTTAAACATCGCCTATCTCCGGACTCTATAGCAGCAATTGCCGAAAACAGTGCACATCCGTACACTGCGCCACCTTTTGTCCCGGTGGGGCCTGAAAATGCTGTTTGTGTTTCGTATGTTATTGATGGGCCTGCACTTTATTCTGGCCGGCGTGCTGGGAGTGATCCTCGGGCTGTGCCGTCCGTTCAACCCGGACAACAGCCGACTGTGCGCCCGCCTCTATGCGCTTCCGGCGATGTGCATTCTGCGCCTGCGGGTAAAAGCCGATGTCGGCCCGTTGATGAACAAACCCGACAGTTGCGTGATCGTCGCCAACCATCAGTCCAACTACGACCTGTTCGTGTTCGGCAACGTGGTGCCGCGACGAACCGTGTGTATCGGCAAGAAAAGCCTGAAATGGGTGCCGCTGTTCGGGCAACTGTTCTGGCTCGCGGGTAATGTGTTGATTGATCGTGGGAACGCGCACAAGGCGCGCAAGTCGATGCTCACCACCACTCACACCTTGCAACACGAAGACACGTCGATCTGGGTATTCCCGGAAGGCACGCGCAACCTCGGTGAAGAACTGCTGCCGTTCAAGAAAGGCGCGTTCCAGATGGCGATCGCCGCCGGTGTGCCGATCGTGCCGGTGTGTGTCAGCAGCTACATCAAGCACATGCGCCTGAACCGCTGGCGTAGCGGGAAAATTCTCATACGCTCGCTGCCGGCGATTCCTACAGCCGGGCTGACCATGGATGACATGCCCATGCTCATGTCCCAGTGCCGCGAGCAGATGCGCGAATGCATCGCCGCGATGGATCAGCAGCTGCAGGCTGCGTGAAAAACCAACCCGCCTCGTGCGGGTTTTCTTTTGCCGGGTGAACTGTGCAGATTTCACTGACTCTCAAGCAGCGACACGGCTAAGCTGAAGCCTTGTATTCCCTGCCATCTGCCAAGAAGAAGTGAACCACCACCATGGGTCGAGTTGTTGCTGCTGCGGTTTACAGCGCTGGTAAGAAAGTCACCAATATTACCCTCGATGAGGGCGCCGCCTGGGCTGCGAAAACCGGACACTTTGTCTGGATCGGACTGGAAGAGCCGGACGCTCAGGAGCTGGCCAAACTGCAACGTCAGTTCAACCTGCATGAACTGGCCATTGAGGACGCCCTGGAGAAACACAGCCGGCCGAAGCTGGAAACTTTTGGCGACGCTTTGTTTATCGTCACCTACTCGCCAATCCGCGAACACGGCATTTTGCAATTCATTGAAACGCATATCTTCGCCGGCAAGGGCTACATCATCACCGCCCGCAATGGTCACTCGGCATCCTACGCGCATGTGCGCCAGCGCTGTGAGGCGCGACCGTTGTTGCTGGAGCATGGGGAAGATTTCGTACTGTATGCAATTCTTGATTTCGTGATCGAAAACTACCAGCCGGTGGGTGAAGCGATCCATGCCGAGATCGATGAACTGGAGCGCAACGTGCTGTGCAGTGCATTGAATGAGCATGACATCCAGAAACTCCACGGCCTGCGGCGTGACGTGTTGCGCCTGCGCCGCTATGCAGCGCCTATGGTGGAGATCGGCGAGGAGCTGCAGAAGCTGAGCTTCCCGTTTATCGACAAGAACATGCGCCCGTACTTCCGCGATGTGCAGATTCACGTCACCCGGCAGATGGAAGACCTGACCACGCTGGCGGACATTGCCAGCCAGACCATCGAGATCGGCGTGTTGCTGGAGGCGTCACGGCAGAGCGTGGTGCAACGCAAGTTTGCCGCGTGGGCGGCGATTCTGGCGTTTCCGACGGCAGTGGCGGGGATTTACGGGATGAACTTCCAGAACATGCCGGAGCTGAGCTGGCATTACGGCTATTTCGCCGTGCTGGGGTTTATCACGGTGGGGTGTGTGAGTTTGTGGGCGAGTTTCAAGAAGTCGGGGTGGTTGTAGTCCCTGTGGCGAGGGAGCTTGCTCCCGCTGGGGTGCGAAGCACCCCCATGCAGAAGTCAAGTTGCCGTAAATTACGGCTGCTGCGCATCCGAGCGGGAGCAAGCTCCCTCGCCACATAGGTAAATGTCAGGTCTTAAATCGCTTCAGCTTCTGGCTTGTGCGCCACAAACCGCATCATCCATTCCGCCACCGTGGTGCCATGGTGCTCCTGCTCCAGGCTGGCCACGCCTTTCGAGTAGATCTGCGAACCCAGCGCGTCCTGGCGCAGATCCAGCAGCGCCCGCGAATAGTCGTGAATGAATTCCGGGTGCCCCTGGAAGCACAGCACCTGATCGTTGATGTGATACGCGGCAAACGGGCAGAAATCGCTGGAGGCAATAACCGTAGCGTTTTCCGGCAGTGCGGTGACCTGATCCTGGTGACTGATCAGCAGCGTCAGCTCTTCCCGCACCGGGCTCATCCACGGCGCCTTGGCCGCCAGTTTGTAGTTGTGGGTGCCGACGCCCCAGCCCTGGCTGGCGCGCTCGCTCTTGCCGCCCAGCAGCAGCGCCAGCAGTTGATGGCCGAAGCACACGCCGAGTAGCTTGTCGCCGCGCTCGTAACGGGTCAGCAGGTATTGCTTGAGGGTCTGGATCCACGGGTCGGTGCCGAACGAATCGGCCTTGCTGCCGGTGATCAGGTACGCATCGAAGGTCAGGTCGTCGCTGGGGTATTCGCCCTGCATCACGTTGTACACGGTGAACTCGGCGGCAATCGGTTGCTGCGAGAACAGGCGCTGAAACATCTGCCCGTAACCCTGATATTGATCGACCAGTTCCGGACGCAGGATGTCGGTTTCCAGAATGCAGATGCGTAGCGACATAAAAAATACCTGACACGTGATGGGAATAATGAACACCCCAGAGCCTGCCTTGAAACACCCCGGCAAGGCAAGCCCCGCAGCGTTCACCCGATCACTTAAAACAGCTCGCCTTTCGCGGCTTTTTCCAGCAGCAGCGCCGGTGGCGCAAAGCGCTCGCCGTACTGCTCGGCCAGATACTGCGCGCGTGCGACGAAGTCCTGCACGCCGTACTGATTGATGAACTGCAAGGCGCCGCCGGTCCACGGCGCAAAACCGATGCCGAAGATCGAGCCGACGTTGGCATCCGCCGTTGAGGTGAGCACGCCCTCCTCCACGCAGCGCACGGTTTCCAGGGCCTGCACGAACAACAGACGATCACGCACATCTTTCGGCGAAATTTGCCCGTCGGCCTTCTCGAAGCGCGTCTTCAACTCCGGCCACAGATGTTTCTGACCACCCGCCGGGTAATCGTAGAAACCACCGCCAGCGGCTTTGCCCGGACGCTTGTATTCGTTGAGCAACAAGTCAATCACAGCGAACGCCGGATGATCTGTCAGCGCTTTCCCTTCCGCTTGCAGGTCTTTGGCCGTTTGTTGACGGATATGGCTCATCAGGCTGAGGGAAACTTCGTCGGAGATCGCCAGCGGCCCGACCGGCATCCCGGCCTTGCGCGCTTCGGTCTCGATCATCGGCGCGCTCACGCCCTCGCCGAGCATGGCGATACCTTCATTGGTGAAGGTGCCAAATACCCGCGAGGTAAAGAAGCCGCGACTGTCGTTGACCACGATCGGGGTTTTCTTGATTTGCAGAACAAAGTCGAAACCTCGCGCCAGGGTTTCAGCACTGGTCTGCGCGCCTTTGATGATTTCCACCAGCGGCATTTTGTCCACCGGGCTGAAAAAATGCAGACCGATGAACTTGCTTTGATCGGGTACTGCGGTCGCCAGTCCGGTGATCGGCAGAGTCGACGTGTTGGAGGCGATTACCGCATCAGAACCGACAATTTTTTGCGCTGCCGACGAGACTTTTGCCTTCAGTTCGCGATCCTCGAACACCGCCTCGATGATCAGATCACAACCCGCCAGATCCGCATCATCTTCAGTGGCGTGAATCCGCGCCAGCACCGCCTCGCGTTTCTCAGCCGTCATCTGCCCACGACCGACTTTCTTGTCCAGCAACGCCGCCGAATGCGCCTTGCCCTTCTCGGCCGCCTCCAGGTTGATGTCCTTGAGCACCACATCGATGCCGGCCGAAGCGCTGACGAAAGCGATCCCGGCGCCCATCATGCCCGCGCCCAGCACACCGACCTTGCGCGTGACATTCGGCGCAAAGCCCTGCGGGCGCGAACCGCCGGCGTTGATCTCGTTGAGCTGAAACCAGAAGGTGCCGATCAGGTTTTTCGAGATCTGCCCGGTGGCCAGTTCGGTGAAGTAACGGGTTTCGATCAGGTGCGCAGTGTCGAAATCAACCTGCGCGCCCTCCACCGCCGCACACAGAATCTTCTCTGGCGCCGGCAGCGTGCCTTGGGTTTTGCTGCGCAGGATCGACGGCGCAATCGCCAGCATCTGCGCAACTTTCGGATTCGACGGCGTGCCACCTGGGATCTGATAGCCCTTCACGTCCCAACGCTGAACTGCAGTCGAGTTGGCGACAATCCAGGCGCGCGCCTTGGCCAGCAACTCGTCGCGATCCGTCGCCAGTTCATCGATCAAACCGGCCTGCAATGCCTGTTGCGGGCGCACCTTTTTGCCTTCGAGCAGATAAGGCAGGGCTTTTTCGATGCCCAGCATGCGCACCATGCGCACCACCCCGCCGCCGCCCGGCAGCAGGCCCAGCGTCACTTCCGGCAAACCGAGTTGCACTGCTGCATCGTCCAGCGCCACGCGATGATGGCAGGCCAGACAGATTTCCCAGCCGCCGCCGAGTGCGGCGCCGTTGATCGCCGCGACCACCGGTTTGCCGAGGGTTTCCAGGGTGCGCAATTGCCCCTTGAGGCTCAGCACCATGTCATAAAAAGCTTTGGCCTCGGGCTTGCCGATCTTGATCAGTTCATTGAGGTCGCCGCCGGCAAAGAAGGTTTTCTTCGCCGACGTGATGATCACCCCGGCGATGCTGTCTTTTTCCTCCACCAGCCGCGCCACGCAGGCGCCCATGGCCTGGCGGTACACGGCATTCATGGTGTTGGCGCTCTGGCCCGGCATGTCGATGGTCAGCACGACGATGCCGTCCTGGCCTTTTTCGTAACGAATGGCTTGGCTCATAACAAGGTTCCTTGAAGTCGGGGCTCAGAGGCGTTCGATGATGGTGGCAATGCCCATGCCGCCGCCGACGCACAGCGTCGCCAGGCCGTAGCGCAGGCGCCGGGCTTCCAGCTCATCGAGCAGGGTGCCGAGGATCGCGCAACCGGTGGCGCCCAGCGGGTGGCCCATGGCGATCGAGCCGCCGTTGACGTTGACCTTGTCCGGGTCGACCGCCATGTCCTTGATGAACTTGAGCACCACCGAGGCAAACGCCTCGTTGACCTCAAACAGATCGATGTCTTCCACGCGCAAACCGGCCTTGGCCAAGGCCTTGCGCGTGGCCGGTGCCGGGCCGGTGAGCATGATGGTCGGGTCGGTGCTGGTGACCGCCGTGGCGACGATCCGCGCCCGTGGCTGCAGGCCCAGTGCCCGACCCTTGGCTTCGGAACCGATCAACATCAGCGCCGCACCGTCGACGATCCCGGAGCTGTTGCCCGGGGTGTGCACGTGGTTGATCCGCTCGACGTGGCTGTAAACCCGCAGCGCCGTGGCGTCGAAGCCCATCTGGCCGATCATTTCGAAACTTGGCTTGAGTTTGCCCAGGCCTTCCATCGTCGATTCGGCGCGAATGAATTCGTCGTGATCGAGCAGGATGATGCCGTTCTGATCCTGCACCGGCACCAGCGACTTGTTGAACGAACCGTCGGCCCGCGCCCGCGCAGCCTTGTGTTGCGAGTGCAATGCGTAGGCATCGACGTCGTGGCGGCTGAAGCCTTCAAGGGTGGCGATCAGATCCGCGCCCACACCCTGCGGGGTGAAGTGGCTGTGCAGGTTGGTCTGCGGGTCCAGCGCCCACGCACCGCCGTCGCTGCCCATCGGCACCCGCGACATCGACTCGACGCCACCGACCACCACCAGATCCTCGAAGCCCGAACGCACCTTCATCGCGCCGAGGTTGACCGCTTCCAGACCCGAGGCGCAGAAGCGGTTGATCTGCACGCCAGCCACGCTGACATCCCAATCCGCCACTTGCACCGCGGTCTTGGCGATGTCCGAGCCTTGATCGCCGATCGGCGTGACGCAGCCGAGCACCACGTCATCGACCTGACTGGTGTCCAGCGCGGTACGGCTTTGCAGTGCCGTTAACAATCCCGCGACCAGATTCACCGGTTTGACGCTGTGCAGTGCGCCATCGGCCTTGCCTTTGCCACGCGGCGTGCGTAACGCATCGAAAATCAAAGCTTGGGTCATGACGTCCTCGAACCTGTGCGGTGAGTGAATTTCGTGCTGTCACTGTTGTCTCGTGCCGTCGCAGATTCAATGACCATAGCGCTCAATGACGTTGACGCGCACGCTCAGACGGACGGTCATTCAGCCTCAGGTGAACCGGTTCAGGTCGGCGAGTTGTCTAGCAAGCGGGCGGCGAAGAAGCTGGCAATACGCCTCATGCCGTTTTTATCGCAACCAGTAGCAAATACATATGAAATGGATCTAAGCCAAGCGTGACGGGGGCTCTAAGGTAGTACATGTACGTCAGGGTCGTCGGGTTTTGCCGGGGCCGATGTTCTCCAACAGGAAGTGCAGCGTTTGCCGTCATGGATATGCAGGCAGACATCAGGAAATAACAATAAAGGCGGTCAAGCCATGTTCAAACAACCAAAAGTTCGTCAAGCAGGACTCATTCTTTTCGCCACCACGCTGTTGCTGATTTTGCCGAACCTGACCAAGGTCATTGGCTGACTTAACGGCCGGGTGCACTTCATCGCCATCAAAAATGTGACTGGCCCGCTACCCGGGCCAGCGTGGCTGTGCCAACCTTTGCGCACTTCCACGACATGGACGGCGATTTTTTGAAAACGCTCATTGTGTTCTGGGCCCTGCTGCTGAGCATGCCCTTGTCTGCCGCGCAGCTGGAATTACAGCTGGGCACAACCCATCGCACCTGGCAAACCGCGGAATTGCTCAAGCATCCTCAGGTACAAAACCTCACCATCAAGAACGATGTGTCCTACAAGAAGGACATGACTTATCGCGTCGTGCCCGTGGCGGCGCTGCTTACCGGGATCGAGCCGGACGATCACCTGCAAGCGGTGGCGCTGGACGGGTTTGCCGCCGAACTCAGCGCCGCTCCGTTGCTCAACACCAAAGGCGCACAAGCGTGGCTGGCGATCGAAGACCCGACGCAGCCGTGGCCGCCGCTGTCCGAAGGCAAGCACAGTGCCGGGCCGTTCTATCTGGTCTGGACCGACCCGCAGGCCGGCAATATCAGCCCGGAACAATGGCCGTTCCAGGTGGCGAGCATCAAACGCATGGCACCAGTGGCCGAGCGCTTCCCTGCGCTGTTGCCGGATCCCAAGCTCAAGGCGACTGACCCGGTGAATCAGGGTTTTGCTCTGTTTCAGAAGAACTGCCTGGCGTGTCACCGGTTGAACGGTGCGGGGGATGCGCAGTTCGGGCCGGATCTGAATATTCCGTACAACCCGACCGAGTATTTCGGCGCGGACTTCCTCAAGCGCTACATTCGTGATCCGCAGAGTTTGCGCCAGTGGCCGCAGGCGAAGATGCCGGGGTTTTCGGCGGATGTGTTGCCGGAGGGGGATTTGCAGTTGCTGATCGGTTATCTGCAGCACATGGCTGGGCGCAAAATTAAGCCCTGACGACATTCCCCTGTAGGAGTGAGCCTGCTCGCGATAGCGGAGTGTCAGTCACTGATCCTTAAACTGACGACTGCTATCGCGAGCAGGCTCACTCCTACAAGGG
This sequence comes from Pseudomonas sp. NPDC088414, assembly GCF_044753325.1. Classification (NCBI taxonomy): domain Bacteria; kingdom Pseudomonadati; phylum Pseudomonadota; class Gammaproteobacteria; order Pseudomonadales; family Pseudomonadaceae; genus Pseudomonas; species Pseudomonas sp. NPDC088414. Next base: position 27,864 of record NZ_JBIVMY010000013.1, on the reverse strand, counting down.
TTACGTGTGAACCCGTTATTGTTGTTGCACGGAGATGACTGGCGTCGGCGACACGAACACCTTCGCATGCATCTGCTCGCTCCCACCGCCCCGGCGCATGCCGCGTACCGGGCAGGCATCCAGATAATCCAGGCCCACCGCCAGTTTCAAATGGCGCTCGGGTCGAGCCAGTTGGTTGGTCACGTCGAAGCTGTACCACGCGTCATCCAGCCACGCTTCGGCCCAGGCATGACTGGCCAGATGTTCGGCGTCCTCGCTGTACAGATAACCCGACACATAACGCGACGGAATCCCCAGGCTACGTGCACAGGCGAGAAAGGCATGGGTGTGATCCTGACAAACCCCGGCACGCCCGGCGAAGGCTTCGGCGGCGCTGGTGTCGACTTCGGTGGAACCCGGCGTGTAGCTCATATGCTGGTTCAAACCGTGCATCAGGTCGATCAGCGCGGTGCGATCACGTCGCTGCTTGCAGGACTTGTCGGCAAACGCCCGTAGCGCTTCGTCCGCCTCGGTCAGGCGAGTGAAGCGCAGGAATGGCAGCGCCGACTGGCTCTCATGCTCGGCCTCGCGCAACTCATCGATATCGACCTGCCCCCGGGCGCCGATGATGATCGCTTCGTGCGGCTCGTCCATGGTCAGCACATGCAGGATGTTGCCGAACGGATCGAGCTGGGCGCGCACTGGACGCGGCAGGTCGAGTTGCCAGCTCAACACGTGCTGACGCTCGCTGTCGTGCGGGGTCAGGCGCAGATACTGGATGCTCGCTCGCACCTGATCTTCATAGTGATAGGTGGTCTCGTGGCTTATGGAAAGTCTCATGCAGCCTCCAGGTATGAACTGTGAATCGCGTTGCCCAACTGGCGCACCAGCGGGATGAATTCGGTGAGCCAGGCGTGCAGGCCTTCGGCGAGGATTTCGTTGATCCCGGTGTAACGCAGACGCGCGTCCATCTCGGCGGCGAGGCGTTGTGCCGGACGGCCATTGGCGCCGGGTAATTGGGCGAGGATCTGGTCGATTTCCTCGGTGCAGGCGCGCAGCGAACGCGGCACATCCGCACGCAACAGCAGCAGTTCGGCGACATGCCGGGCGCCAGGGGCGTCGCGATAGATCTCGGTGTAGGCCTCGAACGATGACAGCGCTCGCAACAGTGCACTCCACTGGTAATAGGCGTGCGCCGTACCGTCACTGACCGCTTCGGCCTGATCACCAGCCATTTCATAGCGCGCATCGAGCAGGCGCAGCGTGTTGTCCGCACGCTCGATGAACGTTCCCAGACGAATGAAGCGGAACGCATCGTTGCGCATGATCGTGCCGTAGGACGCGCCCCGGAACAGGTGCGAGCGCTCCTTGATCCACTCGCAGAAGCGGCTCATGCCGTAGCGGCTGAGGCCCTGCTCGGCGATGCCGCGAATCTCCAGCCAGGTGGCGTTGATGTTCTCCCACATGTCCGCAGTGATGCGCCCGCGCACCGCATGCGCACTGGCTCGCGCGGCGCCGAGGCAGCTGTAGATGCTCGCCGGATTGGCCGCATCGAGGGCGAAGAAATGCAACAGGCGTTCGGCATGCAATTCGCCGTGACGCTCCAGGTAATCGTCGAGGGTGCCGGTGATCAACAGCGGCATGGCCAGTTCGTGCAGACCGTCGCCGCGACCGTCCTGCGGCATCAGCGACAGCGAATAGCTGACATCGAGCATCCGTGCGAGGTTTTCCGCCCGCTCCAGGTAACGCGACATCCAGTACAGATCCGAGGCAGTTCTACTTAACATGGCAAGCTTCCTTCAATCCTCGACCACCCAGGTGTCCTTGGTTCCGCCGCCCTGGGAGGAGTTCACCACCAGGGAGCCTTCACGCAGGGCGACACGGGTCAAACCGCCGGGCACAACCCGGGTTTCGCGGCCAGACAGTACAAACGGACGCAGGTCGATATGGCGCGGCGCGATACCGTTTTCGACAAAGGTCGGACAGGTCGACAACGACAGCGTCGGCTGCGCGATGTATGCGTGGGGCTTGGCCTTGATCCGCTCACGGAACGCATCGATCTGCGCCGTGGTTGATGCCGGCCCCACCAGCATTCCGTATCCGCCGGAACCCTGGGTTTCCTTGACCACCAGATCCGCAAGATTGGCCAGTACATGGGACAGTTCCGAGGGGTTACGGCACTGCCAGGTCGGCACGTTCTTCAGGATCGGTTCTTCGTCGAGGTAGAAACGGATCATCTCGGTGACAAACGGGTACACCGATTTGTCGTCCGCCACGCCAGTACCGATGGCATTGGCCAGCACCACGTTGCCCGAGCGATAGGACGACAACAGCCCCGGCACACCGAGCATCGAGTCGGGGTTGAATGCCAGCGGATCGAGGAACGCGTCGTCGAGACGGCGGTAGATCACGTCCACCGCTTTCGGCCCGTCGGTGGTGCGCATGAAGACCTTGTCGTCGCGCACGAACAGGTCGGCACCCTCCACCAGTTCAACGCCCATTTCCCGTGCGAGGAAGGCATGTTCGAAGAACGCACTGTTGAAACGCCCCGGCGTCAGCACCACCACGCTCGGATCGTCGATCGGGCTGGAGCTTTTCAGCGTGTCGAGCAACAGGTTCGGATAGTGGTCGATGGGCGCGATGCGCTGGGCGGCGAACAGTTCGGGGAACAGGCGCATCATCATCTTGCGGTCTTCGAGCATGTAGCTCACGCCGCTCGGGGTGCGCAGGTTGTCTTCGAGCACGTAGTAGGTGCCGTCGCCATCGCGCACCAGATCGACGCCGGAAATGTGCGAATAGATATCGCGATGCAGATCCAGGCCCTGCATCGCCAACTGGTACTGCTCGTTGGCCAGCACCTGTTCGGCGGGGATGATCCCGGCCTTGATGATGCGCTGCTCGTGATAAAGGTCGGCGAGGAACATGTTCAACGCCTTGACCCGCTGGATGCAGCCGCGCTCGACGATCCGCCACTCGCTGGCGGGAATGCTGCGCGGAATGGTGTCGAATGGAATCAGGCGCTCGGTGCCCTGCTCATCGCCATAGAGCGTGAAGGTAATCCCGGCCCGGTGGAACAGCAGATCGGCCTCGCGTCGCCGTTGTGCCAGCAACTCGTCAGGCGTGTCCGCCAGCCAGCGGGCGAACTCGCGGTAATGCGGGCGGACCTGGCCGCCGGCATCGTACATTTCATCAAAATAGGTGCGGATCATGCCGTACTCCTTGTCACCCGGACCTACAGGCCTTCGCAAGGCCCGTGCCATCGGCATAAACGCTTTGATTTCAATCGCTTGGATAATCACGCCGCAAGCACCGCACCATTCCTGTGCGGCAAATGCCCCAAGCGGATTGCCCCCGCTTCATTGCGACGCATTGCATCGCCTATCACCAGCATAGTCAGAGTTGATTTCACTGCTTGCGCCGGGCTGCGGATAATCCGCGCATCCGCTGCAAACTTCCCACAAGGGAGGCTGCAGCCCACCTGATCCGGACTGCCCGTGCAGTCCCCGCAGGCCGTGACCCTGACCGGTTTCCTCTCCTTATCGGTCTTCCCTTTCAGCCACCCTCTCCGGTGGCTTTTTTTTGCCTTTCTGAAATGTTTTGAAAGCAAAAGCAAAAGATCGCAGCCTCCGGCAGCTCCTACCAATCACCTGTAGGAGTTGCCGAAGGCTGCGATCTTTTGACTTTAAAAAAGCTAAACCAGAGATCAGTTCAGACGATGGCGGTTGCGCACCTCCTGCTTGACTCCCCAGCCTTCGATGATGCCGCCCAGCGGCTCGACCACGGCAGAGAAGCCCTGCTCGAAATCGCCAATGTCGTCATAGGTCGCGTACATCACTTTGCTCAATTCCAGCGACCAGGCGCCATCGTCGCGCGCACTGACCTGGGCATTGATGGATTCACCACGAAATTTGCCTGCCGCCCTGCGCGCCCGCTCCTCGTCCGGGAAAATGGCGTAGAACTCGATGGGATGGAATCGGGAAAAGTCGAAACCGCCTTCTTTCATGCGGCGCAGAACATTGCTGCTGATGTCTTCTTGATAGGCTGTGCTCATGAATCGTCCCCCTCGGATAGATGGATAGACTTTCCGTATTCCCGCCCCGGGCCTTACAGGCCAAAAGTACATCGGCAAACGGGTTGCCGGCGGGAAACAAGCATGTAGCTGACAAGACCAGACCTTAGCGATCGTTTCGCTGATCTCGCTTGCAGATTAGCCCCAAGGTAGAGCTGCTGCCAAGGCCTGGTTGCTTCGGATGAAAGGAAGTTTTCAGATTGGAGTGATGCTGCGGATTTCGATGCTGTTCTGGGTTTTCAGGCTTTTCGCCCCGGCGTCGGGGGTGCGCCCTTCCAGATCGTTCAGATCCAGTTCGGCGGCCACGGGCAGAAGCCGTTCCTTGATCAGGCGTGCAGCCTCGTCGTCGCTGGGGCATTCCGCGCGCTCGAACACCTCATCGACAATTTCACCATGATCGTCCACGAAAGTGACTTTCCACTTTTGCATCGGTGCCTCCTCGATCAAACCCGCAAATGGGCTTACATCTATCTCGACTTTTGGCGAGATTGATCGTTCAAAAGGATTGCGGCGCACGAACATGAAAAAAACATCATTTTCATGACTGGAAAAATTTTGTGGCGAGGGAGCTTGCTCCCGCTGGGCTGCGAAGCGGCCCCAAAATATTTAGAAATCGCAGATTTTGTGAGTGCTGCGCACTCAAGCGGGAGCAAGCTCCCTCGCCACAAGGAATCCATCGACCTGGTCAGTCGTTGCTGGGCTTGTTGATCGCCTGCAGCACGTACTGTGGCAGCGCGAATGCGCCGATGTGGATTTCCGGGTTGTAGTAGCGAGTGACGATGCCGCTGCCGATGAAGCGCTGTTGCAGGGTTTCACGGCTCAGCTTGCGGTAGGCCGGGTTGGTCGAGCCCCAGGCGAAGGTCATCGAACCGCCGATGTAGGTCGGCACGGCCGCCTGATAGAAGTGCCAGTCCGGGAACAGGCTGCGCAGGCGGCCGGCGGTGGTCTTGACTTCATCGATCTGCATGAACGGCGTGCCGTTCTGGGTCACGAGGATCCCGCCTTCGTTCAGGCAACGGTGGCAGGCCTGGTAGAAGTTCTCCGAGAACAGCACTTCGCCCGGGCCGATCGGGTCGGTGGAGTCGGAGATGATTACGTCGAATTTTTCCGTGGTGGTGGCAACAAAACGCATGCCGTCGTCGATCACCAGGTTCAGCCGTGGGTCGTCGTAGGCGCCCTTGGAGTGGTTCGGCAGGAATTCCTTGCACATGTCGACCACAGTACCGTCGATCTCGACCATGGTGATGTGCTCGACGCTGGCGTGCTTGGTCACTTCGCGCAGCATGCCGCCGTCGCCGCCGCCGATGATCAGCACGCGCTTGGCGGTGCCGTGGGCGAGGATCGGCACGTGGGTGAGCATTTCGTGGTAGATGAATTCATCGGCTTCGGTGGTCTGGATCACGCCGTCCAGCGCCATTACCCGACCCATGCGCGGGTTCTGGAAGATCACCAGGTGCTGGTGTTCGGTGCGCACTTCGTGCAGCAGTTTTTCCATGCGAAAACGCTGGCCGTAGCCTTCGTAGAGGGTTTCCAGGTACTCGCTGGTCTTGGTGACGGTCATGGTCAAGTGCTCCGATGAATGCGCGGGCGTCGATCGTGGGGACGATTGCCCGGGAAAGGCGCGCATTCTACGTTGCCGAAGATGACAGGTCGAACCTCTGTTCATCGGCAATCCGCATAACCTTGTGGGAGCTGGCTTGCCAGCGATGCAATCAACGCGGTCTGTCAGTGAATCCGCTGCGATGCTATCGCTGGCAAGCCAGCTCCCACAGGTTATGGGGTACTTTCAAAGTTGTGGTCAGACCCGCACGTTGCCCCGCGGCCCGGCGATCGCCCAAATGATCAGGCCCAGCACCGGCAGGAGAATGATCAGCAGGACCCAGAGGATTTTCATCCCGGTCTCGGCGCCGCTTTTCAGTACGTTGATGATGGCCCAGATGTCGAGGGCAAGAATGATCAGGCCAATCAGACCGTTGAACGTGGAACCCATGGTGTCACTCCAGAATAGTGGCATGCACTTTTAGGATAGACGGTCGCGCGCAGGGTTCCCTTTTATTGCTTTCAGACGTGAACGGCGACTTTCAGCGCCTCCAGCGAAGGTGCCGCAGCGATACCGACCTCAGCGCACAGCTCCAGCACCCGTGGCACGTCGTTGCCGTAGACCAGCACCACTTGCAGCTCGTCGTCGAGCAACTGGCTGAAATTCATCAGCGTGTAACCGCCGTTTTCCTTGTTCAGGCTGCTCATCTGCACCTGGATGCGGTTCAACGCGGTCAGCGCTTCGGTCTTGGCCAGTTGCTTGGGCTTGAGGTTGAAATCCACGCCCGGGCCAAACGAAGCGATGATCTGCGCGAACAGGTCAGCGTAGGTATCAGCCTGGAACAGCACGGTTTCCGGCAGGCTGCCGACCACCACCCACTCGCCCAGCGGGATCGGGAAGCTGTCGTCGTAGTTGATGTCCGGGTTGGCCGCCAGAAACCCATCGGCATCGGCATAGGCCTGCGCCGCTTCGTCCCCCACCTTCAGGATCTCGTCCTCGGCCATGCAGCCGGAGCTGATTTTGCTGATGAGTTCGACGAGGGCGGCTTTCATGAGGGTAGATCCTGTGGCAGGTGAATATGAGGGCGCGGAGGATAGCGCATTGCAGCCTCAGGCTGCACACAGAACAACTGTGGCGAGGGAGCTTGCGCCCGCTGGGGCGCGAAGCGGCCCCAAACAGTGATTTCACCATTTTTACCAGCGCTGCGCACTGGAGCGGGAGCAAGCTCCCTCGCCACAAGATTCACATCAACTGGAGAATCGAGTTCAGGCCAGCAGTTTTTCCAGCTGCGCCGTGGTATCGACCGCGCCCATGGTGCGAGCCGCGTCCAGCGCGGTGACGCCGTTGGCGTCCTTGGCTTGCGGGTTCGCACCTTTGCCGATCAGGTAATCAACGATTTCAACACGGTTGAACATCGCCGCCATCATCAACGCGGTACGACCATCGAAGGACGAACCTTCAATCTCCGCGCCCGCCTCCACCAACGCCTTGACCACCGCCACGTCACCTTTGAACGCTGCACCGGCAATCGGGCTCTGGCCATTACCGTTGCGCATTTCCGGATCGGCCTTGTGCTTGAGCAGCACCTGTACCGCATCGACGTGACCGTAGTAGCTGGCGAGCATCAGCAGGGTGTCGCCCTTGCTGTTTTTCAGGTTGACCGGCAAACCGGCGCTGATCAGCCGATCGAGCATCAGCGCATCACCTTCGCGCGCCTTGTTGAACACCTGCTCGGTGAATTCGGCAGCTTCTTCAGGGGTCATCTGGCGGCTTTGGTCAGACATGGGGCAACTCCACTTTCGGTTATTCGCAAAGCCGACAGTTTCCCGAGCGCGACCATAGCTGTCACCCCCTTTTTCTCAAGTCGTGCCATAGCCAACCTCAATAACGATATTTGCCCTGATGAATATCGGCCAGAACTGCGTCCGTCACCTGCACGTAAGTCTGGGTGCCGGGCAACCACGCGTAGATCGGGTCATCGCCCGTCTGGCCGGGGTCGAAGCCTTCGTTTTTCAAGCGGGTCTTCTGATATTTGAAGGTTCCGGTGGTTTCCATTTTCACCTTCACCCGCAGGAACAGCGGTACCGCATAGGCCGGCATGCGCTGACGGGCGAATGCGAGCAATTCGGTGAAATCCAGGGTCGCCAGTGACTCGGCGGGCGTGATTGCCGCCATGCCGGCGCGACCATTGGTGTTACGCACTTCGACACCGTAGGCGACGGCCTCGGAGATATGCGGGTGCTGCAGCAACAGGTTTTCCACTTCAGTGGTCGAGACGTTTTCGCCCTTCCAGCGATAGGTGTCGCCAAGTCGATCGACGAACTGCGCGTGGCCGAAACCGATATTGCGCAGCAAGTCGCCGGTGTTGAAGAAGCGGTCGCCCTTGCTGAACACATCGTGCAATACAACCTTGGCGGTTTTCTGCGGATCGGTGTAACCGTCCAGCGGGGCTTTTTCGTCGATCCGCGCCAGCAACAGACCCTGCTCGCCTTTGTTGACCTTGCGCATGAAACCATCAGCGCTGCGCAACGGCTGCCCGCTGTCGTGGTCGTAGGCCACCAGTTCCCAGGCCATCAGCGAAAAACCGATGGTGTTGTCGAAATTGAGGATATTGCTGAAGCCGATGTTGCCGTCGCTCGCCGCGTACAGCTCACAGATGTGCTCGACGGCAAACCGGGTCTTGAACTCGGCCCAGGCGCCGGGGCGCAAACCGTTGCCGATCATCTTGCGCACCGCGTGACGGCTGTCATCGGCGCTGGCCGGTTGATCGACCAGATAACGGCACAACTCGCCGACATAGCCGAGGGTGGTTGCGTTGTAGCGACGCACGTCCGACCAGAACTGGCTGGCGCTGAACTTGCGGCGGATCGCAAACCCGGAAGCGCCATTGATCGCCGAGCCCCAGCACACACAAAGGCCGGTGGCGTGGTACAGCGGCAAGGTGCAATAGACGACATCGTCGGGGCCCATGTTCAGGGCGATCATGCCGAAGCTGGCGGAGCTGCGCATCCAGCGCCCGTGCTTGAACACGCCGGCCTTGGGCAGACCGGTGGTGCCGGAGGTGTAGATGTAAAAGCACGGATCGTCGAAGAACACTTCGCCGCTGCTGGGCGGGTTGTCACCGGGCGCATCGGCGCTGGCACTGATCAGGTTGATGTAGCCCTCGGGCGCAATGCCCGGGTGGCTATAGGTATCACGGTCGGCGATAAACCAGGTCCGCTGCGCCGGGATCGACACCTGCTCGCGGATCGCGGCAAACGCCGGCTGCAGTTCCTCACCGAGGACAATCGCCACTGGCGCCACCAGATTTATGCTGTGAATTAGCGTGTCGCGGGTCTGCGAAGTATTGAGCAGCGCGCTGACTGCGCCGACCTTGGCCAGCGCCAGAATGGTCACCAGCAGTTCCGGGCGGTTTTCGATGAACACCGCCACCACATCACCCTTGCCGATGCCCTGCGCACTCAGATAATGGGCAATCCTGTTGGCCCATTGGTTGACCTGCGAATAGGTGAGCAAGACGTTGTCCTGCAGCAATGCCACGCCGTCAGGGTTGCGCAACGTGGCTTGCTCGAAGGTCCAGCCGAGGCCACACGTTTGGGTCGGATCCGTGACGTTGGCGACTTTCATGCCCTTGACCACCCGCGGGATGGCTTTGGCGATCGTCGGCAGTTTGCGGAGCATCATGCTCCAGGTAATCGTGTCGCTCGGCGCGTGACTCATGGCAGCTCCCCGTTCGGCCTGGTCGGCCGGTTTTTTATTGTTCGGGCTGTGGGCATGACCTGCGTTGTGGGCAAGGTCGAGATCGAAAATACGTCAGCGCTTCTCGGCCTGTACACGCGGTTTTTGCAATGTTTTGTATCCGCCCTGTCACGCTTGGCGGCGGTGATTGCGCCTTTGCCATTTGGTTCCGTGCGCCTCATGAGAATCCCGCAAAATGCAGGATGCACGATGGCCATTCATGCAGTTTGCACGACCCCTGCAAATTTCACGATTTTTAACTTATTGATTTATATAGATTTTTATTTTTTAGCGTGCTGGCACAATCGCTGCAACCTCCTCTGCATGCTTGCCATTCAAGTGCATACGGAGCTGAAAGACATGAGCCTGATCCAAGAAAAATTTACCTCGCTGTTCTCCAACTTCAACGTCACCACTGCGCCACGTCCCGATGGCGGGATTCTGCTGACACTGCGCAGCAGTGAAGGCAAAGTGTTCAAACGCGCCCTGACGTATCAGCAAATGCACAATGCCGACCAGCTGTCGTGGGCAATCAGCGCGATTCGTCGTGACCTGGCGGAAGAAGCCAGTGAGCTGCCGCAAATTGCGATGCTGCAAAGCCAGCAGCGCTTTGCGTTGCCGACGTATCACTCGCTGTAATTGATTCGAAGCTTTAAACAGCTTTAAACAAAAACAGGCCGGACAGCTTTCACTGCCCGGCCTGTTTTTTTGTGGACGCTTTTTATGTAGGAGCTGCGGAACGCTGCGATCTTTTGATCTTGATCTTTAATACCAAAATCAAGATCAAAAGATCGCAGCCTTCGGCAGCTCCTGCAGGGACTTGTGTGGTTAGAAGGCTTCGGGTTCGATGCCGGTGAAGCTGTCGACGGTGATATGGCTTCCCAGTTCTCCACCCTCGCGGGCCAGGCCACAGGTCTGCAAACCGGCAGCCTGCGCGGCATCCAGTTCCTCGACGATGTCCGACAGAAACAGAATCTCCCCCGGTTCGACGCCAATCGCCTGTTGGATGTTGCGATAGGACTGTTCTTCGCGTTTAGGCCCCGACGTGGTGTCGAAGTAACCGCTGAACAGCGGTGTCAGATCCCCCGCCTCGGAGCAGCCGAAGATCAGCTTCTGCGCCTGGATCGAACCCGACGAATACACAAACAGTTGATAACCCGCCGCGTGCCAGCGTTGCAGCGCTTCAACGGCATCCGGGTAAACATGCCCCTTCAACTGCCCGGCGTGATAACCCTGCGCCCAGACCATGCCTTGCAAGGCTTTGAGCGGCGTGGCTTTGCGATCTTCCTCGATCCAGCTCAAGAGAATTTCAACAACCCGTTCAACATCGGCCTGCGGTGCATTGCTGTCACGGCGCACGGCGTCGAGTTGCTCAGCCACATCGGCACGTTCGGCGTTCTGCCGCACGAAGTCCGGCAGGTGTTTGGCCGCATACGGGAACAGCACGTCGAACACGAAACTCACCGCGCTGGTGGTGCCTTCAATGTCAGTGACAATGGCTTTGATCGACATTGGCTCAGTCCTCCAGTCGCGGGAAGCGCCCGGCGATGTCTTCGCCGGTGAAATTGGCGACCCAGCCTTCCGGGTTGTTGAACAGGCGAATCGCCACGAAGTGCGGGTGCTCGCCCATGTCGAACCAGTGCTTGGTACCGGCCGGCACCGAGATCAGGTCGTTCTTTTCGCACAACACCGCGTAGACGTAATCGTCGATGTGCAGGGTGAACAGGCCACGACCGGCGACGAAAAAGCGCACTTCGTCTTCGCCATGGCGGTGCTCCTCAAGGAACTTGGCGCGCAGTTCGGCTTTTTGCGGGTGATCGCTGTTGAGGCTGATCACATCGACGGTGATGTAACCGCGTTCGGTCATCAGTTTGTCGATCTGCTCCTGATAGGCGCTGATCACCTCTTCCTGACTGGCGCCGGGCTGGATCTTCGCCGCGGCTTGCCAGCGGTCGAAGCGCACGCCCTGCTCGGCGAGCGTCGAGGCGATGTCTTCGAAATGGGTCAGCACCTTGTTCGGGATCTCGGGGCTGGATACGTGATAGACGGACAGGCTGCTCATGGGCAATTCCTCGGTATCGGCCTTGCCGTCCGGCTCTTGCAGACCGGTCGGGCAGTGCATTTCATCAGGCGAATGGGCGGCTTCTGGTGAAGTCAGCCTTGGCGGTTCATGACGCTGCGGGTTTTCAACTCGCATTCAAACAGGAATTCAAAAGCCTCGATCTGCCGCAGGGCATCGCTCATCTGCGCGCCCCAGGTGTAGAGGCCGTGGCCGCGAATCAGGTAACCGACGCAATCGGGATGGGCGTCGAGCCAAGGCTGCACCTTGGCGGCGAGGCGCGCAATGTCCTGATCGTTGTCGAAGATCGGCACGCGCACCCGGGATTCGTGGGTGGAGATGCCGCTGAAGGCCTTTTGCAGTTCGTAGTCTTCGAACTCGATAAAGTCTTGCGGCGTCAGGCGCGACAGCACCGTGGCGTTCACCGAGTGGGTGTGCAGCACCGCACCGATTTCAGCGCGCCAGCTATAGAGCTGGGTGTGCAGCAGGGTTTCGGCGGAGGGTTTTTTGCCCGGTTCCAGACTGTTGCCGGACAAATCCGTGGCGAGCACGTCGTCCAGGCCCAACTGGCCCTTGTGCTTGCCGGACACGGTCAGCAGCGCTTCGCTCGGCGACAGGCGCGTCGAGTAATTGCTGCTGGTGGCCGGCGACCAGCCGCGACCATAAAGGAAACGCCCGGCGTCGACGATCTGCTGGGCGAGCTGTTCACGCGTAAGGCTCATGGCCTGTCCTCTTGCATACGTGTGGCAATGATAACGGCAGCAGCGAGCGCCGCGAGACTGGCAATACTAAAGGTCAATGTTGCGCCGAGGGCATTCCAGCTGTAACCGGAATACAACGCGCCGAGCGCGCCACCGGTGCCGGCCAGCGCTGCGTACAACGCCTGGCCCTGACCTTGCTGACGCGCACCGAAGCTACGTTGCACGAAGGCGATGGCAGCCGCATGAAAGCTGCCGAAGGTCGCCGCGTGCAGCACCTGGGCCAACAACAGCACCCAGAGGAATTCGGCGAACGAACCTAGCAGCAACCAGCGCAGCGCCGCCAGCAGAAAACTCGCCATCAGCACCCGACGCAAGGAAAAGCGCACGAGAATCCGGCTCATCGCCATGAACATCAGCACTTCGGCGACCACGCCCACGGCCCAAAGCATGCCGATCACGCCACGGCTGTAACCGAGTCGTTCAAGGTGCAAGGTCAGAAAGGTGTAATACGGACCGTGGCTCATCTGCATCAGCGCAACGCAGGCGTAAAACGCCAGCACACCGGGGCTGCGCAATTGCTTGAGGAAGCCCTCCCCGCTCGGCCGATTGCCTTGCGGCGGTTGCGCATTCGGCACCCACAAACTGCTGAGGACGATACCGGCCATGATCAGCACCAGCGCCGCCGGGTAGATATCGAGACTCAGCCATTCAAACAGTCGGCCCAGCGCGACCACGGTGATGATGAAACCGATCGAGCCCCACAGGCGAATCTGGCTGTAGCGCGAGGTTTGCCCCTGCAAATGCGCGAGGGTGATGACTTCGAATTGCGGCAGCACCGCGTGCCAGAAGAACGCATGCAGCGCCATGACCATCGCCAGCCAGGCGTAGGTCTTGCTGACGAAAATCAGCGAGAACGTCAGCAGCGTGCACACCGCGCCGAAGCGCACGATGGCCAGGCGCTTGCCGGTGTAGTCGCCGAGCCAGCCCCAGATGTTCGGCGCCACACAGCGCATCAGCATCGGGATCGCCACCAGCTCGCCGATCCGCGCAGCGCTGAACCCGAGGTGATCGAAGTACAGCGCCAGAAATGGCGCCGTCGAACCGAGCAAGGCGAAATAGAACAGATAGAAACTGGACAGCCGCCAGTACGGGAGCGCCGCCACGGTCAGGCCGCGACGGCTTGGCGATCAACCATCAAAGCTGACCCAGCACCGGGGTGCTGACGCGCACGTCGGCGTTCTGCCCACGGTGACGCAGCAGGTGATCCATCAGCACTATGGCCATCATCGCTTCGGCAATCGGTGTGGCGCGGATGCCGACGCACGGGTCGTGACGGCCCTTGGTGATCACGTCCACCGGGTTGCCGTGGATGTCGATCGAACGGCCCGGGGTGGTGATGCTCGACGTCGGTTTCAATGCCAGATGCGCGACGATCGGCTGACCGGACGAGATGCCACCGAGAATGCCGCCGGCGTTGTTGCTGAGGAAACCTTCCGGGGTCAGTTCATCGCGATGCTCGGTGCCGCGCTGGGCGACGCAGGCGAAACCGGCGCCGATTTCCACACCTTTGACGGCGTTGATGCTCATCAGCGCATGCGCCAGCTCAGCGTCGAGGCGATCGAAAATCGGCTCGCCGAGACCCGGCATCACACCTTCGGCAACCACGGTGATCTTCGCCCCGACCGAGTCCTGATCGCGGCGCAACTGATCCATGTAGGCTTCCAGCTCCGGGACCTTGTCCGGGTCCGGGCTGAAGAAGGCGTTCTGTTCCACCGAATCCCAGGTCTTGAACGGGATTTCAATCGGGCCGAGCTGGCTCATGTAGCCGCGAATGACGATGCCCTGGGTGGCGAGGAATTTCTTCGCGATGGCCCCGGCCGCCACACGCATGGCGGTTTCCCGCGCCGAGCTGCGACCGCCGCCGCGGTAATCGCGCTCGCCGTATTTGTGGTGGTAGGTGTAGTCGGCGTGCGCCGGGCGGAACAGATCCTTGATCGCCGAGTAGTCCTTGGACTTCTGGTCGGTGTTGCGGATCAGCAGGCCGATCGAGCAACCGGTGGTGCGGCCTTCGAACACGCCAGAGAGGATTTCGACTTCGTCGGCTTCCTGGCGCTGGGTGGTGTGGCGGCTGGTGCCCGGCTTGCGGCGATCGAGGTCGCGCTGCAGGTCGTCGAGGGAAATCTCCAGGCCCGGCGGGCAGCCGTCGACAATGGCGACCAACGCCGGACCATGGCTTTCGCCAGCGGTGGTGACAGTGAACAACTTGCCATAGGTATTGCCGGACATGCAGGACGCTCCGTGAAATCAAACCCGAATTCGTGATGCGCGCCAGTATACGCAGGCTAACCGAGTAGTTCATCCTCGAACCTTAGCGGTGTTGGTGAGTCCAACCGGCACCTTGGCGAATGATGGCGTGATGATGCTGCGAGTTCTGATCTTGAGTCTTACCCTGTTTACCGGCTTTGCCCACGCGACTGTCCTGCAGCGCCCGATCTCTCTGGACACCGGTAACGGTGAACTTTTCGGCTCGCTGTTGCTGCCAAAATCCGACAGCCCGGTGCCGGTTGTCCTGATCCTTGCCGGCTCCGGTCCTACGGATCGTGACGGCAACAACCCCGATGGCGGGCGCAATGACAGCCTCAAGCGGCTGGCCTGGGTACTGGCCAAACACAACATCGCCAGCGTGCGCTACGACAAGCGCGGGGTGGCTGCGAGCCGGCCGGCCACGCCTGACGAGCGCAATCTGTCGGTGGAAGGCTACGTTGACGACGCTGTAGCGTGGAGCCAGAAGCTGAAAAGCGATCCGCGCTTCGGCCCGCTGATTGTGCTCGGTCACAGTGAAGGCGCCCTGATTGCCACCCTCGCCGCTCCTCGCGCAGATGCTGCTGCGCTGATTTCGCTGTCCGGCAGCGCGCGCCCGGTGGATCAGGTGATCCGCGAGCAACTGGCGCGCAGCCTGCCGCCACCGTTGATGCTGCGAAGTAACCAGATTCTCGACAGCCTCAAGGCTGGTCACACCGATGCCGACGTGCCGGCGCCGTTGCAACCGATCTTCCGCCCGAGCGTGCAGCCGTACCTGATTTCGCTGTTCCGCCAGGACCCGGCCAAGGCTTTTGCGCAACTGAAGATGCCGGCGCTGATCGTTCAGGGCAGCAACGACATGCAGGTCGGCGTCGGCGATGCGCAGGCGCTGAAAGCCGCGAAACCCGACGCCGAACTGGTGGTGATCGAAGGCATGAACCACGTCATGCGCATCGTCCCCGCCGATGTGAAGCGGCAATTGGCCTCCTACAAGGACCCCAATTTGCCACTAGCGGCGGAACTGGGCGGCAAACTCATCGAATTTATTGACGGCATTCGCAACCGTTAACCGCAGTTTGCCCTCCAGTCCGGCAAAAAACGGCCGATAAGCCTTTGTCGCCAGCGTATCGGCTGGCGACAAGCAGGGCTTGGACAGGATCTCGCCGTTATGACTGATACCCCGACTTCACCCGACACCACCGCTGAAAAAGACGCACCGCCAGCGGTCGAGCTGCCATGGGCGGACGTCAGCGTCGAGCACCACAAGATGCTCCGCCTGGCGCCCCTGCAGACTGACCGTCATACCGGTGGCCGGCCGTTGCGCTTTGTCGAGTTCGGCTATGCCGAGCGCAACAGCAAAGAACACAGCCTGATGCGCATGGCGATCAAACTGCCCGGCCAGCGCGTGCGCAAAGAGCAGAACCACCTCGACGTGTGGGTCAATCACACCAGCAAACGTGTGCATTTCGGCCCCGACAGCGGTCTGCAAATCGAACCGTTGAACCGTGGCATCGGCCGCTTCATGGCCGCGCAAGGCATCAACTGGGCGAAAAAACGCTGGCCCGCCTACACCGTCGACGGCATCGACCTGAACAACAAGGACGCGCTGAACGAAGACACCCGTCTGCGCCGCGATCACTTCTTGCGTGTGCACGGTTTTGATGTGGTGTACGCCGATGCCCAGCACTTGAAGGGCAGCGTCAAAGAGGTGCAGGTCGGTGACTTGCTGGGCGACTGGAACAGCGAAAAGCTGCAGATCGTCGAGATTCTCGAAGCGGCGCAGATGCTGCAACAGGCCGAGCAAAATCTGGCCGAGCAGGAAGTGAAGCTGAAGAAGCAGGAAGACAAAGTCAGCAAGTTCAAGCGTGAAGACGCCGGGCTGCGCTTCACCATTACGTGTCTGGTGGCGTTTGCGGTGTTTCAGGCGGGGTTGTTGATCTGGATTGCTACGCACCGCTGAAATCAGCGATGACCTGTGGCGAGGGAGCTTGCTCCCGCTCGGCTGCGAAGCAGTCGTAAAACATGCGCATGCGGTATGTCTGGTGCACCGTCATTGCATATTTTGGGTCTGCTTCGCAGACCAGCGGGAGCAAGCTCCCTCGCCACAGAAGTCAGTCAGGTCAAACGCGGGAAGCGAACAGGGCCTGATGATCGCGGCACTGTTCTGCGGTCAACATGAACACGCCATGCCCGCCGCGCTCGAAATCGAGCCAGGCGAAGTCGACTTCCGGGTACAGCGCTTCGACGTGCACCTGGCTGTTGCCCACCTCAACGATCAGCAGCCCCTTCTCGGTCAGGTGATCCGCCCCTTCGGCGAGCATCCGCCGTACCAGGTTCAGACCGTCTTCACCACAGGCCAGGCCCAGCTCCGGTTCGTGCTGGTATTCTTCCGGCATGTCGGCGAAATCTTCTGCGTCAACGTACGGCGGGTTCGACACGATCAGGTCGAAACGCTGCCCCGGCAAGCCATCAAAACCATCGCCCTGCACGGTGTAAACACGCTCATCGACGCCATGGCGCTCGATGTTCTGGTTGGCCACTTCCAGCGCTTCGAACGACAGGTCCGCCAGCACCACTTCGGCGTTCTGGAACTCGTAGGCGCAGGCGATGCCGATGCAGCCGGAGCCGGTGCACAGGTCGAGGATGCGTGCCGGCTCGTCGCCGATCCACGGTGCGAAGCGGTTTTCGATCAGCTCGCCAATCGGCGAACGCGGGATCAGCACGCGCTCATCGACGATGAACGACATGCCGCAGAACCATGCCTCACCCAACAGGTACGCGGTCGGGATGCGTTCTTCGATGCGACGCTTGAGCAGGCGTTGCAGGTTGACCAGTTCGTCGTCTTCCAGCGCACAGTCGAGGTAGCTGTCGGCGATCTCCCACGGCAGGTGCAAGGCTCCGAGCACCAGCTGCCGGGCTTCATCCCAGGCGTTGTCGGTGCCGTGGCCGAAAAACAGATCCTCCCCATGGAAGCGGCTGACGGCCCAACGGATGTGGTCGCGCAGGGTACGAAGTCGGGAAGTGATCACGGGGCAGAACTCCAGAAAAAACGACTGGCGATTCTACCAGCCAAAACGCGCGCCGACGACGCAGGAAAATCAGTCGAGCGACAGTAGGACTTTTCTGTTTTTTGCATCAGCCATTGAACAGAACGTGTAACTTGACAAGGCTGCAGGCCAATAACGACGCTGCCTACGATGGTAGCGGTTCACAGAACCGCTCAGCCAGAGGACAATGCCGCAAAAGCCCCACCCCAAGGAGCCCCGAATGTCCGTTCCAAAAACGATGTTTCAACTCAGCGGCCGCGGTTACGCAGCGGCCACCCTGAGCCATGCCACCGTGGTCATCATCGATGCCCAGAAAGAGTACCTCAGTGGCCCGCTGGCCCTGAGCGGCATGGACGCGGCCGTCGCGAACATCAAACAACTGGTCGCTGCGGCCCGTGCAGCCGGTCGGCCGATCGTGCACGTGCGTCATCTCGGCACCGTCGGTGGCCTGTTCGACCCGCAGGGCGAGCGCGGCGAGTTCATCCCTGGCCTTGAGCCGCAGGGTGATGAAACCATCATCGGCAAACTGCTGCCGAGCGCGTTCCACGGCACCGAACTGCTGGACCGTCTGCAGAATCTTGGCTCGCTGGACCTGATCGTCTGCGGCTTCATGAGCCACTCCAGCGTCAGCACCACCGTGCGCGCAGCGAAAAACCTGGGCTTCCGTTGCACCCTGGTCGAAGACGCCTGCGCCACCCGTGACCTGCCGTTCAAGGGCCGCGTGCTCAGCGCCGCCGTGGTCCAGGAAGCGGAAATGGCGATCATGGCCGACAACTTCGCCACCCTCGCCCTGACGCAAGATCTGATCTGATCTGCTCTGATGAGCGGCTCACCGCGCCGCTCATCCGCAAAAGCCTCGCATTTGCTGCAATTGCCTTAGCCTCAGGAACAACCCGGTCAACTCCCGGTCGAAGGGCCGATACCCATTGAGGAAGGTCGGAATGAAGTTATCCGATGGATTTGACGCACGCCGCTTGCGGCCCAAAGGCCAAAGCAACTGGCGTTTTCGATTCGGCGCAGCGATCGCCGCCATTCTGGCGACGTTCGGTGTGCTGCTGGCGATGGCCGGGGCCGCCAGCCTGCTGGGGCGCCCACCAGCGCTCGGCGACCTGAATGCCACGCCGATGGGTTCGGCGATCATTCTTGCGGTCGGCTTGTTGTTCCTGTACTTCGGTGTGGCGCTATGGCGTCGATGCCGGCGCCGCGCCCGGCAATCGCGGGAACTGAACATGTCCCCGCACCTGATGAAAAAACACGACTGAGGTGATGGCCTGGCTTTTTGCCGGGCCGTTTTGTTTCGACTTGGGTAAACTGGCCGCCCTTCGCGGAGGCTGACATGCAAGACGACGATTTTTCCCTGTTCAAAAGTGCGATCCAAGGCGTCAAGCCGATCAAGCACGACCGCGCCGACACCGGCAAACCCAAGGCCGACCGCGCGCAGATCGCCAAACTGCGCCAGTCCGCCACCGTGCGCACCGAGACCACCACCGTGGATGGCCTGTCCGATCAGTTCGTGATCGACGTCGGCCCCGAAGACGAGTTGATGTGGGCCCGAGACGGGGTGCAGGAAAGCCAGATGCGCAAGCTCAAGGTCGGCCAGATCCCGTTCGAAGGCAGCCTCGACCTGCACGGCATGACCGTCGAAAAAGCCCGCGAGACCCTCTGGGCCTTTCTCGCCGAAGCGACCAGATTCGAAATCCGCTGCGTGCGCGTCACCCACGGCAAGGCCGTGCGCCTGGACGGCAAGCGGCCGATGATCAAAAGCCACGTCAACACCTGGCTGCGTCAGCATCCGCAAGTGCTCGGCTTCACCTCGTGCCAGGCGAAACACGGCGGTGCGGGCGCGGTGTACGTGATGCTCAAACGCACGATGATGGAAGGCCGCGACGAATAATCGCGTTACACCGAACTTGCAGGGTTGTGTCCGCCACCGTACCCTTGCCCTTTGCGAAAATCCCCACAGGTAGTTTCATGTCCCTGGAACAGAATTACACCGCGAGTCTCGGCCAACTGGGCGAGGACGTCTCCCGCGAGGGCCTGCTCGACACGCGCAAGCGTGCCGCCAAAGCCATGCAGTACCTCTGCCGCGGTTATGAACAGACGCTCGAAGAGGTCACCAACGGTGCCCTGTTCAGCTCCGACAACAGCGAAATGGTGCTGGTCAAGGACATCGAGCTGTACTCGTTGTGCGAACACCACCTGCTGCCGTTCATCGGCAAGGCCCACGTCGCGTATATCCCGAGCGGCAAGGTGCTGGGCCTGTCGAAGGTCGCGCGAATCGTCGACATGTACGCCCGCCGCCTGCAGATCCAGGAAAACCTCAGCCGCCAGATCGCTGATGCGGTGATGCAGGTCACCGGTGCGCTGGGCGTTGCCGTGGTGATCGAGGCCAAGCACATGTGCATGATGATGCGCGGTGTCGAGAAACAGAATTCGTCGATGATCACTTCGGTGATGCTCGGCGAGTTCCGCGAAAACGCGGCGACTCGCAGCGAGTTCCTCAGCCTGATCAAGTAATCGGCTGCAGAAAAAAACCGGCGTTGATCGCCGGTTTTTTTTCGCCCGTGAAAAATCGGGTAAGCTGCGCGCCCTTCTCTCTTCGCACCGTGAGGCTTTCAACGTGTTCGTAAAAGCGCTTCGTGTCGGCCTTGGCCAACTGATCATTTTCATTGACTTCATCACCCGCCCGGGCAAGAAACAGCGCCCGGCCGAGGTACAGGCGCAAGTCAACGCCGCCGCCAAAGGCCTGACCCTGTATCAGTTCCACGCCTGCCCGTTCTGCGTGAAAACCCGTCGTACGCTGCGTCGCCTGAATGTGCCGGTCGCACTGAAGGACGCGAAGAACAATGAACAGGATCGCCAGACGCTGTTGGATCAGGGCGGCAAGATCAAGGTGCCGTGCCTGCGCATTGAAGAGAATGGGCAGACGACGTGGATGTATGAGTCCAAGGTGATCATTGATTATCTGGATAAGCGATTTGCGGCGGTCTGATATTGATGTTGTGTTGCTTATGGCCCCATCGCTGGCAAGCCAGCTCCCACAATAATCTGTGGCGTTCACAAAACCTGTGGGAGCTGGCTTGCCAGCGATAAGGACCGCAAGAACAGCACATTACTCAGACAAAAATAAACCGGCCCTCAAGCCGGTTTATTCGTTTTTCAGGCCGCTTTCTCAAGTTGCGCCTGCCTCACCACCGCCGCCAGACGATTGAGCCCCTCATCCAGTCGCGCCGGGTCGATGTGGCTGAAATTCAAACGCAGGTGCCCGAGGTTTTTATCCGGTTCGGGAAAGAATGGCTCACCCGGCATGAACGCCACATCATTGGCCAGCGCCTCGTTGAGCAAAGTTCGCGTATCCAGCGGCTGCTTCAAGGTCAGCCAGAAAAACAACCCACCCTGCGGCATGTTCCAGTCCGCCAGATCGGAAAAATGCCTTTCCAGCGCCGCTTGAAACGCATCGCGGCGCTCGCGATAGAAGCCACGCAATTCACTCAAATGCTGCTGATATTTTTCCGTGCCGATCCATTGCAGCGCCTGCCACTGGCCGATGCGGTTGGTGTGCAGATCCGCCGACTGTTTTAGCTTGAGCAAATGCGGAAACAGGTCCGGACTAGCGATCAGGTAGCCGACGCGCAAACCCGGCAGCAAGGTTTTCGACACCGTGCCGGTGTAGATCCAGCTGGCCTTTTTCAGGCGTCCGGCAATCGGTTTGGCGCTGCCGCCATCGAACGTCAGTTCGCGGTACGGCTCGTCTTCGATCAGGGTCACACCGAATTCGTCGAGCAACGCGGCGACGGCGGCGCGCTTGGCTTCGCTGTAGCGCACGGCGGACGGGTTCTGGAACGTCGGGATCAGGTAGATGAACGCCGGGCGATGCTGCTCCAGGCGACTGCGCAGTTGGGCCAGATTCGGGCCGTCGGCCTCTTGCGGCACGGTCAGGCAATCGGCGCCGAACAGCTGGAAGATCTGCAACGCGGCCAG
The DNA here is from genome assembly GCF_044753325.1 of Pseudomonas sp. NPDC088414. Classification (NCBI taxonomy): domain Bacteria; kingdom Pseudomonadati; phylum Pseudomonadota; class Gammaproteobacteria; order Pseudomonadales; family Pseudomonadaceae; genus Pseudomonas; species Pseudomonas sp. NPDC088414. Next base: position 6,449 of record NZ_JBIVMY010000013.1, on the reverse strand, counting down.
GTAGGTTGGCGCCTCCAGAAGAATTTCGGTGCCTTTATCGATGTACAACTTGGCCGCCAGATCGAGGGTCTGCTGGGAACCGCTGACCACCAGCACCTGACTCGCCGTGCACGCCAGACCCAACGCCCTCGCCTGCGCCGCCAGCGCTTCACGTAGCGCCGGCTCGCCTTCGCTCATGCCGTATTGGCCGAGGGCCAGCGGCATGTCGGCCCATTCAACTTTCGGCAACATGGCTTCGGCCGGCAGACCTCCGGCGAACGACATCACTTCCGGGCGCTGGGCGGCGGCGAGGATTTCACGGATCAGAGAACTTTTAAGGCGCGAGACACGTTCGGAAAAAGCCATGGGAGTCACCGGTAGCGAGGCCTGGGAAAAATGAGTCAAACTGCTTGACCGAAACTACGACAGCTTGAGCGAGTACGTCAACATGCTTGACCTTAAAAACCCCGCCAGCCAGCAACAGGCGATGGAAGCGTTTTTCTTCGGCTATCAGGCGTTCACCGCCAAAGCCGATGAAATGCTCGAGCGCCGTGGCCTGTCCCGGGTGCATCAGCGGATTGTGTTTTTCATCGCGCGTTATCCGAATTTGAGCGTGAAGGAATTGCTGGGATTGCTCGGCGTGAGCAAGCAGGCGCTGAACATGCCGTTGCGCCAGTTACAGGAAATGCATCTGGTGGAGAGCGTGGCGTCGGAGGCAGACAAGCGTAAGCGGCTGCTGGAATTGACCGTTGAAGGTGCGAAGTTTGAGCAGGCGTTACGGCGTGAACAGGTGAAGTTGCTCGAGCGGGTGTTTGCTGAAGCTGGGGAGGCGGCGGTGAATGGGTGGTTGGCGGTGAATATGGCGCTCGGGAGCACTCAGTCACATCTGGATTGACTGGACTGGCCTCATCGCTGGCAAGCCAGCTCCCACAAGGGCAGCGGCGTACACAGATGTGAAGAAACCCACGAACCCTGTGGGAGCTGGCTTGCCAGCGATGGGGTCTCTGAAGGCGATATATCCCTATCGCCTGACCTTTCGTAAACAAAACCAAAAACAATATTTGCTTTATTTGTACACAAAAGCATAATCCACTGCGTGCGAGTTCCTGACCGCATGGTCAACAAATTCGCGTATGCCTCAAAGGGCTGCTGCCACCCCTCATGGGTCCGGCCCTGGAAATAACAATAAAACTCTTGAGGAGTACTCGCTGTGGAAAGCCGCAAATCCGAAGCATCGACGCTGGAACTCTCGCCGCCCTTACGCACAGGCGTGCTGGAGCGCATCTTCAAACTCAGCTTGCATGGCACCACGGTGAAGACCGAGCTGATTGCCGGTCTGACAACCTTCATCACCATGGCTTACATCATCTTCGTCAACCCGAACATCATGGCCGATGCCGGGATCGATCACGGTGCAGCCTTCGTCGCCACCTGCATCGCCGCCGCACTCGGCTGCCTGCTGATGGGCCTGTACGCCAACTGGCCGGTGGGCCTGGCACCGGGCATGGGCCTCAACGCCTTCTTCACTTACACCGTGGTCGGCACCATGGGCTACAACTGGGAAACCGCGCTTGGTGCGGTGTTCGTTTCCGGTGTGTTGTTCATGATCCTGACCTTCTCGCGGATTCGCGAATGGCTGCTCAACAGCATCCCGGTCAGCCTGCGCTTTGCGATGGGCGCTGGCGTCGGCCTGTTCCTCGGGCTGATTGGTCTGAAAACCGCTGGCATTGTCGTCGACAGCCCGGCCACCCTGATCAAACTCGGCTCCCTGCGTGAACCCGGCCCGCTGCTGGCGGCGATCTGCTTCCTGATGATCGCGATCCTCAGCTACCACAAAGTCTTCGGCGCGATCCTCATCAGCATCATCACCGTGACCCTCGCCGGTTGGGGCCTGGGCATCGTGCACTACGAAGGGATCATGTCGACCCCGCCAAGCCTGGCACCGACCTTCATGGCAATGAACGTCGCCGGTGTGTTCAACGTCAGCATGATCAGCGTGGTGCTGGCCTTCCTCTTCGTGCACATGTTCGACACCGCCGGCACGCTGATGGGTGTGGCCCAGCGCGCCAATCTGGTCAACGCTGACGGGCGTATCGAAAACCTTTCCCGGGCGATGAAAGCCGACAGCGCCTCCAGCGTCTTCGGCGCGGTGGTCGGTGTCCCTCCGGTTACAAGCTATGTGGAAAGTGCCGCGGGTGTAGCGGCTGGTGGTCGGACTGGTCTTACCGCAGTCACCGTGGGTGTGCTATTTATAGCGGCGATGTTTTTCGCACCGCTGGCCGGGATGATTCCGGCCTACGCCACCGCCGGTGCGCTGATTTATGTCGCGATGCTGATGATGGGCGGCATGGCCCACATCGAGTGGGACGAAGCCACCGATGCGATTCCGGCGATTGTCACCGCGATCATGATGCCGCTGACTTTCTCGGTCGCGGACGGCATTGCGCTGGGCTTCATCACCTACGTGGCGTTGAAGGCCGGTACCGGCAAGTACAAGGAAATTTCCGTCAGCCTGTGGGTGCTCTGCGCGATCTTCATCGCCAAGTTCATCTTCTTGTAAGCGTCACGCTGTTCAAGCGTCAAACCAGCCTCACCCTCGCGGGTGGGGCTTTTGCACATTCTTAGTACAACAAAAAAAGGAGCAAAGTGATGAGTCTGGAAACCTGGCTGCTGTTCAGCGGCGCTGCATTGGTGGTGATCCTGATTCCGGGACCACTGTCGTTGCTGATGATCAGCAACAGTCTGAACTACGGCTTGCGCCGCTCTTATCCGGCGTTTCTCGGCGGCGTGATCGCCTCGATCTGCCTGCTCAGTGCGTCGGCGCTGGGCCTCGGCGCCCTGCTGCTGGCGTCGGAGCAATTGTTCAGCGCCCTGAAGATCGTCGGCGCGCTGTACCTGTTCTACCTCGCCTGGCAGAGCTGGCAGCAATCGCGTCAGCCGTCGGTGGGCGCCGAAGTGCCGCAGGCCGCGCCAGTGCCGCGTTTTCGCACACTGTTCGGCCGGGCCTTTGTATTGGGCGCGAGCAATCCGAAAGACATTCTGTTTTTCGCCGCGTTTCTGCCGCAGTTCCTCAGCGCGCAACAACCGTTCCTGCCGCAGCTGCTGATCATGATCGCGACCTGGGTGGTGCTCGACCTGTGCTGCAAACTGGCTTACGGGCTGGGTGCGCATGGTGCGGCGCGCTATCTGCGTAGCGGCAAGGGGCAGAGCTGGTTCAACCGGGTGAGTGCCGGGTTGTTCAGTGGGGCTGGCGCTGCTTCTCTGTTGAGCCGCTAAAAGCATCGCTGGCAAGCCAGCTCCCACAGGTTCGGGGGTCTTCACATTTTTCGTGTACGACCCGGACACTGTGGGAGCTTGCTTGCCAGCGATGGCGTCAGACCAGACACCACTTTTTCAGGGCCGAAAAAAAGCCCGCAGTGTGAGCGGGCGAAAGACCAAAGAAGCTATATGCGCAGTCGCTTCCCGGTGGGGGCAGCTGCTTGGGGGTCAGCTGCCCCGGTAGGTGGAATAGCTGTAAGGCGAGATCAGCAGTGGCACGTGATAGTGATCCTGTTCGGCGGAGATGCCGAAACGCAGCACCACCACATCCAGAAACGCCGGCTCCGGCAGCTGTACACCACGGGCGCGGTAGTAATCGCCGGCATGAAACTGCACCTGATAGACCCCGGTGCGATATTCATCGCCTTGCAGCAGCGGCGCATCGACCCGGCCATCGCTGTTGGTGATTGCACTGGCGACCAATTCCAGATGCGAACCTTCAACGCGGTACAGCTCGACCTTGATCGAGCTGCCCGGGCAACCGTGTGCAGCGTCCAAAACGTGTGTTGTCAAACGTCCCATTGATTCTGCGCGCCTGGCCGCATAGAGCAGTCAGACTTCGCGCCTCCCGAAGTCAGGTAAAAAGGAGACCGCACCGATTCGGAGCACGAAAAGTTGCGGCGAGCGACTGATTAAGACACTTTTCAAAAAAATTGTACACAATAAAAACGACATTTTTCACCTCACCTCCGCCATTCGGGCATTTACAGCCAATCTGCCCCTCAAGCGCCTGTCTATTGAACCTTACATCCATTAGCTGACTGGTCAGGCAGGTTTCTTGCAGGTTCACGCCATTAGCAGCAAAAGATGACAGTCGGTGAAAAATGCGAAAATTCAGGCTTACAAATTGAGAATAAAGTTGTATACAATCAGCCCATCGCTGTGAGGCCAGCCTGTGCAGGCCGTTACACAAACCTGTCAACGAATAAGAAGGAAGACTGCAGTGAGCGCTGACTACCCACGCGACCTGATCGGTTACGGCAGTAACCCTCCTCACCCACACTGGCCGGGCAACGCGCGCATCGCCCTGTCCTTCGTGCTCAATTACGAAGAAGGCGGCGAGCGCAACATCCTGCACGGCGACAAAGAATCCGAAGCCTTCCTCTCCGAAATGGTTGCCGCCCAGCCGCTGCAAGGCGCGCGCAACATGAGCATGGAATCGCTTTACGAGTATGGCAGCCGCGCCGGCGTATGGCGGATTCTGAAACTGTTCAAGGAATTCGACATTCCACTGACCATCTTCGCCGTAGCCATGGCCGCCCAGCGCCACCCGGACGTGATCCGCGCGATGGTCGAAGCCGGTCACGAGATCTGCAGCCACGGCTACCGCTGGATCGACTACCAGTACATGGACGAAGCGCAGGAACGCGAGCACATGCTCGAAGCGATCCGCATCCTCACCGAACTCACCGGCGAGCGCCCACTGGGCTGGTACACCGGCCGCACCGGCCCGAACACCCGTCGGCTGGTGATGGAAGAAGGCGGTTTCCTCTACGACTGCGACACCTACGACGACGACCTGCCTTACTGGGAACCGAACAACCCGACCGGCAAGCCGCACCTGGTGATCCCTTACACCCTCGACACCAACGACATGCGCTTCACCCAGGTGCAGGGTTTCAACAAGGGCGACGATTTCTTCGAATACCTCAAGGACGCGTTCGACGTGCTCTACGCCGAGGGCGCCGAAGCGCCGAAGATGCTTTCGATCGGTCTGCACTGCCGGCTGATCGGCCGTCCGGGGCGTCTCGCCTCGCTCAAACGCTTCATCGAATACGTCAAAGGTCATGAACAGGTGTGGTTCAGCCGTCGCGTCGACATCGCACGTCACTGGCACGAAACCCATCCGTACCAAGGGGCCGCTAAATGAGCCGCTTTCAAACCCTGCAACCGTCGACCCTGAGCCGCGACGCTTTCGTCAAAGCCTTCGCCGACATCTACGAACATTCGCCATGGGTGGCCGAGAAGGCCTACGACCTGGGAGTGGACGCTTCGATCGACGAGATCGAAACCCTGCACCAGCGCATGAGCGACATCCTGTTGAGCGCCGATCACGCCAGTCAACTGGCACTGATCAATGCTCACCCGGACCTGGCCGGCAAAGCTGCCGTCCAGGGCCAACTGACCGAAGCCAGCACCCATGAACAGGCTGGCGCCGGTATTCACCAATGCACGGCCGAAGAGTTCCAGCGCTTCACCGAGCTGAACGACGCCTACAAGGCCAAGTTCAAGTTTCCCTTCATCATGGCGGTAAAAGGCAGCAACCGGCATCAGATCCTCGCGGCGTTCGAAACGCGCATTCACAACTCGGTCGACACCGAATTCAAATGCGCGCTGGCGGAGATCAACAAGATCGCCCTGTTCCGTTTACTGACTCTTTAGCGAAGCCTGACCCGAGTACATCAGACGCGGAGAGTACCCAGGGTCTTGCAAGCATCCCCAGCCAACTTATTAAAGGCAGACAAGAAGAATGAAAGCTTACGCCGTACCTTTCGAGAAGTTCGTCAACCTGGCCGATGCCCGTCTGGGCACCAAAATCATCTCGGTCACCGATGACTGGTTCGCAGACGCCAATCGTCTGTTTCAGCCGACCCCGGCCGTGTGGAAGGAGGGTGTGTTCGACGACAACGGCAAGTGGATGGACGGCTGGGAATCGCGCCGCAAGCGCTTTGAGGGCTACGACAGCGCGGTGATCCGCCTGGGCGTACCGGGTTCGATCAAAGGCGTGGACATCGACACTTCATTCTTCACCGGCAACTTCCCGCCATCGGCCTCGCTGGAAGCGTGCTTCCTGGCCTCGGGCGAACCGGACGAAAACACCCAGTGGACTGAAGTGCTGTCAGCCGTCGAGCTGCAAGGCAACAGCCACCACTACCACGAAATCAGCAACGACAAAGCGTTCAGCCACCTGCGCTTCAACATCTACCCGGACGGCGGTGTCGCCCGTCTGCGCGTGTACGGTATTCCGTTCCGCGACTGGTCGGCTGTTGGCGACAACGAGCAAGTGGATCTGGCCGCAGCCCTCAACGGTGGCCGCGCCCTCGCCTGCTCCGACGAACACTTCGGCCGCATGAGCAACATCCTCAACCCGGGCCGTGGCATCAAAATGGGCGACGGCTGGGAAACTGCACGTCGTCGTACCCCCGGCAAAG
>NZ_JBIVMY010000012.1:66776-137143 GCF_044753325.1 Pseudomonas sp. NPDC088414 | reverse complement strand
GCTTTCCCCGGGACCGAGTCCCGCAGAGGTGGCCCAACGGGCCAAATCGACCTGTTCACACCCCAACCACAGATAACCGCAGGACACCCACGCCCAACTCTGGTTGTGGCTACATAACTCTGTCACGAGCAGGCTACCGCCCGGTTGCAGCAGGCCGGCCATGTGCTTGAGCGCTTCGGCCGGCGCGGCGAAATGGTGCAACACCATGTTCAGTACCACGCAATCGGCCGTCAGGCTTGTGCCATTCAATGCATCGGCCAATTGCAGGCTGACGTTAGCCAGCCGTTCACGCTCACATACCTGACGCGCCAGTTCGAGCATCGCCGGGCTGTTGTCCAGCGCGGTTACGTTGCTGAAGCGACGGGCCAGTTCCGGCAGAAAAGCACCATCGCCGGGGCCGACTTCAATGGCCGTGGCAGCACCATTGAAGTTCAGTTTGTCGAGCAGGGCCAGCACGCTGTCGCGGTACTGCGGCAGGCCTGCGATCAAGTCTTGCTGGGCGCGGAATTTCTCTGCAACCCGAGTGAAAAAATCCTGGCTGGCGGCTTCACGTTGTCCGTGGACCTGCGCGATGCGCGCCTGCACGTCGTCCGGCAGCGCCAGATTGTCGACTTCTTCTAACAACGCGGCGTGCAACTTGCCGCCCAGCAATTCGGTGTGGGGCAGGGCGCGGCGATAGAAAATCGCGTTGCCTTCACGGCGTGTCGCCACCAGATCGGCCTGGGCCAGCACCTTGAGGTGGTGGCTCATGCCGGACTGACCGATGCCGAAAATCTGCGCCAGCTCCAGAACGCCGAACGAGTCGTTGGCCAGCGCGCGCAATACATTCAGGCGCAGCGGATCGCCACCGGCCTTGCACAGGGCCGCCAGCTCGTCGCAGTCGTCATGGCGAATGGAAGGCACGCGTAAGTTCATGGGGCAGCAGTCTAGTGACGGTGGGAAAGCGCCGCAAGGGCAATATCAAAAAGTTTTGATATTGCTCGATAGATGGCACTTCTCACTGGCTGGTTAACTCTACAAACGAACAGCGGAAAGGTTTCACCAGACGAAACCGCCGCCCAGCACGGGAAAAACGCCTCTGGATGACTATCTGTCATTGCCCCGAAGCGCTCCGGTGAGGGAAAATGCCCTCCTTTTTTCCGTTTCAATCTATTCACACCCAGGAGATCAGCGATGCCTAGCCGTCGTGAGCGTGCCAACGCCATTCGTGCCCTCAGCATGGATGCCGTGCAAAAAGCCAACAGCGGCCATCCCGGTGCCCCTATGGGTATGGCAGATATCGCCGAAGTACTTTGGCGCGACTACCTCAAGCACAACCCGAGCAATCCATCGTTCGCCGACCGTGACCGCTTCGTGCTGTCCAACGGCCACGGCTCGATGTTGATCTACTCGCTGCTGCACCTGACCGGTTACGACCTGTCGATCGACGACCTCAAGCAGTTCCGTCAACTGCACAGCCGCACCCCGGGCCACCCGGAATTCGGCTACACCCCGGGCGTCGAAACCACCACCGGCCCGCTGGGTCAGGGTCTGGCCAATGCTGTCGGCTTCGCCCTGGCGGAAAAAGTCCTGGGCGCGCAGTTCAACCGTCCTGGCCACGATATCGTTGATCACCACACCTATGTGTTCCTCGGTGATGGCTGCATGATGGAAGGCATTTCCCACGAAGTCGCTTCCTTGGCCGGTACGCTGGGTCTGGGCAAGCTGATCGCCTTCTACGATGACAACGGCATCTCCATCGACGGCGAAGTCGAAGGCTGGTTCACCGATGACACGCCGAAGCGTTTCGAATCCTACAACTGGCAGGTAATCCGCAACGTCGACGGTCACGATCCGGAAGAGATCAAGACCGCCATCGAGACCGCGCGCAAGAGCCCGCTGCCGACCCTGATCTGCTGCAAGACCACCATCGGTTTCGGTTCGCCGAACAAGCAGGGCAAGGAAGCGGGCCACGGCGCCCCACTGGGTGACGCGGAAATCGCTCTGACCCGTCAGGCGCTGAACTGGAACTACGGCCCGTTCGAAATCCCGGCCGACATTTATGCCGAGTGGGATGCCAAGGAAAAAGGTCGCGCCGCCGAAGCCGAGTGGGATCAGCGTTTCGCTGCCTACTCCGCGGCATTCCCGACCGAAGCCAACGAGCTGATCCGTCGTCTGAGCGGCGAACTGCCGGCTGACTTCGCGGAAAAAGCCTCGGCCTACATCGCTGAAGTGGCGGCCAAAGGCGAAACCATCGCCAGCCGTAAAGCCAGCCAGAACACCCTGAACGCGTTCGGCCCGCTGCTGCCGGAACTGCTCGGCGGCTCGGCTGACCTGGCCGGCTCCAACCTGACCCTGTGGAAAGGTTGCAAAGGTGTCAGCGCTGAAGACGCCAGCGGCAACTACATGTACTACGGCGTGCGCGAATTCGGCATGACCGCGATCATGAACGGCGTGTCCCTGCACGGCGGCCTGGTGCCTTACGGCGCGACCTTCCTGATGTTCATGGAATATGCGCGCAACGCGGTGCGCATGTCGGCGCTGATGAAGAAGCGTGTGATTCACGTCTACACCCACGACTCCATCGGTCTGGGCGAAGACGGCCCGACGCACCAGCCGATCGAACAACTGACCAGCCTGCGTACCACGCCGAACCTCGACACCTGGCGTCCAGCCGATGCCGTTGAATCGGCAGTGGCCTGGAAAAATGCGCTGGAGCGTAAAGACGGCCCTTCGGCGCTGATCTTCTCTCGTCAGAACCTGCAGCACCAGGAACGCGATGCCGGCCAGATCGCCGATATCAGCCGCGGTGGCTACGTGTTGAAGGACTGCGCAGGCGAGCCTGAGCTGATCCTGATCGCCACCGGTTCGGAAGTTGGTCTGGCCGTTCAGGCCTACGACAAACTGACCGAGCAAGGCCGCAAGGTGCGTGTGGTTTCCATGCCTTGCACCAGTGTGTTCGATGCGCAGGACGCCGGCTACAAGCAATCGGTTCTGCCGTTGCAGGTCAGCGCCCGTATCGCGATCGAAGCGGCTCACGCCGACTTCTGGTTCAAGTACGTGGGTCTGGAAGGTCGCGTGATCGGCATGACCACCTACGGCGAATCGGCTCCGGCTTCGGCACTGTTCGAAGAATTCGGCTTCACCCTGGACAACATCCTGGGTCAGGCTGAAGAGCTGCTGGAAGACTAAGCCGCAACACGGTGATCGAGCGGTCACCGCAATTCCCTGTGGGAGCTGGCTTGCCAGCGATAGCGTCCTATCAGTCAGCATTTATGTTGAAGCGGATGGCCCTATCGCTGGCAAGCCAGCTCCCACAAGGGATGTGTCGCAAATAAGCACTGTGTCTGCCCGCGTACTATCGAGAACCCCATGCCTCAACCGCGTCCCTACAAAGTTGCACTCAACGGCTACGGCCGGATTGGTCGTTGCGTCTTGCGTGCGTTGTTCGAGCGTGGCGAGAAGGCCGGGTTTGAAATTGTCGCGATCAACGATCTGGCGGACATGGCCAGCATCGAATACCTGACACGCTTCGACTCCACCCACGGCCGTTTTCCCGGCGAAGTGCGAGTAGACGGCGATTGTCTGCATATCAATGGCGACTGCGTGAAGGTCCTGCGCAGTGCCACCCCCGAGGGCATCGACTGGGCGGCGCTGGGCATCGACCTGGTGCTCGAATGTTCCGGCGCTTATCACACCCGTGAAGACGGCCAGCGGTTCCTCAACGCCGGCGCGCCACGCGTGCTGTTCTCGCAGCCCATGGCCAGCGAGGCGGATGTCGATGCCACCATCGTCTACGGCGTCAACCAGGATTGCCTGACCGGCGATGAGCTGCTGGTGTCCAACGCCTCCTGTACCACCAACTGCGGCGTGCCGCTTTTGCGTCTGCTGGACAAGGCGATCGGCCTGGATTACGTGTCGATTACCACCATCCACTCGGCGATGAACGACCAACCGGTGATCGACGCCTATCACCACGAAGACCTGCGCCGCACCCGTTCGGCGTTCCAGTCGGTGATCCCGGTGTCCACTGGTCTGGCGCGTGGCATCGAGCGTCTGCTGCCGGAACTTGCCGGGCGAATTCAGGCCAAAGCCGTACGCGTGCCGACGGTCAACGTGTCCTGCCTCGACATCACGATGCAGACCGCCACCGCAACCGATGCCAACGAGGTCAACCGGATCCTGCGCGAAGCCGCCACCAACGGCCCGCTCAAAGGCCTGCTGGCCTACACCGAGTTGCCGCACGCCAGTTGTGATTTCAACCATGACCCACATTCGGCCATCGTCGATGCCAGTCAGACCCGTGTTTCCGGCCCGAAGCTGGTGAACATTCTGGCCTGGTTCGACAACGAATGGGGTTTTGCCAACCGAATGCTGGACGTTGCAGAACACTATCTGCAAACAGCGATTTCAAAAAAACCTGCTCTCTAAGAACAGTTACTCAGGAAGTGCGACCCATGACCGTGTTGAAGATGTCCGACCTCGATCTGCAAGGTAAGCGCGTATTGATCCGCGAAGACCTCAACGTCCCAGTCAAGGACGGTGTTGTCACCAGCGATGCGCGTATCCTGGCTTCGCTGCCGACCATCAAGCTGGCCCTGGAAAAAGGCGCGGCGGTGATGGTGTGTTCGCACCTGGGCCGTCCGACCGAAGGCGAGTTCTCCGCCGAGAACAGCCTCAAGCCAGTCGCCGACTACCTGAGCAAGGCCCTGGGCCGCGAAGTGCCGTTGGTGGCCGATTACCTGGGCGGTGTTGACGTCAAGGCCGGCGACATCGTGCTGTTCGAAAACGTGCGCTTCAACAAAGGCGAGAAAAAGAACGCCGACGAACTGGCCCAGCAATACGCCGCCCTGTGCGATGTGTTCGTGATGGACGCTTTCGGCACCGCGCACCGCGCCGAGGGTTCGACCCACGGCGTGGCCAAGTTCGCCAAAGTTGCGGCGGCTGGCCCGCTGCTGGCCGCTGAGCTGGACGCACTGGGCAAGGCGCTGGGCGCACCGGCCAAACCAATGGCTGCCATCGTTGCCGGTTCCAAGGTCTCGACCAAGCTCGACGTCCTCAACAGCCTGAGCCAGATCTGCGATCAACTGATCGTCGGCGGTGGCATCGCCAACACCTTCCTGGCTGCAGCCGGTCACCCGGTCGGCAAGTCGCTGTACGAGCCGGACCTGCTGGACACCGCGCGCGCCATCGCCGCCAAGGTCAGCGTACCGCTGCCGGTAGACGTGGTGGTGGCCAAGGAATTCGCCGAAAGCGCCGAAGCCACCGTCAAGCTGATCGCTGACGTTGCCGCTGACGACATGATTCTGGACATTGGCCCGCAAACCGCAGCCAACTTCGCCGAATTGCTGAAATCGTCGAAAACCATCCTGTGGAACGGTCCGGTCGGCGTGTTCGAATTCGACCAGTTCGGCAACGGCACCAAAGTGCTGGCCCAGGCCATCGCTGACAGCGCCGCGTTCTCCATTGCCGGCGGTGGCGACACCCTGGCGGCCATCGATAAATATGGCGTGGCCGAGCAAATCTCCTACATTTCCACCGGTGGTGGCGCGTTCCTCGAATTCGTCGAAGGCAAGGTGCTGCCGGCCGTTGAAGTCCTGGAAAGTCGGGCCAAGGCCTGAGGCCGCCCGTTTGGCCAGGCAAAGGAGTGTTCAGATGGTCAAGTCGTTAGCGCTGTTGTTGCTGAGCGGTACGCTGGCGGCCTGCGGGAGTAACCCGAAGGCCGAGGCGACACCTGCGCCGGATGCGGCACAGAAAGGCTGCTATCAGGCCGACTGGCAGGCCGAAACCAACCCGGTGCTGAACAAGCGCTCGGGACCGGACGGTCTGGACAAATACGAGACGCAAACCCCGGCCAAGGAACATGGTTGTCCTTGACCGGTCTGACTCTTTAACTCAGGGCTGGCGGCGTTGGCTGTCAGTCGAGGAACACGGATGAAAGGCTTGATCGCCATTGCGGCGTTGGCATTGTTGGGCGGTTGCGCGCAGATGAACCTGTTTCAGTCGTCCGCGCCTGCGGACAACTGGACCACCTGGACCTGCGACAGCCAGGCCAAAGTGCTGTGGCGCTACGTCGATGCCGGCCAGAAGGAAGTCGATGTACGGCTGGGCGGCGGTGATCAGGTCTATCGCTTGAAAGAAGAGCCGGGAGCCTCGGGTGTGCTGTACAGCGACGGCATGCTGGCGTTTCACGTCAAGGGTGACGAAGGCCTAGTGTACTGGGTCGCCACCAATGACCTGATTGGCCGCGGCTGCAAGGCCGAGTAAACGAATACGCCGCAGATTCATTGTGGCAATGGCTTTTGTGGCGAGGGAGCTTGCTCCCGCTGGAGCGCGAAGCGATCCCAAAACCTTTCGGCGCGGTGTTTCGGAATGACCGTGTTGGCAGGTTTGACGACTGCTTCGCAGCCGAGCGCGAGCAAGCTCGCTCGCCACAGGTCGGTACACCTGCAGGTTTGGCTTTATCGAATCACCAGACCGGGCCTCAACCCCCGATCTGCAATCACTTGAATAGCCGCCGCCGCTCCGGCAGGCTGGCACGATTAACGACCCTCAACCGGGAGAGACACACAAAATGGCACTTATCAGCATGCGCCAGATGCTGGACCACGCAGCCGAGTTCGGCTACGGCGTTCCAGCCTTCAACGTCAACAACCTTGAGCAGATGCGCGCCATCATGGAAGCCGCTGACAAGACTGACTCCCCGGTGATCGTCCAGGCTTCGGCCGGCGCCCGTAAATACGCCGGTGCTCCATTCCTGCGTCACCTGATCCTGGCCGCGATCGAAGAATTCCCGCACATCCCGGTGTGCATGCACCAGGACCACGGCACCAGCCCTGACGTCTGCCAGCGCTCCATCCAGCTGGGCTTCAGCTCGGTGATGATGGACGGCTCCCTTGGCGAAGACGGCAAGACCCCGACCGACTACGAATACAACGTCCGCGTGACCCAACAAACCGTTGCCATGGCTCACGCCTGCGGCGTTTCGGTAGAAGGCGAGCTGGGCTGCCTGGGTTCGCTGGAAACCGGCATGGCCGGTGAAGAAGACGGCATCGGCGCCGAAGGCGTTCTGGATCACAGCCAGATGCTGACCGACCCGGAAGAAGCCGCTGACTTCGTCAAGAAGACTCAGGTCGATGCCCTGGCCATCGCCATCGGCACCAGCCACGGTGCCTACAAGTTCACCAAGCCACCTACCGGTGACGTGCTGGCGATCGACCGAATCAAGGAAATCCACAAGCGCATCCCGAACACCCACCTAGTGATGCACGGCTCCTCCTCCGTGCCACAAGAGTGGCTGGCGATCATCAACCAGTACGGCGGCGACATCAAAGAAACCTACGGCGTACCCGTTGAAGAAATCGTCGAAGGCATCAAGTACGGCGTACGCAAGGTCAACATCGACACCGACCTGCGCCTGGCGTCCACTGGCGCCATGCGTCGCCTGATGGCCACCAACCCGAGCGAGTTCGACCCACGTAAATTCTTCGGCGCTACCGTGACGGCGATGCGTGACGTGTGTATCGCTCGTTATGAAGCGTTTGGCACTGCCGGTAATGCTTCGAAGATCAAGCCGATCTCGTTGGAAGCGATGTATCAGCGTTATCTGAAGGGTGAGTTGAACGCGAAGGTTAACTAAGCCTGGGCGTTTGATCGCGTAAATGAAAAACCCGCCAAGTGGCGGGTTTTTTATGTGAGTTTTTCATTGTGAACAAATTAACGGCTGGCGGCTAAAAATGTCGTTAAAAAAGTTTTTTAAATTTTCTCTCGATAAGCCCGATATGTGTGACATTTTCCCCGCACGTGATGCGGTCGAATGCATAGTTATTGTTGAGAGAAAAATAAATTTCGTTAACGGCTGCATAAATTGTTTTGCTTATTTCGAAATCGTATAAAAAACTGTCATTTATGACAGGTGATTTAAAATTCATTGCAGCCTATCGTCTCAATGCAATCAGAGAGGAAGTAACGATAAACATATTTATCCCTCCCTTTACTGATTTTGTTCCTTCTATGTAATGGAGAGATTGATATGTCAAGCATTGATGTCCGTGAGAAATTTAAAAAGCATGAGCTCAGAGGGGAGGTCAGCTGTATCTTGTACGGCAAGGATGGCGAAAGTGGCGAAGAGAAAGCTGATTATAAGTCTACCCATCTTTCTGGAGATTACTCTGACAACATTTATGTGCATTCAAGTAGCCATACTGAACATTATTCTGAAGATATTTTGTTTTTATTCTCCAAGGATCTTGTTCCAGGTACATATCACTATTATCCCGATTTCCCCAATGTAATTGATTTTGTATGCGACGCGCGATATGCCCCTGCATGGAGGCCTCAATCTGGATTATTTGTGCTGGAAAAAAATAGCTCTGGAGTTGTTAAAGGGAAATTTAGATTTCATAAGGAGCCAGGGGATAAGGGGTTCGCAGTTTCGGATGGTGAGTTTTTTATAAATTTCCCTACTTCCGTTTCGTAGGAAAGGGTGGGAAAGGAGAATCAGGTGTCTAGTCCTGAAATAGGTTTAAACCGTTGCAAGACTAGACCTCCCTGGATCTTCATCACGCAGTTGATCCCCTGTGGGAGCAGGCTTGCTTGCGAATACGGTGGGTCAGCAACATTGATGTTGAATGACACTCCGTATTCGCGAGCAAGCCCGCTCCTACAGGATTTTGCGTAAGTATCGAGGCCGTCGATGTCACTTGTCGTGATCGATATCCAGCTTGCTGAAAGTCACCTGCCCACCCTCACTGGTATACCCGGTGTTGTCCTGCACATACACCCCGGCCTTGAAGTACAGCGGCTTGTTGCGCCAAGTGGCGCTGATCTGTGAATCCCACTGGTAACCCGCCGCGCTCACGCCGAGCGCACCGCCGGGGCTCAAGTGGATGAGGTAGTTGAATTCGTTGTCCAGTTTGATGCCGGTGGCGAGGGTAATGACGCGGCTTTCCTTGTCGTCGGGGTGCATGCGGACCTTGATCACCAGGTTGCCGTTCTGGGTCTTTTCCTTGTACTGGTATTCGAGCTTGACCATCGGGCGCTGGCTTTCATAGGCGTGGATCTGGCCGATGACGATCTTGCCGGAGCTGGGCACCTTGTTCACCGCGAGGGTCGCGCGCAGGGTGTTGTCCGCATCCGGGTAGTACCAGTTGCGCAAGGTGCCGTTGCTGAAGGTTTCGCGCAGTTCGGTGCGCGGATAGATGGCGTTTTCGGTTTTTGACCCGGTAACCGGTGACCAGAAAAACAGCGTGCCGGTGTCGGAATGGAAGTACTGATCCTTGAAGCCATTCACCAGTTTGGAGGTTTCGACGGTGTACGGCGGACTGCCGACGGGAACGCTGAGGTTCCAGGTTGCGAGATCGATCATGTCGGTTCTTCCACTCAATTCATCCTGAACGCGAGTGCCAGAAGCTCTAGCCCGCGCCTTTTCGGGCGGCAGTTATAAGCGTAGAGGAGTTTTTTGTTAACGCCCGTTTGGCAGATGATTGGCGTCAACATCCTGTCGAAATGCCATCTACGCCGGTTTTCGGGGGCTGCAGGGGTGACCGTTAGTCGGTAAGTCGCCGCTTTGGCTAAATGATGGCGGCGTGACAGCTTCTGCTTTCACAGATCCGCGACTAGAGTGATGGCTCAGTAACTGTACGGTTTTCACGAGAAACCGGCCGATAGTCCGACAAGAGATGTCCCGACAAGAGAAGCAGCATGGAATGCGCGCAACCCCAGCCAGGTGAAGGCAGCTCTGTCCTTTTGATCGTTGATGATTACCCTGAAAACCTGATCAGCATGCGCGCGTTGCTGCAGCGTCAGGATTGGCACGTCATGACCGCTGCCTCCGGCTTCGAGGCGCTCAATTTGCTGCTTGAACACGACGTCGATCTGGTGCTGCTGGATGTGCAGATGCCGGGCATGGACGGTTTTGAAGTCGCGCGACTGATGCGCGGCAGCCAGCGCACACGCCTCACGCCGATCATTTTCCTCACCGCCAACGAACAGTCCCAGGATGCCGTAATCAAGGGCTATGCCAGTGGCGCGGTGGATTACCTGTTCAAGCCGTTCGATCCGCAGATCCTCAAACCGAAAGTCCAGGCGTTGCTCGAACACCAGCGCAACCGCCGCGCCTTGCAGCGCCTGAGTCATGATCTGGAGGTCGCGCGGGCCTTCAATGCCTCGGTGCTGGATAACGCGGCGGAAGGGATTCTGGTGCTCGGTGAGGACGGCTTGATCCGCTTCGCCAATCCGGCGATTTCGCGGCTGCTGAATGCGCCGGTGAAGGAACTGGAGGGCAAGGAATTTCTCGATTACCTGCAGAAACCGCACATCCCGTTGTGGGCCGATTCCGAGTTGTTGGCTGGCTATAAACGCGGTGAGACCTTGCGTCTGCACGATGCGCTGTTGCGCACGGCGCCGGGGCAACAGGTGCCGGTGGCGTTGTCCTGTGCGCCGCTGCCGGCCGAGCAGCGGGCGATGGTGGTGACGGTGCTGGACATGTCGGTGGTGCGTCACCTGCACCAGCAACTGGAGTTTCAAGCGGTCACCGATCCGTTGACCGGTCTGCTCAATCGCCGGGGTTTTTATCAGACGGTGGAGAACCTGCTGCTGCGCGGTGAACGCAGCGACAGCAGTTGGGTGCTGCTGTATCTGGATCTCGATGGCTTCAAACGGGTCAATGATTCCCTTGGTCATGATGCCGGAGACCGGGTGCTGCGCTGGGTCTCCGAGCAATTGAAAGCCTGCCTGCGGCCGTTCGACATTCTGGCGCGCATGGGCGGTGATGAGTTCACCGCGCTGCTCGATCTGGAGTTTCCCGAGCAGGCGGCGAAGATTGCCGAGAAGCTCATCGAGCGGGTATCGGTCTGCCAGCAGATCGAAGGACTGGACATCGCCCTCGGCGCGAGTATCGGCATCGCCACCTACCCGGACTGCGGCTCGAACCTCGACGGATTGCTGCGCGCCTCGGACATTGCCATGTATGAAGCCAAGCGTGCCGGGCGTCAGCAATATCGCTTTTATGATCACGAAATGAATGGTCGCGCCCGTTCGCGGCTGATGCTCGAAGAGAGCGTGCGCAATGCCATCGAGAACCGCGATTTCAATCTGGTGTATCAGCCGCAAGTGGCGATCGACAGTGGGCAGATCCGCGGCTTCGAGGCGCTGCTGCGCTGGCAGCATCCGAGCGTCGGCGACGTGCCGCCGGGGCTGTTCCTGCCGCTGCTGGAAGAGGCACGGCTGATCAGTCGGCTCGGCAGCTGGATCTATCATCGCGGCGCCGGCCAGCGCAAAGCCTGGGAAACCCTGTTTGCCGAGGATCTGGTGCTCGGTGTGAGTTTGAGCAACACCCAGTTCGGTCTGCCGAACCTGGTCACCGAGTTGCGTCAGGTGCTGGAGCGGCACGCGCTGCAGCCACGGCAACTGGAGGTGGAAATCACCGAAGACGCGCTGATGCACAACCCCGACGAGACCCGAAAGCAGCTGCGCCTGCTGCGTAATCTCGGGGTGCGCGTGGCGCTGGATGATTTTGGTTCGGGGCCGTGCTCGCTGACGCATCTGCGTGATCTGGAGCTGGACACGCTCAAGCTGGATCGACACCTGATTGCGCGGCTGCCGGATTCGACGCGCGACGCGGCGCTGGTCAGCAACGTGATCAATCTGTGTAAACAATACGGCTTGCTGGTGATCGCCGAAGGTGTGGAAACCATCGAACAGTATCAATGGCTACAGGCGCATGGCTGCGAATACGTGCAGGGTTTCCTGGTGGCACGTCCACTGACCTCCGAGGACGCGGTCAGCTTTGTCAAACCGTTTGACTGGAGCGCGCTGCCGGTTTGAATTCGCTACACTGGCGCTCTTTTCGAACCGTGTTGCCGTGTCCATGACTGCGTTGAAATACCTCCAGGCCTATCCCGCGCAATTGCAGGATCAGGTGCGCCAACTGATCGCTGAGCAGCGTCTGGGTGATTACCTGAACCAACGCTATCCGGGGCGTCACGATGTGCAGAGCGACAAGGCGCTGTACAGCTACGCGCTGGACCTGAAGCAGGAATACCTGCGCAACGCACCGGCCATCGACAAAGTGCTGTTCGACAACCGCCTCGACCTGACGCACCGCGCGCTGGGCCTGCACACCACGGTTTCAAGGGTGCAGGGTGGCAAGCTCAAGGCCAAGAAAGAGATTCGCATCGCCTCGTTATTTAAGGAGGCGGCCCCCGAGTTCCTGAAGATGATCGTCGTGCATGAACTGGCGCACTTCAAGGAATCGGATCACAACAAGGCCTTCTACAAATTGTGTGAACACATGCTGCCGGGGTATCACCAGGTCGAGTTCGATCTGCGGGTGTACCTGACGTGGCGCGATATGCAATGAAGATCAAAAGATCGCAGCCTGCGGCAGCTCCTACAGTTGGGCTGCGATCTCATGTAGGAGCTGCCGCAGGCTGCGATCTTTTGATCTTTTAATTAACGGAGCCCATGCATGGACGTCAGCAAGACCAAAAGCAGTTTTTACCGGCGCCTTTACGTGGCCTACCTGATCGACAGCGGCCTGGCCCCAAGCGTCCCTGCGCTGACCGAGGTGACCGGCATGCCCCGGCGCACGGCGCAGGACACGATCGCCGCGCTGGCCGATCTGGATATCGTCTGTGAATTCGAGCAGGAAGAGGGCGCGCGCAATCATGCCGGGCGCTATCGGATTCGCGAGTGGGGGGCGATCGATCGCGGGTGGATCGAGCGCAATCTGCGGCAGATCAAGGCTGTGCTGGAGTATCCCTGAGTCCTGCGGTGTCTGAGCTGACACAATCGCTGGCAAGCCAGCTCCCACAAGGATCTCCAGCGAATACAGTTATTGTGAACAACCGCTGAACCTGTGGGAGCTGGCTTGCCAGCGATGAGGGCCTCAAGGACGACGCATGCCTATGTGCGGAATGTCATCCTCCAGGTATTCCTCACCCACCGGCTTAAACCCGTACCTGCCGTAATACCCCTGCAAATGCGCCTGCGCCGACAGATAGATCGGCACCTGCGGCCAATGCTTCTCGGCCTGTTTCAGCGCGTGTTCCATCATCACATGCCCCAGACCTTTGCCACGGCCCTGCGGCGCAATGATCACGCGCCCGATCACCACGTCACCGCCCTGGGACTCGGGATCGAGCAGGCGCAGATAGGCCAACAGTTGATCCTCTTCCCAACCCATGAGGTGATGGGTGTCGCCGTCCAGATCCTGGCCGTCGAGGTCCGGGTAGGCGCATTTCTGTTCGACCACAAATACGTCCGAGCGCAGTTTCAGCAACGCGTACAACTGTTCTTTGCCCAGATCGCTGTGATGCTTGCAGATCCACTCGATTGTCATCTTCCGACTCCTTGAAATCCGTCGCCCGATACTAAGCGCACAGGCCCTGGATGTCTGTATGGCGGAACAGTCTGTGACAAAGGTCAAAATGCCATCATTCCTTTCTCGCGACCTTCGCTGCTTTGTGTAATCTGCTGGAAAGCGCTGTGCACTGGCTTCAATGAGCTAATGTTAGGGCCTGGGTTTCGCCGGTAAGGGGCCTTTAGGTTTTGACTGAAAACACGCCGGGCAGCCCGCCCGCTAAGGATTTTCAAGCATGCCGCGACTGCATCGAGCCTTTGCTTTGATCGGATTGCTCTTGCTGGCCCAAACCGCCGCAGCGGACAAGTTGCGGCTGGTGTTCGATATCTGGCCACCCTTTACCGACGACACGCTGGTCAACGGTGGCCTGGCCACCGACATCGTCAGCACCGCGCTGGCGCGGGCCGGTTATGCCAGCGACTACGAGCAGGTGCCGTGGGCGCGGGCGCTGCTGGGGGTGGGCGAAGGACGATACGACGTGCTGGTCAACGCCTGGTACAACGACGAACGGACCAAGATCGGCCAGTTCTCTGGCGAGTACCTGCTCAATCGCATCCGCTTTCTCAAGCGCAAGGACACGCCGCTGGACTACAGCGGCCTGGAACAACTGCACACCTACCCGGTGGCGGTGGTGCGCGGTTATGCCTACTCGCAGGCGTTCGATGCCGATACCGCGCTGGAGAAAGTCCCTGTGCATAACTTCGCCATGGCCGTGCGCATGCTGGCGGCGGATCGGGTCAAGTTGACCCTGGAAGATGAATACGTCGCGCGCTATTACCTGGCCCGTGAATCAGCCAAAGTGCGCAACGCCGTGGAGTTCCTGCCCAAGCCGTTGAGCGAGAACAGCCTGCATATTCTGGTGAGTCTGAAGAATCCGCAGCATGAGCAGATTGTGGCCGGGTTCGATAAGGCGATTGCGGCGATGAAGGCGGATGGGAGTTATGACAAGTTGCTGAGGCAGCATGGGATGTGAGCATCTGATACCAGAGTTGTGTTGTTGCTGATGCCCTCATCGCTGGCAAGCCAGCTCCCACAGGTTTTGCGGCGTGCACAAGTCAATGTGGGAGCTGGCTTGCCAGCGATGGGGCCAGTCCGGTCACCTTAAGCCTCGCTGGTGTCCTTGATCAGATGCGCCGCCAACGTCCGCAATGGCCCCAACTGCCGGCAGATCAACGCCAGTTGCGTCTGCACCAACCGCTGCCCTTCATCGATCTCGTCCGGCATCTGTTCCAGCTCGTTGGCCAGCGCTTCCTCTTCGTCACTCTGAATCGCTACCGGTTGTTTGTTCGCCAGGCCCTGGGCGATTTCATCGATGCTCGTCGCCAGCTTCACCCCGGCACCATCAATCAAATGCTCACGCACATCGGCTGGTAATTGGGTTTCCCTGTGTGCGCCAAGCCCTGACAGGTAACTCAATAAGGTGTGCGACAGCACCAGAAAACGGAAACCGACATCCGCTTCCTTCCGGAAATGCCCCGGCTCCATGAGCATGTTCGCCAAGGTGGTCGACAGTGCCGCGTCAGCGTTGTGCGCGTTGCGTCGGGCCAGGCGATAGGCGAGGTCGTCGCTCTTGCCGGCGGCGTATTGCTGCATGATCTGGCGCAGGTAGATGCTGTTGCAGGTCAGGGTGTTGGCCAGCACCTTGTTCAGGCGCCGACCCTGCCAGTCCGGGAGGAACAGGAACACCGTCAGGCCGGCGATCAGGCTGCCGAGCAGGGTATCGAACAGGCGTGGCAGGAACAGCCCGTAGCCATCGCCGATCTGGTTGAAGCAGAACAGCACCATGATCGTGATCGCCGCCGTCGCCACGGTGTAACGCGTGGTGCGATTGGTAAAGAACACCACCCCGGCGGCGATGGCGAAGCACGACTGCACCAGCGGGCTGGGGAACAGATCGAACAGCGCCCAGGCCACGGTCAGGCCGATGGCGGTGCCGAGAATCCGCTGACCGAGTTTGCGCCGGGTCGCGCCGTAGTTCGGTTGGCAGACGAACAGCGTGGTGAGGATGATCCAGTAACCCTGCGACGGGTGAATCAGGTGCACCATGCCATAGCCGATACTCAGCGCCAGCGGCAGACGCAAGGCGTGGCGGAACAGCAAGGAAGTCGGTGTCAGTTGCGTACGCAAGCGAATCCACACGTCCTTGAGGTTGCGTGGCGAGCGATCGAGCAAACTGCTGTCGGTGGCGTCCGCCAGGGCGTCGGGGTTGCTCGCGTCGCTGAGCAAACGGTCGAGGGTGCCGAGGTTGGCTGCCAGGGCACGCAGCGAGCGCAGGAGGCCGCGCCACGCCGGATTGCTCTGGATGCGCAAGTGTTCGAGGGAGGCGTCGAGGTCAGTCAGCGCTTCGGCAAAACTGGCGTCGTAGACGAACGGCTGGCGCATCTGGATCGATTCGGCCAGCGCGCGGCAGGCCTTGCCCTGCTGGCGCAACAAACGCTGGCAGCGGAACAGCACATCGCTGTGGAAGAACGCATCGGCCAGCGCGTTGTACGGATAGTGCGAGGAGCTGGCGCGTTCGTGAATGTCCTGGGCGAGGAAATACAGCTTCAGATAACGGCTGACTTTCGAACCCGGACGGCCGTTGCCGACCCGGTGCAGAATGATTTCCTTGGCACTGTTCAGCGCAGCCACCACGCGGCCATTCTGCTGCGCCAGTTCCAGCCGTCGTCCTTCGACATCCAGTTGGCGGATCGGCTCGAACAGCGAGGCTTTCAGCTTCAGGTAGAAACCCAGTTCACGGAACAGCCGCGCCAGACTCTGCTGCACCGGCTGGTTGGAAAACATCGCCTGCCACAGCACCGACAGCAGGCCGTACCACGCGGCACCCGCCACCAGCAGCATCGGTTCGTGCCAGAAATCGGTGACCGCGCCACCGCGCTGATCCACGCCGATCATGGTGTACACCGACAGAATCAACGTCGCCGAGGCGATCGCGCCATAACGCTCGCCGAGCGCGCCGAGCATGGTCAGGCCGAAGCTGGCCAAGGCCAGGGCGATGGCGAATACGATGGGATAGGGGAAGAGCAGCTCCACCGACAGCGCGGCGATACTGAAACACACCAGTGTCACGGCGAGGGCGTTGAGGCGGCCCTGCCAGCTGTCGTCGGTCTCGGCCAGGGCGCTGGCGATGATCCCGAGAAACAACGGGATCAGCAGGCCCATTTCATCCTGATACCAGCACAGCGCCATGCTGCCGGTCAGGGCGATGAACACCCGCACGCTGTAGCTGAATTTATCCAGCGCCCACAGGCGCCGCAAAGACTGACGAAACGAGGTCGAGGACATGAAGTGCGAAGGCCTTCCGAGGCGATGCCGCTAAATTGAGCCAGTAATGACGCCGACGCAATGGCGCCGATCACATCTGACAGCAAAAAGTGTTCCTTTAAGCCGTTGTGCCGATCTCAATTTCCATGGCTGGACAAAGAAACTGTGGGAGCTGGCTTGCCAG
This sequence comes from Pseudomonas sp. NPDC088414, assembly GCF_044753325.1. NCBI lineage: Bacteria > Pseudomonadati > Pseudomonadota > Gammaproteobacteria > Pseudomonadales > Pseudomonadaceae > Pseudomonas > Pseudomonas sp. NPDC088414. The sequence continues at coordinate 120,353 of NZ_JBIVMY010000012.1, read as the reverse complement.
CGATGAGGCCGGCAGCTCCAACATCACTGTTGAATGTCAGCCCGCCATCGCTGGCAAGCCAGCTCCCACAGGGATTGCATTTCAGGTCTGAAGAGTGGAATCAGACGTACTGCGCAGCCGCATACCCCGAGGCCCAGGCCCACTGGAAGTTGAAACCGCCCAGATGCCCGGTGACGTCGAGCACTTCGCCGACAAAATACAGGCCAGGGTTTTTCAGCGATTCCATGGTCTTGGACGACACTTCGCGAGTATCGACGCCACCCAGCGTGACCTCGGCGGTGCGGTAGCCTTCGGTGCCGGCCGGGACGACTTTCCAGCTGCCGAGCTTGTCGGCGATCTGCGCCAGTTCTGCGTGGGTGTACTGCTTCATCGGTTTGGACACGAACCAGTTGTCCGCCAGCAGGTTGGCCATCTTCTTGGTGAAGATTTCGCCGAGCAGGGTTTTCAGTTCGCTGTTCGGGCGCTCGGCCACTTGCTGTTGCAGCCACGCGGCGGTGTCGTGATCCGGCAGCAGGTTGATCTCCACGGTGTCGCCCGGCTCCCAGAACGACGAGATCTGCAAAATCGCCGGGCCACTGAGGCCACGGTGGGTGAACAGGATGTTCTCGCGAAAGCTCTGCTCGTTGCAGCTGACCAGACAATCCACCGACGTACCGGACAGTTCGGTGCAGAGTTCCTTGAGCTGGTCGGTGATGGTGAACGGCACCAGCCCGGCGCGGGTCGGCAGCAGTTCATGGCCAAACTGCTTGGCGACCTGATAACCGAAACCGGTGGCCCCCAGCGTCGGGATCGACAGCCCGCCAGTGGCGATCACCAGCGACTGGCACTGGAGCTGGCCGAGGGTGGTGTCGAGCAGGTAGCCGTTTTCGACTTTCTCGATGATCTGGATCGAGGTGTCGAGGTGCAGCTCGACGCCGACCTGATCGCACTCATCGAGCAGCATGCCGAGGATGTCGCTGGATTTGTTATCGCAGAACAGCTGACCGAGTTTTTTCTCGTGATACGGCACGCCGTGCTTGGCGACCATGCCGATGAAATCCCACTGGGTGTAGCGCGCCAGTGCCGATTTGCAGAAATGCGGGTTATGCGAGAGGAAATTGCCCGGCTCGGTGTACATGTTGGTGAAATTGCAGCGGCCGCCCCCGGACATCAGGATTTTCTTGCCGGCCTTGTTCGCATGATCGAGCAGCAACACCTGACGCCCACGCCCGGCGGCGGTCAGTGCACACATCAACCCTGCGGCGCCAGCGCCAATGATCACGACTTCGGTAGAGCGCAAAACGGTGTCCTCTGAAATATCACCACAAAACGAACCGTAGGAGCTGCCGCAGGCTGCGATCTTTTGATCTTGCTCTTTAAAAACAAAGTCAAAAGATCGCAGCCTGCGGCAGCTCCTACAGGGGGGCGTGCGTTGTTTTTACAAAACGCGAACGCGCAGCGAACGGCCCTTGATCTTGCCGTTGTTCAGGCGCTGCAACGCCTGCATGACCACGGTGCGTTCAACGGCGACATACGACTGGAAGTCGAAGATCGCGATCTTGCCGACCTGCGCGCCGGGGATGCCGGCGTCACCAGTCAGTGCGCCGAGGATGTCGCCCGGACGCACTTTGTCTTTACGCCCGCCGGCGATGCACAGGGTGCTCATCGGTGGCTGCAGCGGGGCGCCGCCCTGGGACTTGAGGTTATCGACCTGATCCCAGTTCAGCGGAGCTTTCTGCAACTGTTCGATGGCTTGCGCGCGATGCGCTTCGGACGGCGCAACGAGGCTGACCGCGATGCCTTTCTCGCCGGCACGACCGGTACGACCAACGCGGTGAATGTGGATTTCCGAGTCGCGGGCCAGTTCGACGTTGATCACCATGTCCAGCGCATCGATGTCCAGGCCACGGGCAGCAACGTCGGTGGCAACCAGTACCGAAGTGCTGCGGTTGGCGAACATCGCCAGCACCTGATCACGGTCACGCTGTTCCAGATCGCCGTGCAGGCCGACGGCGGAGATGCCTTTGGAGGTCAGGTGATCGACGGTTTCCTGCACTTGCTGCTTGGTGAAGCAGAACGCCACGCAGGAAGCCGGGCGGAAGTGGTGCAGGACTTTGGTCACTGCGCTCATGCGCTCTTCCGGGGAAATCTCGTAGAAACGCTGCTCGATCTGCGTGTCGTCGTGGAACGCTTCGGCTTTCACCGTTTGCGGATCGCGCATGAATTTCGACGCCAGTTGCTTGATGCCCACCGGGTATGTGGCGGAGAACAGCAGGGTCTGACGGCGTGCCGGAGTCTTTTCGATGATGTCTTCGATGGCGTCGTAGAAGCCCATGTCGAGCATGCGGTCGGCTTCGTCGAGGATCAGCGTGTTCAGGCCGTCGAGCACCAGCGAACCCTTGCGCAGGTGCTGCTGGATGCGCCCCGGGGTGCCGACGATGATGTGCGCGCCGTGCTCCAGCGAAGCGATCTGCGGGCCGAACGACACGCCGCCGCACAGGGTCAGGACCTTGATGTTGTCCTCGGCGCGGGCCAGACGACGGACTTCCTTGGCGACCTGGTCGGCCAGCTCACGGGTCGGGCAGATCACCAGCGCCTGGCAACCGAAGTAGCGCGGGTTGATCGGGTTGAGCAGGCCGATGCCGAACGCGGCGGTCTTGCCGCTGCCGGTCTTGGCCTGGGCGATCAGGTCCATCCCCTTGAGGATCACCGGCAAGCTCTGCGCCTGGATCGGCGTCATCTGGGCATAACCGAGGGATTCGAGGTTAGCCAGCATGGCGGCGGACAGCGGCAGAGTATTAAAAGCGGTGGCGATGGTGGTCACGGGACTGGCCTGCAAAACAAAATGTCGCGCAGTGTAGCAGCCCCGTGCCACTTTCCTCGAAAGTTCTGGACGAACAGTGCCTAAAACCTAGGGGAAGGAATTCCACTGTGGCGAGGGAGCTTGCTCCCGCTGGGGCGCGAAGCGGCCCCGCTCTTCCAGTCAAAAGAGGGACTGCTGCGCAGTCCAGCGGGAGCAAGCTCCCTCGCCACAAAAGCATTCACTGTTTGCTCAGTGTTCGATGTGTTCGTCGGGATGTTCATCCGGGCGTTTGACCCGGCGGCCGTCCTCTTTCGACAGTTGCGAGAAGATCGTCGCCGCCAGCATCGCCATCACCCCGACGGTAACAAACGTCAGCTGGAACGCCCCGAGCACGGTTTCCACACCGTCGTTGCCGATCTCTGCCGTAAACCCGCCAAGCAATGCGCCGGCACAGGCCACGCCCAGACTCAGCGACAACTGCGCCACCACCGACAGCAGACTGTTGCCGCTGCTGGCGCTGGCATCATCGAGGTCGATCAGCGTTACGGTGTTCATCGCGGTGAATTGCAACGAGTTGATCGCCCCCAGAATCGCCAGCAGCCCTAGCAGCAGCCAGTACGGCGTCTGCTCACTGACCAGGCCCATGCTCGCCAGCATGATCCCCAGCGCCAGGGTGTTGCCGGTGAGCACGATGCGATAGCCGAGGCGTTCGATCAGTGGTCGCGCCATCCACTTGGCGAACATCGCTGCGGCGGCCAGCGGCAGCATGCTCATCCCGGCTTGCGACGGCGAGTAACCCAGCGCCACCTGCAGCAGCAACGGCACCAGAAACGGCAGGGCGCCGCTGCCCAGGCGGGCGAACAGGTTGCCGATAATTCCGACCGCGAAAGTCCGCGTCTTGAACAGCGAAGGGGCGAACAGCGGATTTTCGACACGCCCGGCGCGCAGCCAGTACGCCGCCAGACAGGCCAGACCGCCGAACAGCAGCAACATCACTCGCAGGTGCGGCAAGTGCAATTCGCCCAGACCTTCCATGGCGATGGTGATCAGGATCATCGCCGCGCCAAACAGAAGAAAACCGAGGCTATCGAAGCGCGTGCGCTCGCTGCCGCGCAGGTCGGGAATGAATTTCCACACCGCGTAGCAGCCGATGGCGCCCACCGGCAGGTTGATCAGGAAGATCCAGTGCCACGTCAGGTATTGCACCATCCAGCCGCCCATAGTCGGGCCGATCAACGGGCCGAGCAGGCCGGGAATGGTGATGAACCCCATGATCCGCACCAGTTCCGAACGCGGGTAGGCGCGCAGCACCACCAGCCGTCCAACCGGCAACATCAACGCGCCGCCCAGACCTTGAATCACCCGCGCGCCGACCAGCATCGTCAGGGTGCTGGATAACGCACAAAGCAGCGAGCCGAAACTGAACAGCAGGATCGCGCCGAAGAAGATCTTCTTGGTGCCGAAGCGGTCGGCGATCCAGCCCGAGGCCGGAATCAGCAAGGCCACAGTGAGCATGTAGGCGATGACCACGCCTTGCATGCGCAACGGGTCTTCGGCCAGATCCCGGGCCATGGCCGGCAGGGCGGTGTTGAGGATGGTCCCGTCGAGGGACTGCATGAAGAACGCAATGGCGACGACCCACGGCAACCAGCGGGCGGTGATGGCGTCGAGAGGCGGGCGTGTGGGCATGGAACCTCTTGTGGGTTATTGATCCGAATGCTTGTCCTGGCTTGAAGCTTTTGTGGCGAGGGAGCTTGCTCCCGCTCGGCTGCGCAGCAGCCGTAAATTCAGCCAACCCGGTGCTACAGGAACACCGGGTTGACAGGTTTTGGGGGCGCTTCGCACCCCAGCGGGAGCAAGCTCCCTCGCCACAGTGTTATAGCGTTAGCGTGAGTCGGCTGACCAGCGCTCCCGGCAGCAACGCCGACGACGTATTGCGCTGGCTGTACGTGCTCGCCGACAGCAGCAACTCACGCTCGGCGGTCAATGCTTCCAGCTGCGAACCCAGCAGGCTGTAGGCGCTGTCGTCGAAGCGCATGGTGCTGACCGGCGCCTGAATCTCGCCGTTCTCGACCCAGAAAGTTGCGAAGCGAGTCATGCCGGTCAGGCGCGCCGCCGGTTGATCCGAGTAGTTCAGGTACCACAGGTTGCTGATGTACAGCCCGGTGCCCAACTGCTTGAGGATCTCTGCCTGTGACAGATCACCGGCCGCCATGTTCAGTGCACTCGGCATTTCACCGCCGCTGGCGCCATTGGCGGTCAGGCCGTATTCGGCGGCACTGCGCGAACCGACCAGTTGCTCACCGTCCTTGCCTTCGACAATCAGCCGCAGATCGCTGCGCGGATAACCCTCGCCGGAGAACGCCGGGCTCAACGAACCGCTGACTTGCTCATCCAGCGAGACCAGCGGACTGAACGTCTGATCGCCGACGTACAGCTTCTGCAGCGGGCTGCTTTTACTGGCAATCGACTGCGCCGAGAAACCGCCCCAGCTGAGCATGCCCATGATTTCTTCCAGCGCGGCCGGCGCCAGGTAGGCGCGGTATTGCCCCGGTGCCAGAGTCCGCAACGGTCGACCGAGAAACGCCAGTTGCTCGCGCGCCTGCTGGAAGCGGCGGGCGAAGCCTTCGCTGCTCCATTCGTGTCCGGCGTAGCTGGCCTTTACTGCTTCGCCATTGTCGTGGAACAGGCTGAAGTCGAAGTTGAAACTGTTGGCCTGATGCCAGCCGAACGCCCCCGAGGAACTGGCGAAACCACGGCTGATCGGGCCGGCGGCATAAAAGCCGACCAGATCCAGACCTTCAGCGGCGGCGCAGATTTCTTCCACCACCTGCTCGGTGTCCGGCAGCGGATGTTCCTGCACGTTGTTGCTCTGCCAACCATTGTGGTTGAGCAGCAGGTACGGATCCTGCGGCAGCAGCGGCAGGGTTTCGCGCAGTTGTTGCAGGCCTTCGGCGAGGCGTTGCAGATCGGCTTCCTGATCACCGGACAGGGTGATGTGCAGATCGGCGTGACGCCCGTCGTTAATCAGCTTCAGCCCGACATCGGCTTGCTGCACCTGACCGGCCTGACGCACCTTGGCGTGATTGAAGCGCACGAACGCCGAGGATTCGGCGGCATAGCTGAGGGTGAATTGTTCCGGCTCGCGGACGCTGTCGCGCAGCCAATTGACCATGACCTTGAAGGCGTCGGACTGACTCTTCGAAATGCTCATCAGGCGTCTCCCCCAAACACATCAACGTTGCTGAATACGCAGGCCGGCGAAGCGTGGCCGACGCGGATCACCTGGTTCGGCTCGCCCTTGCCGCAGTTTGGCGTGCCCAGCACCATCCGGGTGCCGGCGTCGCCCACCGCGCGCAGACTCTTCCAGAAGTGCGCGGAAATGCCTCGGTAATTCGGATTTTTCACCACACCCTTTAGTTCACCGTTCTCGATCAAATGACCCCACTCGCAACCAAACTGGAATTTGTTGCGCGCGTCGTCAATCGACCATGAACGGTTGGTGCTCATCAGAATGCCGTGCTCGATACCGCTGATCAGTTGCGGCAGCGACTGATCGCCCGGCTCGATGTTGAGGTTGGCCATACGGTCGATCGGCGGCCGGTTCCAGCCGCAGGCGCGGCTGTTGGCAACCCCGTCGAGACCGGCGCGGAACTGCGACAGCGCGCCACCCAGTGGCCGCAGCAGCAAGCCTTCGCGAATCAGGAATTGTTTGCTGGCCTTGCTGCCGTCGTCATCGTGGCCGTAGCTGGCCAGCTCTTCGGGAATGTCCGGATCGAAGGTCACGTTGAGCAGCTTCGAACCGTATTGCAGGCTGCCGAAGTCGCTGGTTTTGACGAAACTGGTGCCGGCGTAATTGCGCTCGTCACCGAGGATCCGGTCGAGCTCCAGCGGGTGGCCGATGGACTCGTGGATCTGCAGCATCATCTGGTCAGGCATCAGCAACAGATCGCGCGGGCCTTGCGGGGTGTTCGGCGCGAGCAGCAGTTGCAGGGCCTGATCGGCCACCTTCGGGCCGGCGCCGACCAGGCCGCAACGGCTGATCACGTCGGCGCCGCCCTGCTGGCCGAAGTTCTCGCGACCGAGGGAGCGGGTCTGGCTGTCGTTGCCGTCGTAGGCGGTGACGTCGAGGCCCGGGTAGACGAAGCGCTGGGCCTGGCGCAATTCGGCGCCGGCGCTGCTCAGATAAATTTGCTCGACGTGGGTGATGCCGATGCTCGCTTCCCAGTTCACCAGGCGCTCATCCTTTGGCACCGAGGCGGACTCCGCGCCGAGCAGCTCGAAGCATTCGCTCAGGGACGGGAAGGGTTGCTCGAGATTGGGCGAAAAGTAATCAGCGCGATCGCTCGACACCGGCTGGTCGCGCAGGTCGAGCAAGGCGTGCGGCTTGAGGCGCCGGGCCTGCTGTTCGGCGCGCTCAAGGGCGGCTTGCAGGCCTTGCTGCGACAGATCATTGGTGGCGGCGTAAGCCTCGACACCGTTGACCCGCACAGTGAGCATCGCGCCTTCGTCGCGGCTCAGGCTTGGCGGCTCGGCGACGTTCTTGCGCACCGACAGATACTGGCCGGACTCGCGTACATACCGCAGGGAAAAAAACTCGGCGCCCGTGCGCAAGGCAGCGAAGCGCTGCTTGAGCTGGGGGTGGAAATCAAACATTCGGGAACCTCCTTGTTATGGAGTTGCGGGGTGAAGCGATTCGGCGGGGAGGGGTGAAACGATTGCGCGAGGTCTAGAGTAGGCCTGCGTGGGGGTAGGATCAAGTGAAGAGGGGGTGTAGGAGGATTTACTGTGCAGCAGGGGAGGAGGGGCTGATTTGCAGGGCCTCATCGCTGGCAAGCCAGACTCCCACAGGTTTCTCGGTGACCACAATATCTGTGAACGACGCAAAACCCTGTGGGAGCTGGCTTGCCAGCGATTAGCCGTGACGCGGTATCAAGTCTTACTGGGCAACAGGCGTGATATCACGCATCGGCTTGCCTTTCACTGGCGCACCGCCAGCCACGTAGTAGGCAGCATTGCTACGCGGCAGTGGCTTGCGGCCACGGATCTTGTCGGCGATTTTCTCGGCGATCATGATCGTCGGCGCGTTCAGGTTGCCGGTGGTGATGATCGGCATGATCGAGGCGTCGACCACACGCAGGCTCTGCATGCCGTGCACGCGACCTTCGCCATCCACTACCGCCATCTCGTCGGTGCCCATCTTGCACGAGCAGGACGGGTGGAACGCGGTTTCGGCGTGCTCGCGAATGAACTTGTCCAGCTGCTCATCGGTTTGCACGTCGATGCCCGGGCTGATTTCGCGGCCACGGAAAGCGTCCAGCGCAGGCTGTTGCATGATTTCGCGGGTCAGGCGGATGCCGTCACGGAACTCCTGCCAGTCCTGCTCGGTGGCCATGTAGTTGAACAGGATGCTCGGGTGTTGACGCGGATCCTTGGACTTCAACTGGATGCGGCCACGGCTCGGCGAACGCATGGAACCCATGTGCGCCTGGAAACCGTGCTCTTTCACACCGTTGCTGCCGTTGTAGTTAATCGCTACCGGCAGGAAGTGGTACTGGATGTTCGGCCACTCGAATTCCGGACGCGAACGAATGAAACCGCCGGCTTCGAACTGGTTGCTGGCGCCGATGCCGGTGCCGTTGAACAGCCACTCGGCACCGATGGCCGGCTGGTTGTACCAGAGCAGCGACGGGTACAGCGAGACCGGTTGGGTGCAAGCGTATTGCAGGTACAGCTCGAGGTGATCCTGCAGGTTTTCACCGACGCCCGGCAGATCATGGACGACCGGGATGTCGAGGCTTTCCAGCAGTTTTGCCGGGCCGACGCCGGAGCGCTGCAGAATCTGCGGCGAAGCGATGGCGCCGGAGCACAGCAGGACTTCTTTGCGCGCTTTGGCTTCAACACGCTCTTCCGCCGAACCGACCAGGTAACGCACGCCGACCGCACGCTTGCCTTCGAACAGAATCTTGTCGGTCAGGGCGTGGGTGACGATGGTCAGGGTCGAACGCTTTTTGGCGACGTCGAGGTAGCCACGGGCGGTGGAAGCACGACGGCCGTTCGGCGTCACGGTGCGGTCCATCGGGCCGAAGCCTTCCTGCTGGTAGCCGTTCAAGTCTTCGGTGCGCGGGTAACCGGCCTGCACGCCGGCTTCAACCATGGCGTGGAACAGCGGGTTGTTGCCTGCCTTCGGCGTGGTCACGCTGACCGGGCCGTCGCCACCGTGGTAGTCGTTCGGGCCGATGTCGCGGGTTTCCGCTTTACGGAAGTACGGCAGGCAGTCGAGGTAGGTCCAGTCTTCCAGGCCTGGCAGCTTCGCCCAGCCGTCGTAGTCCATCGCGTTGCCACGGATGTAGCACATGCCGTTGATCAGCGAGGAGCCGCCGAGGCCCTTGCCGCGACCGCATTCCATCCGGCGACCGTCCATGTGTGGCTCCGGATCGGTTTCGTACGCCCAGTTGTAGCGACGACCCTGCAGCGGGAACGCCAGCGCGGCCGGCATTTGCGTGCGGAAGTCAAAACGGTAGTCCGGGCCGCCTGCTTCGAGCAGCAGCACGGTGACGCCTTCGTCTTCAGTCAGACGGGTCGCCAGGGTGTTACCGGCCGAGCCGGCACCGATGATGATGTAATCGAATTCTTGGGACATTGAATGCACCCTCTTTAGATGTGGTCAGGCTGCCGAGTGGCCACTTTCTGTGGCGAGGGAGCTTGCTCCCGCTCGACTGCGAAGCAGTCGCAGAACCTGCGACCGTGTTCTGTCTGGATGAACGCGGTGTCTGCAGTTGGGGCCGCTGCGCAGCCCAGCGGGAGCAAGCTCCCTCGCCACAAGGGCCCCAACTTCAGCGTTGCGTCAGATCAGAACACCGAGACGTAATCGCCCAGCTCGACCTGTACCGATTTGATGCGTGTGTAGTTGGTCAGCGAGCTGATGCCGTTTTCACGACCCACGCCCGACTGCTTGTAACCGCCGACCGGCATCTTCGCGTCGGACTCGCCCCAGGCGTTGATCCAGCAGATACCGGCTTCCAGTTGATGAATCACGCGGTGCGCGCGGTTCAGGTCTTTGGTGACGATACCGGCGGCCAGGCCGAAGTCGGTGTCGTTGGCGCGGCGGATCACTTCTTCTTCGGTCTCGTAAGAGAGGATCGCCATCACCGGGCCAAAGATTTCTTCACGGACGATGGTCATGTCGTCGGTGCAGTCGGTGAACACGGTCGGCGCGACGAATGCACCTTTGGCGAATTCGCCGTCGGTCAGACGCTCGCCGCCGCACAGCACGCGGGCACCTTCTTCCTTACCTTTGGCGATGTAACCCAGCACGCTTTCCATGTGGGCGAAGCTGACCAGCGGGCCGAAGTTGGTGTTTTCGTCTTCCGGGTTGCCGATGCGGATGCGCGCGACGCGCTCGACGATCTTGGCTTCGAAAGCGGCTTTCAGGTGGCTTGGTACGAATACGCGAGTGCCGTTGGTGCAAACCTGACCGGAGCTGTAGAAGTTGGCCATCATCGCGGTGTCGGCGGCACGATCGAGGTCGGCGTCGTCGCAGATGATCAGCGGCGACTTGCCGCCCAGTTCCATGGTCACGTCTTTCAGCGACGAAGCCGAAGCGCTGGCCATGACTTTCTTGCCGGTGTCGGTGCCGCCGGTGAAGGAGACTTTCTCGATGCGCGGGTGCTCGGTCAGCCAGGTGCCGACTTCACGGCCGCTGCCGGTCAGGACGTTGAACACGCCGTTTGGCAGGCCGGCTTCGGTGTAGATCTCGGCCAGTTTCAGGGTGGTCAGCGAGGTGACTTCGCTTGGCTTGAAGATCATCGCGTTACCGGCGGCCAGGGCCGGTGCGGATTTCCACAGCGCGATCTGGATCGGGTAGTTCCACGCGCCGATACCGGCGACCACGCCCAGCGGCTCGCGACGGGTGTAGACGAAGGAAGTGTCGCGCAGCGGAATCTGCTCGCCTTCGATCGCCGGCACCAGGCCTGCGTAGTATTCCAGCACGTCGGCGCCGGTGACGATGTCGACGTATTTGGTTTCGGAGAAGGCTTTACCGGTGTCCAGGGTTTCCAGAGCAGCCAGCTCATCGTTGCGCTCGCGCAGGATGTCGACGGCGCGACGCAGGATGCGCGAACGCTCCATGGCGGTCATCGCGGCCCAGATTTTCTGGCCCTTTTCAGCGCTGACCACAGCACGCTCGACGTCTTCCTTGGTCGCACGTTGCACTTGGGCGAGGACTTCACCGTTCGCCGGGTTGATGGCTTCGAAAGTGGCATCGCTGCCAGCGTCGGAGTACGCGCCATCGATGTAGAGTTTTTGCAGTTCGAAACGGGCCATAGTGTCCTCGCAAGTGCATTAGTGGTTGGCGTTGACCATCGCGGTGGTGCTGCGATGGCGGTTCAGGGGCCGAGCGTTTTCTGTGTGCTCTAGCTCACCTGCTTGGCCAATTGGAAATCCATGTATTCGTAAGCGATCTGTTGCGCCTGCGCCGTGTCGAAAGCGTCTCCCGACAGCGCGCCGCGCAACCACAAGCCGTCGATCAACGCTGCCAGTCCACGCGCGGCGCTGCGCGCATCTTCGAGCGGCAACACACGGCGGAACTCGCAGCACAGGTTGGAATACAGACGGTGATCGTTGATCCGCTGCAACCTGTGCAAAGACGGCTGGTGCATGCTGGTGGCCCAGACGGCCAGCCAGGTTTTCATTGCCGGGCCATTGACCTGGCTGGCGTCGAAGTTGCCTTCGATGATCACCTGCAGATGCGCCCGTGGGCTGCTGTCTGCCAGCGCCTGACGGCGCGCGGTGACGTTCTCGCTGAGGACATTCATCAGATACCGCATCGTGGCGGCGATCAGGCCATTCTTGTCCTGAAAATAGTGACTGATGATGCCATTCGAGACACCGGCCAAACGGGCGATCAGCGCAATGCTGGCGTCCCCCATACCGACCTGATCGACCGCCTGCAACGTGGCTTCGATCAGTTGTTGGCGGCGGATGGGTTGCATACCGACCTTGGGCATCTTGCACATCTCCTTAGGCCTTCCGACGGGCGATAAACGCCTATCGGATTGACGGCCAGTCTATTTTGTTTTGATTGAACGTTCAATCAACAAAGAATAAGATCTGCGACAAATCGTCGCTGCCTACAGATTTTTTCTGCTTGTAAATGGCGATAAAACGACATCCGAAAATGCTTGAAACCTGCGTGGGGCATGGCGCGGTTCGCTATTCGATGGACGTGTTGAATGGGCAAGACGCTCGGGGCCAGGTTTCGGATGAACGTCCGCACAGCTTTGGCCACGAAAGCGATTCGCAACGCCATTTCGGCAGGTTCGGGCTTTTTTCGGGGTGTCTTTATATCACCCGCCGGTCGGCTGCCAACTAACCGATTGGTCGGGTTCCGTGTTGCCTTGTGTTCTTCTCTCGCACTGCCTGGAGCATTTGTGCCATGAGTTCTGCCTCGCTTATAAAGACCCCGCCCGAGAAGGTGACGGTCAACGGTTGGGTGTTTTACACCTCTACCGCGTTGATTCTGTTGTTGACCGCCATTCTGATCATCGCCCCGCAAGAGGCCGGCAGAATGTTGGGTATGGCTCAGGCCTGGTTGTCGCGCAGCTTCGGCTGGTACTACATGGTGGTGATCGCCGCCTACCTGGTGTTTGTGGTGGGCCTGGCGTTTTCCTCCTACGGCAAACTCAAACTGGGCAGCAAGGACGACACCCCGGATTTCAGTTACGGCGCCTGGGCGGGGATGCTGTTCTCGTCGGGTATCGGTATTTCGCTGCTGTACTTCGGCGCGTCCGAGCCGCTGGACCATTACTTCAATCCGCCGGAAGGCGCAGCGGCCACCAACCTGGCCGCGCGTCAGGCGGTGCAACTGACTTTCCTGCACTGGGGCCTGCACGGCTGGGCGATCTATGCGCTGGTCGGTCTGGCCGTGGCGTACTTCGCTTACCGTCATAACCAGCCGCTGGCCCTGCGCTCGGCGCTGTACCCACTGGTCGGCGAACGCTGGGTCAAGGGCGCCGCCGGTCACGCGGTGGACGGCTTCGGCATGTTCGTGACCCTGCTGGGTCTGGTGACCAACCTGGGGATCGGCTCGTTGCAGGTGTCCTCGGGTCTGGAAAACCTGTTCGGCATGGAGCACAGCAACACCAACCTGCTGATCGTGATCATCGTGATGAGCACCGTGGCCACCATCGCTGCCGTGTCCGGCGTGGAAAACGGCATTCGTCGTCTGTCCAACCTGAACATCGTGCTGTTCAGCGGTTTGCTGATTTTCGTCCTGCTGTTCGGCCCGACCCTGCACCTGCTCAACGGCTTCGTGCAGAACATCGGCGACTACCTCAACGGCGTGGTGCTGAAGACCTTCGACCTGTACGTCTATGAAGGCGACAGCGCCAAGTCCGACCGCTGGCTGGGCCTGTGGACTCTGTTCTACTGGGCGTGGTGGATTTCCTGGGCACCTTTCGTAGGCATGTTCATCGCCCGTATTTCCCGTGGTCGTACCGTGCGCGAGCTGGTCGCTGGCGTACTGCTGATTCCGCTGGGCTTCACGTTGGCGTGGCTGTCGATCTTCGGTAACTCGGCACTGGACCTGGTGATGAACCAGGGGGCGGTGGAACTCGGCAAGACGGCGCTGGAACAGCCATCGATGGCGATCTACCAGTTGCTGGAACACTACCCGGCGTCGAAAGTCGTCATCGGTGTGTCGATCTTTGTTGGTTTCGTGCTGTTCCTGACCCCGGCCGACTCCGGCGCGGTGATGATGGCGAATCTGTCCTGCAAGGGCGGCAACGTTGATGAAGATGCGCCGCACTGGCTGCGGATCTTCTGGTCGGTGGTGATCACGCTGGTGACCATCGGTCTGCTGTTCGCTGGTAACTTCGAAGCCATGCAAACCATGGTGGTGCTGGCCGGTCTGCCGTTCTCGGTGGTGCTGGTGTGCTTCATGTTTGGCCTGCACAAGGCGATGCGCCAGGACGTGCAGATCGAACAGGAGCAGGCGCAACTGGCTGAGCGCGGTCGTCGTGGTTTCAGCGAGCGTCTGACGCAGCTGGATCTGCAACCGAGCCAATCGGTGGTGCAACGCTTCATGGACAAACACGTGACGCCGGCATTGGACGACGCTGCTGCGCAACTGCGTGCACAGGGTCTGGAAGTGCAGACGCTGCTGGGCAAATCCAAACGTTGCATGGGCGTGCGCGTCGAGATGGAAGAGGGCAATCCTTTCGTCTATGAAGTGAGCCTGGACGGCTACCTGGCGACCCCGACCGAATCGGCCCAGTCCGATGAAGCGCGCCAGCGTTACTACCGCGCCGAGGTGTATCTGCACAACGGCAGCCAGGACTATGACCTGATGGGCTTCACGCAGGATCAGATCACACGCGATGTGCTCGATCAGTTTGAAAGCCATCGGCAGCTCCTTGGCCGGGTGTATAGCTAACCCTTGAGTTAATGGTGAAGCTGTTGTGGCGAGGGAGCTTGCTCCCTCTGGGTTGCGAAGCGACCCCAGGAATTTGTGAGTGCTGCGCACTCAAGCGGGAGCAAGCTCCCTCGCCACAGTTGTCCATGTCTCATGTCAATTTCTGTACCAACAAAAACGCCGCGATCCTCTCGCGGCGTTTTCGTATCCGGGCGGCTTACCCCAGGTTTTTGCCCAGCAACGCGTGATACAGCTCGCTGTCGCCCAGAATCCCCACCACATGATTGTTGTCGTGCAGCACCAGTTTGTTGCCGGTCTGGTAACGGATCTGCAGCGCGTCACGCATGCCGATGTTCGAGTCCACCAGTGTCGGTTTGCGCTCCAGGCCTTCCACCGCTTGCCCCGGTGCCCAGTTCTGCAGGTTCAGTACCGAACCGTTCTGCCGTGCGCCCTTGATGGTGTTGCCTTCAGCCAGGTCCAGCCACGAATCGCCACCCGGGTCGAGGCACACCGAACCGTTGATGCGTTTGCAGTTGTCCAGCGTGCGCATCAGGCTGCGACCGCAGAGCACATTGAGCGGGTTGGTATGGGCCACGAAGGTGCGCACATAGTCGTCCGCGGGGTTGAGCACGATCTCTTCCGGCACGCTGTACTGGATGATCCGGCCGTCCTTCATGATCGCGATGCGGCTACCCAGTTTGAGTGCCTCGTCGAGGTCGTGACTGACAAACACGATGGTCTTGCTCAGCTTGCGTTGCAGTTCCAGCAGTTCGTCCTGCAGGCCTTGGCGGATCAGCGGGTCGAGTGCCGAGAACGGTTCGTCCATCAGCAGAATGTCGGCGTCCATCGCCAGCGCCCGGGCCAGGCCGACCCGCTGCTGCATGCCGCCGGAGAGTTCATCGGGCTTCTTGTTGCGCCATTGGGTCAGGCCCACCAGTTCGAGCTTGTCGTCGACCAGCTTGCGCCGTTCCTTTTCCGGTCGGCCCTGCATTTCCAGACCGAAACTGATGTTCTCGCGCACCGTCAGCCACGGCATCAGGGCGAACTTCTGGAACACCATGGCGATGCGTTTGGTGCGCATCATTTTCAGTTCGGCCGGCGTGCAGGAAGCGATATCGATCTGCTTGCCTTCGTGCTCGACGAACAGCTTGCCGCGGCTCACGGTGTTGAGGCCGTTGATGCAGCGCAGCAGGCTCGACTTGCCGGAGCCAGAGAGGCCCATCAGTACGCAGATCTCGCCCTTGTTGATGTCCAGACTGGCCTTTTCCACGCCGACGATCTGCCCGGTCTTTTTCAGGATCTCGTTGCGCGTCATACCCTGATCCAGCAGCTTGAGTGCCTCGCGTGGATCTTTGGAGAAGATTACGTCGACGTCTTCGAAGCGAATTATGCTCATGCTTCACTCCCTACTTTAGCGTCGGGTTGTTTGCAGATACGGTCGAGCATGATCGCCAGCAGTACGATCGCCAGGCCTGCTTCGAAGCCCAGGGCGATATCAGCAGTGTTCAGTGCGTTGACCACCGGTTTGCCGAGTCCGTCGGCGCCCACCAGTGCCGCGATCACCACCATCGACAGCGACAGCATGATGCACTGGGTGATGCCGGCCGCGATGCTCGGCATGGCGTGAGGCAGTTCGATCCGTGAGAGCAATTGGCGACGCGAGCAGCCGAAGGCTTTGCCGGCGTCCATCAGTTCTTGCGGGACATCGCGGATGCCCAGGTAGGTCAGGCGGATCGGCGCAGCGATGGCGAATACCACCGTGGAGATCAGGCCTGGCACCACGCCCAGCCCGAAGAGGGTCAGGGTCGGAATGAGGTAAACGAAGGTCGGTACGGTCTGCATCAGATCGAGTACCGGACGCATTAAAGTGTAGAACATTGGCTTGTGCGCGGCGACGATGCCCAACGGCACGCCGATGACCACGCAGACCAGGGTCGCGAACATGACCTGGGCGAGGGTTTCCATGGTTTCCTGCCAGTACCCCAGATTGAGGATCAACAGGAACGAGGCAATCACAAAAACAGTCAGCCCCCATTTGCGCTGGATGAAATGCGCGAGCAGGGCGATGAGGCCGATCAAGACAAAGGGATTGAACCAGGTCAGCGCAAACGTCACGCCGTGGATCATCGTTTCCAGTGTCACGGCGATTGCGTCGAAAGTGCTGGCGCCGTGTTGCGTCAACCATTCGACGAAGCCCGCGATGTACTGGCCTAAAGGGATTTTCTGATCAATCAGCATGGTAGTGAACGTCCGCATGCAAGGAATAAACAGCCCGGGCGAGCGAACCCGCCCGGCGTAAGGCAATTACTGTGCGAGCTTGGCTTTCACGGCTTCCAGGCCAGGTTTACCGTCAATGGTGGTCACGCCAGCGAGCCAGGTATCGAGCACCTGTGGATTCTTTTTCAGCCAGGCCTTGGCGGCCGCTTCAGGCTTCATCTTGTCGTCGAGGATGTTGCCCATCAGTTCGCTTTCCATGTCGACATTGAACTCCAGGTTTTTCAACAACTGACCGACGTTGCTGCATTCGGTGGAGTAGCCCTTGCGGGTGTTGGTCGCCACGGTGGCGGCACCGAAGTCGGGGCCGAAGAAGTCATCGCCGCCGGTCAGGTATTGGATCTTGAAGCGCTTGTTCATCGGGTGCGGTGCCCAGCCGAGGAAGACCACGGCGGTGTCGCGTTTCTGCGCACGGTCGACCTGCGAGAGCATGCCCGCTTCGGACGATTCGACGACCTTGAAACCGGCGTCCTTCAGACCGAAGGCGTTCTTGTCGATCATGCTCTGGATCAGGCGGTTGCCGTCGTTGCCAGGCTCGATGCCGTAGATCTTGCCGTCGAGTTCCTTCTTGAATTTGGCAATGTCGGCGAAGTCATGCAGACCCTTGTCATACAAGGCTTGCGGCACGGCGAGGGTGTACTTGGCGCCCTTGAGGTTGGTGCGCACGGTCTCCACGGTGCCGGCGTCGCGGTAGGCCTTGATGTCGTTTTCCATGGTCGGCATCCAGTTACCGAGGAACACGTCCATGTTCTTGCCGTCGGCCAGCGACTTGTAGGTCACGGGCACGGAAATCATGGTGGTCTTGGTCTTGTAGCCGAGGGCGTCGAGCACCACCGACGTGGTGGCGGTGGTGGCGGTGATGTCGGTCCAGCCGACATCGGAGAAATTCACGGTACTGCACTGCGCCGGTTCTGCGGCTTGAGCCAGTAACGGCAGACTCAGCATGGCGGCCAACAACAACGACGGGGAACCTTTCATGGATGGACTCCTTGGTGTTTTTTTTGGCAGTGTTCCGACTGTGGACCACCGCACTTATAGGTTGCGGTTGGATGGCGTTCTGGAGACAGCTCTACCACGGCGCCTTGCAATCGAGTCATAACGATCATGTACCAGTGAAAATCTGACGCCTACAGGGTGGGTCGTATCCAGTACAGGGATGGTCGCATCCAGTGTCAGTGACGTCGTTTACAGCTTTTTTCTGCCCCGTTTGGCCATCTGAACCGCATAAAAACGGCGAAAACAGGGGAGGAAACCGGCACGGCGTTGGTGGGCATGAGTGCGTCGGTGTCAGACGCCGGGCGACCTGACAAAAGCCTGATGATGCGGGCATTCCGGCGGATCGCAGCTTGAGCGTAGCAGCTCCGCCAGCGGGCGCCTGACGCCCGGGAACGGCATCCTCAGGAGCTCTGCAGCAATGGCTATCAGCGTTTTCGACCTGTTCAAAATCGGCATCGGCCCGTCCAGTTCCCACACCGTCGGCCCGATGCGCGCCGCCGCCCTGTTTGTCGAAGCGCTACGCGACCGGCACCTGCTGGAGCAGGTACGGCGTATAGAAGTGCAACTGTTCGGCTCGCTGTCGGCTACCGGTATCGGGCACGGCAGCGACAACGCGGTGATCATGGGCCTGATGGGCGAATGGCCGGACGCAATCGACCCGTCGCAGATCGGCCCGCGCATTCAGGCGCTGCGCGAAACTCATACGCTGTTATTGGATGGTCGTCTGTCGGTGCCGTTTATATGGGCTCGCGACATGCGCCTGATCGATGAAAACCTGCCGTTCCATCCCAACGCCATGACCCTGGTTGCCGAAGGCGATCACGGCGAGATTCATCGCGACACCTACTATTCGGTCGGTGGCGGTTTTGTCGTGGATCAGGCGCAGGCATCCAGCGGTGTGGTCGATCTGGATCGCACCGAATTGCCTTATGACTTTTCCAGTGCGGTGGAGCTGCTGCAGCTGTGCCAAAAGAACAACCTGCGCGTCGCCGAACTGATGATGGCCAACGAAAAGGTCTGGCGCAGTGAAGAGGAAATCCGTGCCGGGCTGATGAAGCTGTGGCGGGCGATGCAGGATTGCGTCGAGCAGGGCCTCAAGCATGAAGGCATCCTCCCCGGCGGTCTCAATGTGCGCCGGCGCGCGGCCAAGTTGCATCGCAGCCTGCAGGAATTGAACAAGCCCAACGTGATCGGCTCGACCCTCAGTGCCATGGAGTGGGTCAACCTGTTTGCCCTCGCGGTCAACGAAGAAAACGCCGCGGGCGGGCGCATGGTCACCGCACCGACCAATGGCGCGGCAGGGATCATTCCGGCGGTGTTGCACTATTTTATGAAGTTCAGCGAAGCAGTCACCGACGCCAACGTCGTCGACTACTTTTTGGGTGCGGCAGCGGTGGGGATTCTGTGCAAGAAGAACGCTTCGATCTCCGGTGCTGAAGTCGGCTGCCAGGGTGAAGTGGGTTCGGCCTGCGCGATGGCGGCGGCGGGGCTGGCGGAGATCCTCGGCGCGACGCCTGAGCAATTGTGCAACGCGGCGGAAATCGGCCTGGAACATAACCTTGGTCTGACCTGCGACCCGGTCGGCGGCCTGGTGCAGGTGCCGTGCATCGAGCGCAACGCAATTGCCGCTGTGAAGGCGATCAACGCGGCGCAGATGGCCCTGCGCGGCGATGGTCAGCACTTCATCTCGCTGGACCGGGTGATCCGCACCATGCGTGATACCGGCGCCGATATGCATGACAAATATAAAGAGACCTCACGGGGTGGTCTGGCGGTCAGCGCCGTTGAGTGCTGACACATTTTTCTGTGGCGAGGGAGCTTGCTCCCGCTCGGCTGCGCAGCAGTCGCAATCAGCTTGGTGCGTTTCAACTGAGGGACCGCGAAGTCTGGTTTTGGGCCTGCTTCGCAGTCCAGCGGGAGCAAGCTCCCTCGCCACTAGAACCTGTAACCCTCCCTGGGAATATGAGCAGACCAGTCAAAACTGCTCACCAAGTGCACACGCTAATCAAATCACGCCACCTTTTAGCGCGTCGCAATCAGACAAGAGCTTTTCCCACTCGCAGTGCGCCATTCGCACCCACTACCGTCCGTCACCCGTGCTTGCGGTGACACTCTGAAACAACCCCGCGCAAGCCTGTTCCCACAAGTGCTACCGATCTGCTCACAGGCAGCGGGGCAGGGCTCTCGACGCCGCTGATGGCACTTCGAAACACCCTGTGTCCGACGTCTTGAATAGACACGTCGCGACGTCGTTTTCAGGAGTTATTGAACAGCCATTCAATTTTAGGCATGGCAATTGCTCTGTCATAACAAAGCCCGTCTCCCACGCGAGAACGCCGGCAATAACAAGAGCCTCCGCCTGAGGCCATCACCCGCTTTGTGTGAGGAGATACCGCGATGACGTCGTTCAACTCCGGGGCCCAACCCCAGAACCGTGCGCCTCAATCCATCGGCTTTCTGCTGCTGGACAATTTCACGCTGATTTCTCTGGCCTCCGCAGTCGAACCCCTGCGCATGGCCAACCAATTGTCCGGTCGTGAGCTGTATCGCTGGAGCACCCTCACCGTCGATGGCGGCCAGGTGTGGGCCAGTGACGGTCTGCAAATCACCCCCGATGCCTCCATGCATAAAGCTCCGCCCCTGGACACCGTGATCGTCTGCGGCGGGATCGGCATTCAACGCACCGTGACCCGTGAACACGTGTCATGGCTGCAAAGCCAGGCGCGTCAGTCCAAGCGTCTCGGTGCGGTGTGCACCGGCAGTTGGGCTTTGGCTTGTGCCGGTCTGCTCGACGGTTTCGATTGCAGCGTGCACTGGGAATGTCTGGCAGCGATGCAGGAAGCGTTTCCGCGCGTGGCCATGAGCACTCGCCTGTTCACCCTCGACCGTAACCGTTTCACCAGCTCCGGCGGCACCGCGCCACTGGACATGATGCTGCACCTGATCAGTCGCGATCACGGCCGTGAGCTGTCCGCCGCGATCTCGGAAATGTTCGTCTACGAACGCATCCGCAACGAGCAGGATCATCAGCGTGTGCCGCTCAAGCATATGCTCGGCACCAACCAGCCGAAGCTGCAGGAAATCGTCGCGCTAATGGAAGCCAATCTGGAAGAGCCGATCGACCTCGACGAACTGGCGGTGTACGTCGCCGTGTCGCGTCGACAGCTGGAGCGGCTGTTCCAGAAATACCTGCACTGCTCGCCGTCGCGCTACTACTTGAAGCTGCGCCTGATCCGCGCGCGGCAGTTGCTCAAGCAAACGCCGATGTCGATCATCGAAGTCGCGTCGGTGTGTGGTTTCGTCTCGACGCCGCACTTCTCCAAGTGCTACCGCGAATACTTCGGCATTCCGCCGCGTGACGAGCGCGTAGGCTCCAACACCACCCAGCAAGTGGCGATGCTGCCGCTGCCGCAGGCGATCGTGATGTCGCCACTGTCGGGGCCGATGTCGGCGTTGAGTCAGGCGCGTAATGAGTCGACGTTTGCCAGCGTAAGGCTGTAGACCGGACCGTTTTTGTGGCGAGGGAGCTTGCTCCCGCTCGGGCGCGAAGCGCTCGTTAAACCTGCGAATGCGATTTATGTGGAATAGAGCATCTGCCGGTTTGGGGCCGCTTCGCGGCCCAGCGGGAGCAAGCTCCCTCGCCACAGTTACTTGTCAGGCGCTGTGGCTTTGCTGGTAATCCGCCAACGCCGGCAACAACTGCTTGTCGATCGCCTGGCGCACCGCAGGCTGGATACTGGCGCCGCTGGTGTACATGTCCTTGACCATCTTGCGCAGTTCAAACGCGCGAACATTGTCCAGACCACGCACCGCGCACTCGCAGGCCTGCTCCGCTGTGGAGCCGCTCGGCACCTGAAACCCCAATGCCTTGAGCTGGCCCAGCAGGTCTTCCTGATCGATCAAATCGGCGTACATCATGGCGCGCATCCTTCTTCGGTAACGGAGGTCGTGGCTCGATTCTGGTAGGCCTGCGGAGGGACGGCAAGGGCGATTTGTCGCAGTGGCTGCGACGGCTATGAACAGGTCGTTTTCGGCTAACTGACCGCCCTGGGGAGTGGGCACACTGGACTCAGCTCGCTACACGACGGTTTGGTCACCCTCGACTGGCAGCTCCTCAACAGTACCCTCTGCCCCGATCCTGTCACGGCTTGTATCGGGGCTTTTTTTGGTCTGTGAATAAGAGAAGTCCGAGTTGTTTTTTTGCTGACGCCATCGCTGGCAAGCCAGCTCCCACAGGTTTTGGGTCTGGTCACTTATTTGTCATCGACGCCGAACCCTGTGGGAGCGGGCTTGCCCGCGAAGAACGATGACGCGGTTTACCTTTGCAACACCAGAATCCGCGACAACAACTCATCCCGGTCGATGTAGCAGCCCTGAAAATGCCGCGCCCCGGTGGCCGGATCAAACGCATTGCGTGCGTGCAGCGTACGGCGGTTATCGAAGCACCACAGCTCGCCCGGATTGAGCCGCTGCATCAGCCGAAACCGTGGCTCGCGGGTCATCGCAATCAAGCGCCGATAGGCGCGATACAGCAGCGGCATCTGCTCCACCGACGTATCGAATGCGCCGCGCAAAAAGTTCGCCATGCGCATCTCCGTAACCCGGCCCAACGCGTCCAGCGCAATGATCGGCGCCAGGCAGCGATAGTCGCTGTGACGATCCTTGTTGCGAAACTCTACGGGGATCTCGCACAGCGCCTGAAACAGCTCCGGTGCTTCCTGACGCAACGCGTCGGCAATCGCAAAACCGTCGACAAAAATACTCTCGCCACCCTCGGCATCATTCACCAGGCAATGCAGAAATTGCAGACCCGGTTGCAGCTCGCGAGTCGGCAAGTCGGTGTGCAACGGCAGGTTGAAAGCGGTGTAGGCGTTGCTGTCGGCATCGGCCTTGGACTGCACGTTGAACAGCACGCCGAAGTTGCTCTCGCGGATGAACGAAATGCGCTGCGCGATCAGTTTCAGCGAGCCCGGTTCGGTGGGCACGCCGCGCACTTGGGTCAGGCCGATGTCGCGTACCGCGAGCAGCCAATGCAGCAGGGCGCCGTTGTCATTCATCAACGCGGCGTAGTCAAACACCGGCAACTGCAGATCGCTGCGCCACAGGTAAGCCTTGGGCTTGGCGGCCAGACGTTCGGCGCGGGATTCGTCGTCATAGGCGTGCGCGCGCAACCAGCCGGGGTCGAAGCGGCTCTGGTGACCGTCCTGCCAGTCGATGCGCAGGCAGCCGTCGCTGTCGATATGGGCGGCGGCAGGTTTGAGGTCGGCTGCGGCATCGACGATCTCGAACACCTGCTCGCGAGTGACGGTGTAGACGCACTGCTCGCACGGACAGTTGTCCCGCAACCAGACATGATGAAACGGGCTGATGCGGCCATCGGCCCAGGCAATCGACACGCGATCCGCCAGGTTCTGCACGCCGCTCAGCGCGCTGATCAACGGATAAGTACGGAAATCGGCAACAGCGGCAGCGGTGTGCATGGCGGTTCCTTGCGTGGGAGGAATTAACGGGCGGGTGGCAGGGCGATGACACGGCCGATGTAAGCCGGGGCGGGCAGATCGACTTGCTCGGCGACGATGGCTTGCAGACGGCTCAGGGTATCGGCGGTGAACGGTGCCGAGCGCGGACCGGCGAGATCGACGTGCAGCAGCATCTGCTCGTTGCCGGCCAATTCCTGGTCGTCGCCGGCCAGGTGCAGGCTGTGATAGAGGTGTAGGCGTTTGCTGTCATGGCCGATGATCTGCGTGCGCACTTCGACCTCGGCGTCGAGCTTCACTTCGTGCAGATAATTCAGATGCAGTTCGAGGGTGAACAGCGAGTGGCCGCTGGCTTCGCGGTTGTTGCTGTCCATGCCGAGACGGTCCATCAGCGCGTCGGTGGCGTAGCTGAAGATCAGCAGGTAGAAGGCGTCGCGCAGGTGGCCGTTGTAGTCGACCCAGTCGGGGATGATTCTGGTTTGGTAGGTGGTGAGAGTGGGCATGATGTTGGTTCCGGCAGTTGAAGGGTCATCAAGATCAAAAGCCACCCCTCACCCCAGCCCTCTCCCCATAGGGGAGAGGGGGAAAGGGAGCAGATCGGGGGCTTTTCAAAGCCTGTGTTCGGCTCGGTATTTCAAGTCGGTGTAACTCGCCCATTCACCTCGGTCAGTCCCCTCTCCCCCCGGGAGAGGGTTAGGGTGAGGGGATCACTCGCTGAAACTCATTCCATGCTTTTCTTTGGTGGTCTTCACCGCCTCCAGCACCGCCAGCAGGCAGTCATCACGATAGCGCTCCAGCGCCGAAATGCTGTGGCGACCGAGCTGATCGGTGGTGCCATCGGCCACATCGTCAATCAGCTTGTCGGTCAGCTCCGGTGCCGGCAGGTAGGTCCATGGCAACTGCAACGCCGGGCCGAACTGCGACATGAAATGACGCATCCCAGCGTCACCACCGGCCAGCGTATAGGTCAGGAACGTGCCCATGAACGACCAACGCAGCCCGGCACCAAACCGTATCGCATCGTCGATCTCACCAGTGGTCGCCACCCCGTCGTTGACCAGATGCAGCGCCTCACGCCACAGCGCTTCGAGTAAACGGTCAGCGATAAACCCCGGCACTTCCTTGCGCACATGCAGCGGGCGCATGCCGAGGGATTCGTAGACTTTCATCGCCGCGTGCACGGCCTCGGGCGCGGTGTTCTTGCCGCCGACCACTTCCACCAGCGGCAGCAGGTAAACCGGGTTGAACGGGTGACCGACCACGCAGCGTTCAGGGTGGGTCGAGCTCTCGTAGAACTCGCTTGGCAGCAGGCCTGAAGTGCTGGAGCCGATCAGCGCATTGGGTTTGGCCGCTGCGCTGATTTTGCTGTGCAGATCGAGTTTCAGCTCGAGGCGTTCCGGGGCACTTTCCTGAATGAAATCGGCATCGCGTACGCACTCCTCGATGGTCGCGACAAAACGCAGTCGCTCTTGCGATGCGCCGGGCGCCAGGCCGTTTTTCTCCAGCGCACCCCAGGCATTCGCCACGCGTTTGCGCAGTGCGGCTTCGGCGCCAGGCGCCGGGTCCCAGGCCACCACGTCGAGGCCATGGGCGAGGGCGCGCGCAACCCAACCGCTGCCGATGACACCGCTGCCGAGGGCGGCGAAGGTTTTGATGTCGGTGATAAAGCTCATGACGATTTCCTGAGAGAGTTCGGTGGTCCTGTGGAAACTCTGTCTTGTGGCGAGGGGATTTATCCCCGATCGGCTGCGAAGCAGTCGTAAAACCAGCACTCTCGGTCTATCTGATGCCCGGGTTGTCAGGTCTTGGGGCGGCTTCGCCACCCATCGGGGATAAATCCCCTCACCACAGAATTCATTTCACAGAGGGAAATGGGTGGTTGGGTCAGCCGCGCTGGGTCAGGCCCATCTTCTTGCGGCCTTCAGCCGGGGTCAGCACCCGGGCGCCGAGGCGGCTGAGGATCTCGGTGGCGCGTTCGACCAGTTGGCCGTTGGTGGCCAGCACACCCTTGTCCAGCCACAGGTTGTCTTCCAGGCCGACCCGCACGTTGCCGCCGAGCAGCACCGCTTGTGCGGCCATCGGCATCTGCATGCGGCCGATGCCGAACCCGGCCCACACCGCATCGGCGGGCAGGTTGTCGACCATGGCTTTCATGGTGGTGGTGTCGGCCGGGGCGCCCCACGGTATGCCCAGGCATAGCTGGAACAGCGGGTTGTCGAGCAGGCCTTCCTTGATCATCTGCTTGGCGAACCACAGGTGACCGGTGTCGAAAATTTCCAGCTCGGCCTTCACCCCCAGTTCGGTGATGCGCTTGGCGCCGGCGCGCAGTTGCGCCGGGGTCGAGACGTAAATGGTGTCGCCGTCGCCGAAGTTCAGCGTGCCGCAATCGAGGGTGCAGATTTCCGGCAGCAGTTCTTCAACGTGGGCCAGACGGGTCAGCGGGCCGACCAGATCGGTGTTCGGGCCGAACTCCATCGGGTGCTCGCCGGCACCGATTTCCAGGTCGCCGCCCATCCCGGCGGTGAGGTTGACGATGATGTCGACGTCCGCCTCGCGGATGCGTTCCATCACTTCGCGGTACAGCGCCACGTCACGGCTGAATTTGCCGGTCTGCGGGTCGCGCACGTGGCAGTGGACGACGGTGGCGCCGGCCTTGGCCGCTTCCACCGCAGCCGCTGCAATCTGTTTCGGGGTGACCGGCACGTGGGGGCTTTTGGCGGTCGTGTCGCCAGCACCGGTGAGTGCGCAGGTGATGATGACGTCGTGGTTCATGGTGCGGTTTCCTTCAGGCGTGATGGGTCTGTCCGCAGCCCTTTGCGGGGCTGCGAAGCGTTGATTCGGGGTGATTTATTTGCTGGTCAGCTGCAGGTTTTCAGCGGCCGGTTTGCCGTCGAAAGTGGTCACACCGTCAAGCCAGCGCTGCTTGTCTTCGGGGTGATCCTTGAGCCACTGTTTGGCCGATTCGAAGGCATCCTTGTGGTCGAGCAGCGGTTGCATCATCCGGCTCTCGTCTTCGGCGGTGAACGTCAGGTTGCTCAGCAGGCGACCGACGTTCGGGCATTGTTCGGCGTACTTCGGCGCGGTGACCGTCCACACCGTGGCCATGCCTTCGTTCGGGCCGAGGGCGTCCTCGCTGCCGGTGAGATAAGTCATCTTGACGTTGACGTTCATCGGGTGCGGCGCCCAGCCGAAGAACACCACGGCTTCCTTGCGGCGTACGGCGCGGTCAACGGCGGCGAGCATCCCGGCTTCGCTGGACTCGACCAGCTGGAATTTGCCGAGGCCGAACTGGTTCTTGGCGATCATCGCCTTGATCTGCGTGTTGGCGCCCGAACCCGGCTCGATGCCGTAGATCTTGCCGCCCAGTTCCTTCTCGAATTTGGCGATGTCGGCGAAGGTTTTCAGGCCCTTGTCCGCCAGATAGGTCGGCACCGCGAGGGTGGCGCGGGCGTCCTTCAGGCTTGGTGCCGGCAGGACCTTGACTTGGTTGGCATCGACGAACGGGGTGATGGTCTGGGTCATCAGCGGGTTCCAGTAGCCGAGGAACAGGTCGAGCCGCTGATCGCGGATCCCGGCGAAGATGATTTGCTGGGAGGCGCTGGTTTGTTTGGTGCTGTAGCCGAGGCCGTCGAGCAGGACCTGGGTCATGGCACTGGTGGCGATCACGTCGGTCCAGTTGACCACGCCCATGCGCACGTTCTGGCACGAGGCGGGTTCGGCCGCCATGACGCTGGCGCTCAGGAAAGCGGTACCGCTGAGTGCAAGAACACAGCTGCTGATCAGTCGTTTCATGTCGGGTTCCTCGGCAGGTCGTTATTGTGAGTTCCGGCATCTGGCGTGCCGGTGATGCAAAGTTACGCAGCAACGGCCCCGTGAAAGCGCACTGCGGCGACTGGCATTTGCACTGTAGCGACCTGCGCGCTTGAACGCCGCCGCCAAACGGCGTATCAACGATCCACGCTACCCGCTAACCGAGTGCGCACATGTCCCAGGATTTCTACTTTCTGCTGATGCCGGGGTTTTCCGCCATCGGCTTCATCTCCGCGATCGAACCGCTGCGGGTGGCCAACCGCTTTCGTGGCGAGCTGTACCGCTGGCACGTGCTCAGCGCCGATGGCGGGGCGGTGCTGGCGAGCAATGGCATGTCGGTCAACGCCGACGCGGCGTTGGAGCCGCTGAAGAAAGGCGCGACGCTGTTAGTGGTGGCCGGATTCGAACCGCTGAAGTTCGCCACGCCGACCCTTGAGCACTGGCTGCGACGCCTGGACAACGAAGGCGTGACCCTTGGCGCTATCGACACCGGCAGCTTCGTCCTCGCGGAGGCCGGCCTGCTCGACGGTCATCGCCTGACCCTGCACTGGGAAGCCATCGATGCGTTCAAAGAGTCTTATCCACAGCTCAGCGTGACGCAGGAACTGTTCGAGATCGATCGGCGGCGCATCACCTCGGCGGGTGGCACCGCCTCCATCGATTTGATGCTCGACCTGATCGCCCAGGCCCATGGCCCGCAACTGGCCATCCAGGTCAGCGAGCAGTTCGTGCTGGGGCGGATCCGACCGCGCAAGGACCACCAGCGCATGGAAGTCGCCACGCGCTACGGCATCAGCAACAAGAAGCTGGTGCAGGTGATTGGCGAGATGGAACAACACAGCGAACCACCGCTGACCACACTGCAACTGGCGGAATCGATCAAGGTGACACGGCGGCAGCTGGAGCGCCTGTTTCGGCTGCACCTGAACGACACGCCGAGCAATTTCTACCTGCGCTTGAGGTTGGAAAAGGCCCGACAGTTGCTGCGCCAGACCGATATGAGCGTGCTCGAAGTCAGCATCGCCTGCGGCTTTGAATCACCGTCGTATTTCACCCGCAGCTATCGGGCGAAATTTGCCCGGTGCCCCCGCGAAGACCGGCGTACTGCCCAGGCTTAAAATCAAAAGATCGCAGCCTTCGGCAGCTCCTACATTGGAATGCATTTCCCTGTAGGAGCTGCCGAAGGCTGCGATCCTTTGATCTTACTTCTTCACCAACGCCGAACACGCCGCTTTATACGCCTCATGCTGATACTTGTTCAACGTCCCCGGCAGCTCAAAGTTGTGCTTCTTGGCCTGCGCATTGATCGTCTGCGGCGACAATAGCGTTACCTCGCACCCATCCAGCAACTGAAACACACCCTCGATCTTGAACGTGGTCGGCCCACCGGCAAACTCGCCCTTCTTGCTGCGCTTCTTGATCGCAATCCGGTCAATCGAATGCTCGCGCACAAACGAAGCGACCTGCGCCGCGAAGCGTTTGACGTTGGCCGCCTCGTCATCATCGTCGAGGGCGATTTTCTTGGTGTTGAGCGCCACATGGCTCAGCGTTGCCCCGTCAAGGGAGGCCACGGCGATGATCGCTTCGCTGCCTTTGATTTCGATGCCGCAGATGTTCATGGGAATTCCTTTGAATGAAGAGGGCAGCCTACAACTCAAGCTGATTGGCGGTGATGCCGAACGCTGCGGCAATTTTCTCGCGGGTTGCCTTGCGTGGCTTCGCTACCGTTTCCTGTTGAGCGAACGCCGGCTGGGAAATTCCCAGACGTTTCGCCACTTCTTCCTGAGTCAGGTTCAGGTGTTCGCGCCAGGCACGGATCGGTGTCGCCCCGTCGACCATGCGACTGACCACCTCATGCGGGATCAGATCGGGCTGCAATTTCTGCGCAACGTATTGAGCGTAGGGAATGACTACAAAGGCCGGGTTGCCTTCGGCATCGTTGATGATCTGGATGTCGACAGATTGAGTCATGGCACTGGAAATATAAGTCTTTTATAAGATTTTCGAATCTTTACTTATATTTTCCAGTCGGCCAATCAACAACGTTTGTCGGCATGTTGCCGAAATTACAGGATCACTCCTGCCCAATCGACTCCAAAAACTCCGACCGTTCGTCACTCATCCGCGCCACACAGTCATTCTGCGCGATCTTGAACGCCTTGCTGCCTTCGGTGGCGGGAAATGCTTCTACCGCGCAATCGGCGTCGCGGGTTTTCAGCCATTGTTGCTGGGCGGTTTTGAGTTTGGCGGTGATGTCGGCCAGTTGCGCGGCGTTTTTGCCGTAGGTGGCCTGCATGCGTTCGTTGAGGCTGGCGTAGTTGTCCTTGAGCAGGTCTTCGGCGGTGCTGCGGCTATAGGTCGAGCATTCCAGGGTCTGGACGTCGTTTTCCACCGCGTCGCACGGGTTGTTGTCGGTGTCTTCGGCGGCGTGTACGCCGGTCGCAATCAGTGCCAAAGCCAGGAAGATCGATTTCATGGTTGTCGCCGCTCTAATCCAGTGGTGTATCCAAGATGCGCCAGATTCTGGCTCAAGCTGGCGGGCTTGAACAGGTAGCTGATCGCAGCGCCTGGCGACCCTTTGTCGCGGATTGACGCTTTCGGCAATTCCCCTGTCGTTTTTGCACCCGGTCGCCCCGGCACCGAGGCATATGCTGGCCCCAAAGCGCCGGCAGACGATTCGGCGCATGAATCGCCAATAAGGGGACGCCTGATGAGCCCAGCCGAATTACACGCCGACAGCATCGTTATCGACGGTCTGATCATTGCCAAATGGAACCGCGAGCTGTTCGAAGACATGCGCAAGGGCGGTCTGACGGCGGCCAACTGCACCGTGTCGGTGTGGGAAGGCTTTCAGGCGACCGTGAACAATATTGCCGCCAGCCAGAAGCTGATCCGCGAAAACAGCGACCTGGTGATGCCGGTGCGCACCACCGCCGACATCCGTCGCGCCAAGGAGCAGGGCAAGACCGGCATCCTCTTCGGCTTCCAGAATGCCCACGCGTTTGAAGACCAGATCGGCTATGTCGAGGTGTTCAAGCAGCTCGGCGTCGGCATCGTGCAGATGTGCTACAACACCCAGAATCTGGTCGGCACCGGTTGCTACGAACGTGACGGCGGCCTGTCGGGTTTCGGTCGCGAAATCGTCGCCGAGATGAACCGCGTCGGCGTCATGTGCGACCTGTCCCACGTCGGTTCCAAGACATCCGAAGAAGTCATCCTCGAATCGAAAAAACCGGTCTGCTATTCCCACTGCCTGCCGTCGGGACTCAAAGAGCACCCACGCAACAAGTCCGATGCTGAACTGAAGTTCATCGCCGACCACGGCGGTTTCGTCGGCGTGACCATGTTTGCGCCATTCCTCGCCAAGGGCATCGACTCGACCATCGACGATTACGCCGAAGCCATCGAATACACCATGAACATCGTCGGCGAAGATGCCATCGGCATCGGCACCGACTTCACCCAGGGTCACGGCCAGGACTTCTTCGAATACCTGACCCACGACAAGGGCTACGCCCGTCGTCTGACCAGCTTCGGCAAGATCATCAACCCGCTGGGCATCCGCACCGTCGGCGAATTCCCGAACCTGACCGAAACCCTGCTCAAGCGCGGCCATTCCGAGCGTGTCGTGCGCAAGATCATGGGCGAGAACTGGGTGAACGTCTTGAAGGACGTCTGGGGCGAATAAGCCGCCGCACTTCTGAATCCTTTCCCCCGGCCGTCCGCGCCGGGGGCAACAAACCGAATTTTCTGGAGTTAAGTTTCCATGGCCAAGATCGCCCCGCAATTGCCAATCGAAGTCGACAGCGAGACCGGTGTCTGGACCTCCGACGCCCTGCCGATGCTCTACGTGCCACGCCACTTTTTCGTCAATAACCACATGGGCATCGAGGAAGTGCTGGGCGCCGACGCCTATGCCGAGATCCTCTACAAGGCCGGCTACAAATCCGCCTGGCACTGGTGTGAAAAAGAAGCCGAATGCCACGGTCTGGAAGGCGTCGCGGTGTTCGAGCACTACATGAAGCGCCTGTCGCAACGCGGCTGGGGCCTGTTCAAGATCCAGGACATCGACCTCGACAAAGGCACCGCCAGCGTCAAGCTCGAACACTCGGCGTTCGTCTATGTGTACGGCAAGGTCGGGCGCAAGGTCGACTACATGTTCACCGGCTGGTTTGCCGGCGCCATGGACCAGATCCTCGCCGCTCGCGGCAGCAAGATTCGTACGGTTGCCGAGCAAGTCTACGGTGGCTCCGAAGAAGGCCACGACGACGGCCTGTTCACCGTCAAACCTAAACAATAAGCAAATCGTTGAAAAAACGTAGCGAGCGAAGGCCAGGCAAGGCGAAGTCAGGCGAGAAAGCGGAGTTGACTTTAGTCAATGAGCATTTCGAGTCTGACTTCAACGCAGCATGGTCGAGCGCAGTAGTTTTTTAACGATTTGAGGAGACCGCCATGGCTTTCGAAGCTATGTTCCAGCCGATCCAGATCGGCAAACTGACCATCCGTAACCGCGTGCTCAGCACCGCGCACGCCGAGGTCTACGCGACTGACGGTGGCATGACCACCGAGCGCTACGTCAAATACTACGAAGAGAAAGCCAAGGGCGGCATCGGCCTGGCAATTTGCGGCGGCTCGTCGGTGGTCGCCATCGACAGTCCGCAGCAATGGTGGAGTTCGGTCAACCTGTCCACCGACCGGATCATTCCGCATTTCCAGAATCTCGCCGACGCCATGCACAAGCACGGCGCCAAAATCATGATCCAGATTACCCACATGGGCCGCCGCTCACGCTGGGACGGTTTCCACTGGCCGACCCTGATGTCGCCGTCGGGCATCCGTGAACCGGTGCACCGTGCGACCTGCAAGACCATCGAGCCGGAAGAAATCTGGCGGGTGATCGGCAACTACGCGCAAGCCGCGCGCCGCGCCAAGGCTGGCGGCCTGGACGGTGTCGAGCTTTCCGCCGTGCACCAGCACATGATCGACCAGTTCTGGAGCCCGCGCGTCAACAAGCGGACTGACGAATGGGGCGGCACCTTCGAAGGCCGGATGAAGTTTGGTCTGGAAGTGCTGAAAGCCGTACGCGCCGAGGTCGGTGACGACTTCTGCGTGGGCATGCGTATCTGCGGTGACGAGTTCCACCCGGATGGCTTGTCCCACGAGGACATGAAGCAGATCGCCAAGTATTACGATGACACCGGCATGCTCGATTTCATCGGCGTCGTCGGCTCGGGTTGCGACACCCACAACACCCTGGCCAACGTGATTCCGAACATGAGTTACCCGCCGGAGCCGTTCCTGCACCTGGCGGCCGGGATCAAGGAAGTGGTCAAGGTGCCGGTGCTGCACGCGCAGAACATCAAGGACCCGAACCAGGCCACGCGCATTCTTGAGGGCGGTTACGTCGACATGGTCGGCATGACCCGCGCGCACATCGCCGACCCGCACCTGATCGCCAAGATCAAGATGGGCCAGATCGACCAGATCAAACAGTGCGTCGGCGCCAACTACTGCATCGACCGTCAGTATCAAGGTCTGGACGTGCTGTGCATCCAGAACGCCGCGACGTCCCGTGAATACATGGGCGTGCCGCACATCATCGAAAAGTCCACCGGGCCGAAACGCAAGGTTGTGATCGTCGGTGCTGGCCCGGCCGGGATGGAAGCAGCACGCGTCTCTGCCGAGCGTGGCCACGACGTGACCCTGTTCGAGAAGAAGGAATTCATCGGCGGGCAGATCACCACCGCGTCGAAAGCGCCGCAACGTGACCAGATCGCCGGCATCACCCGCTGGTTCCAGCTGGAGCTGGCGCGGCTGAAAGTCGACCTGCGTCTGGGCACTGCGGCAGATGCCGACACCATCATGGACTTGCGTCCGGACGTGGTGGTGCTGGCTGTCGGTGGGCATCCATTCCTTGAGCAGAACGAACACTGGGGCGCTGCCGAAGGGCTGGTGGTCAGCAGCTGGGACGTGCTCGACGGCAAGGTCGCGCCGGGCAAGAACGTGCTGGTCTACGACACCATTTGCGAGTTCACCGGCATGTCGGTCGCCGACTTCCTCGCCGACAAGGGCAGCCAGGTCGAGATCGTTACCGACGACATCAAGCCGGGCGTGGCCATCGGCGGTACGTCGTTCCCGACCTACTACCGCAGCATGTACCCGAAAGAAGTGATCATGACCGGCGACATGATGCTGGAGAAGGTCTACCGCGAAGGCGACAAACTGGTGGCGGTGCTGGAGAACGAATACACCGGCGCCAAAGAGGAGCGGGTGGTCGATCAGGTGGTGGTGGAAAACGGCGTGCGGCCGGACGAGGAAATCTACTACGCACTCAAGGAAGGCTCGCGCAACAAGGGCCAGATCGACGTGGAAGCGCTGTTCGCGATTCAGCCGCAACCATCGTTGAGCAGCACCGGCGACGGCTACTTGCTGTTCCGCATCGGCGACTGCGTGGCGCAGCGCAATACCCACGCTGCGATCTACGACGCCCTGCGGCTCTGCAAGGATTTCTAACGGCATGACCACCATCACCTGTGGCGAGGGAGCTTGCTCCCGCTGGGCTGCGAAGCGGCCCCAAAACCTGTAGTCGCGGTGTATCAGGCATATACCGGCGACTGTATTGGGAATGCTGCGCACTCCAGCGGGAGCAAGCTCCCTCGCCACAAGTAGGTGCGTTGTTCTCAGCAGCGCGCAAATGACCCCGAGGTCTTTGGGAGCTTCACCATGTTGAACACCCTTCTTCCAATCCTGTTGTTCGCAGCCCTGGCCCTTGCGGTGCTGGGCGCGTTGCGGCGGGTGGCCATGTGGCGTCGGGGCCGGCCCTCGAAGGTCGATCTGCTCGGCGGCCTGTTCGCCATGCCCAAGCGCTACATGGTCGACTTGCACCACGTGGTGGCGCGGGACAAATACATCGCCAACACCCACGTCGCCACGGCCGGCGGTGCGGTGGCGTCGATCGTGCTGGCGATTCTGGTGCACGGTTTCGGCCTGCATAACCGCATCCTCGGCTACGCGCTGCTGCTGATGACGGCAGTGATGTTCGTTGGTGCGATCTTCGTTTATCGGCGTCGACTCAACCCGCCGTCGCGGCTGTCGAAAGGCCCGTGGATGCGCCTGCCGAAAAGCCTGCTGGCGTTCTCGGCCTCGTTCTTCCTGGTGACCCTGCCGGTGGCCGGGATCCTTCCGGAGAACTTCGGCGGCTGGCTGCTGGCGGCGATTCTCGGGCTCGGCGTTTTGTGGGGCGTGTCGGAGCTGTTCTTCGGCATGACCTGGGGCGGGCCGATGAAGCACGCCTTCGCCGGCGCCCTGCACCTGGCCTGGCACCGCCGCGCCGAGCGTTTTGGCGGCGGCCGTTCCACCGGTTTGAAGCCGCTGGATCTGAATGATCCAAGCGCGCCGCTCGGCGTGGAAAAGCCCAAGGATTTCACCTGGAACCAGTTGCTCGGTTTTGACGCCTGCGTGCAGTGCGGCAAGTGTGAAGCGGCGTGCCCGGCCTTTGCTGCGGGCCAGCCGCTGAACCCGAAAAAGCTGATTCAGGACATGGTCGTCGGCCTCGCTGGCGGCACTGATGCCAACTTTGCCGGCAGCCCGTATCCCGGCAAGCCCATTGGTGAACACAGCGGCAATCCGCACCAGCCGATCGTCAACGGTCTGGTCGATGCCGAAACCCTGTGGTCGTGCACCACCTGCCGCGCCTGCGTCGAGGAGTGCCCGATGATGATCGAGCACGTCGATGCCATCGTCGACATGCGCCGCCACCTGACTCTGGAAAAAGGTTCGACCCCGAACAAGGGCGCCGAAGTTCTGGAAAACCTGATCGCCACTGACAACCCCGGCGGTTTCGCTCCGGGCGGGCGGATGAACTGGGCGGCGGATCTGAACCTCACTCTGCTTAGCGAAAAGAAATCCACCGACGTGCTGTTCTGGGTCGGCGACGGTGCCTTCGACATGCGTAACCAGCGCACCTTGCGTGCGTTCGTCAAAGTGCTGAAAGCCGCGAAGGTCGACTTCGCCGTACTCGGCCTCGAAGAACGTGACAGCGGTGACGTGGCCCGGCGTCTAGGCGACGAAGCGACCTTCCAGCTGCTCGCCAAACGCAATATCCAGACCCTGGCCAAATACACCTTCAACCGCATCGTCACCTGCGATCCGCATAGCTTCCATGTGCTGAAAAACGAGTATGGCGCGTTCGACGGCAACTACTTGGTGCAGCACCACAGCACCTACATGGCGGAAATCATTCAGGCCGGTGCGCTCAATCTCGGTCAGCACAAAGGCAACAGCGTGACCTACCACGACCCGTGCTACCTCGGCCGTTACAACGGCGAATACGAGGCACCGCGCGAAGTGCTGCGTGCCCTCGGCATTGAGGTCAAAGAGATGCAACGTTCCGGCTTCCGCTCGCGCTGCTGCGGCGGCGGTGGCGGGGCGCCGATCACCGACATTCCCGGCAAGCAGCGGATTCCCGACATGCGCATGGATGACATCCGCGAGACCGGCGCCGAGCTGGTGGCAGTAGGTTGTCCACAGTGCACGGCGATGCTCGAGGGCGTGGTCGAACCGCGTCCGCTGATCAAGGATATCGCCGAACTGGTGGCCGACGCGCTGCTTGAAGATGCCGCGCCGAACAAGCCAGCCGCCCCGGCCAAACGTGAACCTGCGGAGGCCCATTGATGAGCGACATTATCCGCCGCGACCCGCGCGCCGAATGGATTGCGCGTAACCGTCTGCATCCGCTGCACGCGGCGATGCAACCGGCGCAACACAGCTGGATGGGCCCCAATGGCGTCATCCGCAAGAACCTGCACGGCATCGGTTTCATCGGCCCCAACGGCATCAAGCGTATCGACCGCAGCGGTGCTCAACAGGGCGGGGCGGTCAAACGCTCGGCCACGGTTGAAGTGCAGTTGCCGCTGCATCAGGTACCGGTCCCGGCGTTCTACATCAGCGTGGTGCCGGACATGGTCGGCGGTCGCCTGAGCAGCCACGACCGCGACTTGCTCGGCCTGGCTCATCAACTGGCCGGCAAGGACGGCGCGGTGCTGGCTGTGGTGTTTGGCGAACACAAAGAGAACGCCTTCGCCACGGCCGGCGTCGATCGCTTGCTGGTACTGGAGGGCGACCAATTCAGCGGTTATGCACCGGAGCAACGGGTGCAGGGCCTGCGGGCTGTGGATAACCAGTTCAATCCGCGCCACTGGCTGCTGCCGGACAGCCGCAGCGGTGGCGGCGAACTCGGTCGACGTTTTGCCGCGGCACTGGGCGAACGCCCGGCGACGCGGGTCTGGCAAGTCAAGGATCAGGAATGCATCGGCCGCGCTGGCGCGGGCCTGCAAGACCTGGCGCGACCGGTCGCACGCTTGATTCTGGCCGCAGCCGAATGCGCGGAACCGGTCAGCGAAACCCGTCATGAAGCACTGCCGGTGGAGTTATCCACAACGGTGGCGCGCAGCCTGTCGCGGATCGAGGATCTTGGCGCGGTCGCGGTGGACCCGGCGGCGATTCCGATGGCCGAAGCCGAGTTCATTTTCTCCGGCGGCAACGGGGTCAAGGACTGGGCGCTGTTCCACCAGACCGCTGCGGCGCTCGGCGCCACCGAAGGCGCCTCGCGGGTCGCGGTGGACGATGGCTTCATGGCCCGTGATCGGCAGGTCGGTGCGTCCGGCACTTGGGTCACCGCGCGGGTTTACGTGGCTGTGGGTATCTCCGGGGCGATCCAGCACCTGCAGGGCATTGGTGCCTGCGACAAGGTGGTGGCGATCAACCTCGACCCCGGTTGCGACATGATCAAACGCGCCGATCTTTCGGTGATTGGCGAGAGCGCGGAAATTCTTCAGGCGTTGATCGCGGCGGTAGCGGCTTACCGCAACGAAGCCAAGCGCGATGCGGCTTAAGGAACGGGTTATGAGCACAAAGATCATCAGTCTGGTTTCCATCGGTGCCCACCCGACCTCGGGCCGGCCACGCCGCGCCGAGCAGGACGCCCGCGCCGTGGAGCTGGGC
The DNA here is from genome assembly GCF_044753325.1 of Pseudomonas sp. NPDC088414. Lineage (NCBI taxonomy): Bacteria > Pseudomonadati > Pseudomonadota > Gammaproteobacteria > Pseudomonadales > Pseudomonadaceae > Pseudomonas > Pseudomonas sp. NPDC088414. The sequence continues at coordinate 83,599 of NZ_JBIVMY010000012.1, read as the reverse complement.
CTGCAGCTGGCTGGGGATAACCTGCAAGTGCTGCACGCCGGCGACATCGCGGAACCGGCGCTGCGCGCCTATCTGGGCATGGGCCTGGAACAACTACATGTGCTGGAACAACCCGCTGGCGCCGACGCCTTGCCGGGGCTGACGGCGTATCTGCGCGATGCCGGCGCCCAGGTGGTGCTGACCGGCAGTCAGGCGGAAACCGGCGAAGGCTCCGGCATGTTGCCGTTCCTGCTCGCCGAGGGGCTGGGCTGGCCGCTGGTGGTGGGGCTGGCGCAGGTCGAGTCGATCACCGACGGTTCGGCGCTGGTGCTGCAAGCCTTGCCTCGCGGGCAGCGGCGGCGGTTGAAGGTGAAGCTGCCGTTTCTGGCGACTGTGGATAACGCCGCGCCCAAACCTCGACAGAGTGCCTACGGCCCGGCGCGACGCGGGGTGTTGAATGCCGAAGACGTTGAGGTGCTGGACGATGAACTACTGGCCGTCTCCACACTGCAACCGGCCAAGCCACGGCCGAAACGTTTGAAGGTGATCAAGGCCAAGAGCGGTGCGGACCGCATGAAAGCTGCCACCGCCAAAGCCAGTGGCGGCGGTGGACAAGTGCTCAAGGGTGTCACCGCGCAGGCCGGGGCGGAAGCGATCCTCAAACTCCTGATCGAAGAAGGAGTTGTTCGCTGAAAAGCCCCTCACCCTAGCCCTCTCCCGGAGGGAGAGGGGACCGACCGAGTGGTATTGGCTAATTACATCGACCTGCGATTGCGCAGTGACCTTGGTCTGGCCAAGCCTGAGATCACAATGTTCGTTCAGGTCGGTGGAGTTTGAACAGGCGATGCGGTCGGCTCCCTCTCCCTTTGGGAGAGGGCTGGGGTGAGGGGTAGTGTTTACCCACAATCCCTGTTGGCGGATCTGTGGATAACGTGTTCGCCCATCCCTGTACCCCACGCCAATCAAGCCCTCCAAGCCCCAGCTCAAAAAACAACCAGCCTAAGTCACGGTTTTACCGGGCTTTTTCTCCTGCATAACGCCAAGAGTTGCCCCCAATCTCTGTTGGCGCTTCTGTGGACAAGATGTTCGCTGTCCGCTGCAAGCCATATAAAACGTGGCCTGTACAGGATTGATCAATAATTGATCGACTAAGCTTTTAAAGCTGATAATCCCCGTGTAAACCGCGATTTCACACAGCCCTCAGCGCTTTTCCACAGCCGCCGCGAAGTTACCCCCGAAGTCTGTTGGCGCTTCTGTGGATAACGTGTTCGCCATCCTCTACAAGCCATGAAAACCGTGGCTTACAAAGACTTGATCAAAAAATAGCCAATGTATCTGGCAAACCATCATTCTGGATAAGTCACGATTTTTCTTCACAAATCAGCGAGTTATTTTCGCAATCATCCACAGTTACCCCCATTTGCTGTGCATGGCTATGTGGATAACTTGTTCGCCAAACCCTGCAGGCCACGTCGGGCATAGTCCAAACGGCAATTGGTCAGATTTCATACAGTTCTAAACCGTTGCCTTGACTTCGATTCCTGCGCTGTCTTCACTGCAATGGCACAAGGACAGCCGTCACTTATCCACATCAGGTTCTGGGAGAACGCATGATGGATAGCCGCCCACACCGCCATATCCCCTCGCCACGCAAGCGCACGTTACGTCGTGCGGCCAATCAACGCGCTCGTCTGTAGCGACCTCCTGTTTTAACCGCTGTGCTGTCGCCGGGCTCGACCCGGAGGCCAGGTGCCCGTTCGCCCATTGATTGCAGGCAACCGCAGAGTTGCCCCATCTGCCTGAGAGAGGAACACCCTCATGACACGCATCGCAACGCCCATCAGCGAGATCAAGGAACACTACGACGTGATCGTCATCGGCTCCGGTTATGGCGGCGGCATTGCTGCGTCGCGCCTGTCCCGGGCCGGCAAGCAGGTGTGCCTGCTCGAACGCGGACGGGAAATCCAGCCCGGCGAATACCCCAACACCATGATCGCCGCGACCGAAGAGCTGCAGGTGCATGACCCGGACGGGCATATCGGCTCGCGCACCGGACTGTTCGACCTGCATGTGAATGCCCAGCAGAACGTGGTGGTCGGCTGCGGCCTTGGCGGTACATCTCTGATCAACGCCAACGTTTCCCTGGAGCCGGAACCCGGGGTCTTCGAGGATCCACGCTGGCCGCAAGCGGTACGCGATCATCGCGATACGCTGCTCAAGGACGGTTACGCCCGCGCACGGGAAATGCTCAAGCCCAATCCGTACCCGAACAGCGCGCCGAATCTGCCCAAGCTCGACGCCAACAAAAAGTCTGCGGACTACCTCAAGCAGGGCGCGCATTTCTACAAGCCGCCGATCAACGTGACCTTCGACAAACTGCCGAACAACCTCAACCACGTCGGCGTCGAGCAACTGCCGTGCAACCAGTGCGGCGACTGCGTCTCGGGCTGTAACAACAAGGCCAAGAACACCACGCTGATGAACTATCTGCCGGATGCCTGGAACCATGGCGCGGAGATTTTCTGTCAGGCCGAGGTGCGGCATCTGGAGCGCGACGGCGATGGCTGGATCGTGCACTTCCAGTATCTGGACAGCGGGCGCGAGAAGTTCGACGCGCCAACGCTGTTCGTGAAAGCCGATATCGTCGTGGTCTCCGCCGGCACCCTCGGCTCCACCGAGATTCTGCTGCGTTCGCGGGACAAGGGTCTGGTGATGTCCGGCCAGCTCGGCGAGAACATGAGCGGCAACGGTGACATTCTCGGTTTCGGCCACAACTGCGAACAGACCATCAACGGCATCGGCTTCGGCGCGCATTCTGCCAAGGAACTGCACCCGGTCGGCCCGTGCATCACCTCGGTCATCGACATGCGCACCGAAGGTGACTGGCGCAGCCGCATGGTCATCGAGGAAGGCTCGATCCCCGGCGCCCTCGGCCGGCCGATGGTGCCGGCGATGGCCGGGTTCGCCGAAATGATCGGCGTGGCCACCGACGACAGTTTCAGCGGCAAGCTCGGCTACAAGGAGCGCGAGGCCGAGAGTTTCCTGCGCGGGCCGTATTACGGCGCGCTGCACAATATGCAGACCTACCTGATCATGAGCCACGACAGCGGCCAGGGCCGGATGATTCTCGACAACAAGGACCAGTTGCGCATCGACTGGCCGGGTGTCGGCGAGCAGGAAAACTTCAAGCTCGGCAACCAACGTTTGTACCAGAGCACCAAGGCACTGGGCGGGGTCTGGGTCGAGAACCCGATCTGGACCCAACTGCTCAAGCACAGCATCGTCTCGGTGCATCCGCTGGGCGGTTGCGTGATGGGCGAGGACGCCGCGCAAGGCGTGGTCAATCACAAGGGCCAGGTGTTCAGCGGCGCGGCCGGCACCGATGTCTACGCCAGTCTGTACGTGACCGACGGCGCGGTGATCCCGACCTCGCTGGCGGTCAATCCGCTGCTGACCATCTCCGCCGTGAGCGAGCGCAACATGGGCCTGCTCGCCGCCGACCGTGGCTGGCACATCGACTACACGCTGCCCTCGGCACCGCGCAAACAGGTGGCGCCACCGACCCTCGGCGTGCAGTTCACCGAGACCATGAAGGGCTATTTCTCCCGGGCCTTCACTGCCGCGCAAAGCACCGATCTGAAAGTCTACGAGGCGGCAGCCAAACGCGGTGAGGCGGACAACTCGCCCATCGACTTCACCCTGACCATCACCGCCAACGACCTCAACCGGATGATCAAGGAGCCGGAACACGCCGCGACCATCGTCGGTACGGTGATCGCCCCGGCACTGTCGCCACAACCGCTGACTGCCAGCAATGGCGTGTTCAACCTGTTCGAGCAATTCGAGCAGCAGGTCGACACACGGCACATGAAGTACGACATGAAGCTGACCGCCGAGGACGGCAACGACTATTTCTTCAGCGCTTTCAAAACCGTGCCGGAAGACAACGGCGTACTCAACATCTGGCACGACACCAGCACCCTGTACGTGACGCTGTATCGCGGGCCGGACAAGTCGGGCGAGGTGATCGGCTCCGGGGTGATGCACATTCATCCGACCGATTTCGCCAAGCAGATGACCACCATGAAAGTGCTCAACGCGCGCAACGAGCGCGAGCGCATCGAAGGCCTGGCGCGCTTCGGCAAGTTCTTCGCCGGGATCCTCTGGGAAAGTTACGGCGGGGTGTTCGCCGGTGACAAATACTTCAACCCTGATGCGCCGCCACGCCTGAAACGGCCGCTGGATGCGCCGATCCCGGCGGTGCATTTCTTCCCCACCGAGGACGGCGTCGAGCTGCGCCTGACCCGTTATCAGGCCGGCAGCAAAGGCCCGGTGATGCTGGTGCATGGCCTGGGCGTCGGTTCGAATATCTTCTCCACCGACACCATCCAGACCAACCTGCTGGAGTACCTGTGCAAGCACGACTACGACGTATGGCTGCTGGATTTCCGGGTGAGCATCCTGCTGCCGGCGAGCAAGAAGGAGTGGAACGGCGACCAGATCGCCCAGTACGACTTCAAGGCGGCCATCGCGCAGATTCAGCAGCAGACCGGCGCCAAGGACGTGCAGTGCGTGGTGCATTGCTACGGCGCGACCACGTTCTTCATGTCGTTGCTGGCAGGGCTGCAAGGTGTGCGCTCGGTGGTCTGCTCGCAGATTGCCGCTGACACGGTGGTCGCCACGGCTACCGGATTGAAGGCCGGTCTGCACCTGCCGGGGATGCTCGATGCGATCGGCATCAAGTCGATGACGGCTTACGCCGACAGCAAGGAGAACTGGTTCAACCGCCTCTACGACAAGGCCCTCAACGGTTACGCGCGGATCGAGGCGCAAGGCTATTGCACCAACCCGGTGTGCCACCGCATCACCTTCATGTACGCCTCGCTGTATCGCCACGACACCCTCAACGAAACCCTGCACGACAACCTGCACGAGCTGTTCGGCGAGTCGAACATCGAGACCTTCGAGCACCTGGCGCTGATCGTGCGCAAAGGGCATCTGGTGGATTTCAAAGGCAACGATGTGTACATGCCGCATTTTGAGCGGCTGACGATGCCGATCTGCTTTATCAGCGGCGCGGAGAACCAGTGTTACCTGCCGGAAAGCACCCTCAAGACCTACCAGCGAGTCTGTGAAGCCCACGGGCCGGAACGCTACAGCCGGCATGTGGTGCCGGGCTATGGCCACATCGACTGCATGTTCGGCAAGAACGCAGTGGTGGATGTGTACCCGATCATCCTTGAACACCTGGAGAAAACTGCCTTGGGTGGATGAGGTTCCTGTGGCGAGGGAGCTTGCTCCCGCTGGGCTGCGAAGCGGCCCCAAAACCAGCGCATGCGGTCTGTCTGATGGATCGGGATGGCCGGTTTTACGACTGCTGCGCAGCCGAGCGGGAGCAAGCTCCCTCGCCACAAAAGCTCATCACATAGAGGGACTCTCCTAAGGTCTGCGCAAGGAAATGGATGACATGGATACTTACATCCGCTGGTTTCAACGCTTCATCTGGATCGGCATTGCGATGAACATGGTGTTCGCGATCCCGGCGCTGTTTGCGCCAGGGTTGCTGACATCGGTGGTCGGGCTGCCGCCGCAACTCTCCGACCCGTGGCTGGAAAACGCCGGGATGCTGCTGGTGGGCATCAGCGTGTTTTACATGCCTTCGGGCTTCAACGCGCCGCGTTATGTGGTGCACTCCTGGCTGTGCGTGCTGACGCGGCTGATCGCCGTGGTGTTCTGGATTTACCTGATCAATACGAGCATTCAGGGTTCGGTGTTCGTGCCGATGCTGATGGGCGATCTGAGCTTCTTCCTGATTCTCGGCATTCTGCTGTACCTCGGCACCACGCCCGCGAACCGGCCCTGGGCGCTGCTCTGCGATGGCTGGCGCGAGTGGCGCGCGGCCTGGGCGCGGCAATGGCAGAGCCATACCTTCAAGGTCGGTACCTTGGTCGTACTGGCGCTGCTCGGTTTCATCGGTTACCAGACCTGGTATCAGATGCTGCGGGTGGTGCCGGAGCAGGAATACGCCTCCGATGAAGATCACTACAAATACGCCGCCATCGGTCTGGGAATTGAAGCGCGGATCCCGTATTACCTGTTCGCCGTGCTACCGCAGATGTGCCCGGAAAAACTGCCCAAACCCGGCGGCTGGGAAGTCTTCGGCTTTCTCTATGAGAACGGCAAGGACCTGCCGATCGGCATGGCCAAGCGACAGATCGGCTACCCGACTGTGGAACCGAACTGCGCGCTGTGCCACACCGGCTCCTACCGGGCCAATGCCAGCGACGTTGCGGTCAACGTGCCGAGCGCGCCGGCCAACACCCTGCAACTGCAGGCCTTCCAGTGGTTCGCCTACGATTGCGCCAGCGACCCGAAATTCACCACCGACGCGGTGATGGCGGCGATCAACGGCAAATTCCAGCTGGGCTTTTTCGAGAAGCTCTACAACCGCTATCTGATTATTCCGATGGCGAAGAGCGCCTTGCTCAAGCAGAAGCAGGCCTACGCCTGGCAGAAGCTGCGTCCGCAACAGGGCCCGGGCCGCACCGACACCTTCAACCCGACGAAAATGGTGGTGTTCGGCTTCCCGGATGACTCGACCATCGGCACCGTCGATCTGCCGCAAGTGTGGAACCAGAAACCGCGGGAATCGATGTACCTGCATTGGGACGGCAATAACAACAAGATCCACGAACGCAACTACGCCGCCGCGATGGCCGTGGGCGCGACCCCGGAATCGGTGCTGCCGCCGAGCTTCAACCGGGTGACCAACTGGCTGCTCGGGCACAAGGCGCCGGCGTGGCCATGGGCGCTTGATCAGGCGAAAGTCGCGCAGGGCAAACCGATCTGGGATGCCAATTGCGCCGCGTGCCACGACTTCGGCCGTGCCGACACCGGGCAGGTCACCACCAATATCGATCAACTCGGCACCGATCCACATCGGCTGGACTCGTTCACCACCGGTCTGGTGACCGCGTTCCACACCTTCAAGAAACCGCCGTTCGACTTCGGCGCGTATCGCAAGACCCAGAGCTACAGCAACACGCCGACTGACGGTATCTGGCTGCGCGCGCCGTACCTGCACAACGGTTCGGTGCCGACCCTGTGGGATCTGCTGCAACCGCCGGAAAAACGTCCGGTGGTGTTCATCACCGGCTCCGACGTCTACGACCCGGTCAACGTCGGTTTCGTCACCACGGGCGCTCAGGCCAAAGCCTCGGCGGATTTCAAATACGACACCCGACTGGAGGGCAACCACAACAGCGGTCACCTGTATGGCACCACGCTGTCGGACGACGACAAACGTGCGTTGATCGAATTCATGAAAACCCTGTGAGCCCTTACGGATAGAGGATTACGCCATGTCACTGGTCAGTCATTGGGAACACGAGTACGACAAGGTCAAACTGCGCATTCACGGCTTGTTCACGCGCATGGAAATGGCCTGGATGAAGCTCATCAGCGAGCTTGAGCCGCAGGAGTTTCAGGCCATCATCAAGTTGCTTCAGCGCGGTCACGATCAGGCGCAGTACGTGCTGAAAAACGGCGAGTTGCCCGGCGACGAGCCGGCGGTGCCGTGGGAGTTGTCCCATGGCCTGTCGATCCTGCGTATCGGCAATGCCACGCCGTTGCCGCAATCGCCCGATCAACTGGCGACCCGGGTGCTGCAGGACGGCAGTCTGCTGGGGTGTCGCAAGTGGGAGTTGCTTGATCTGCTGTGGAGCGAGGCATTGCTCAAATGGATCGAGAACCTGCGTCATCACGCGACCTTCGGCACTGACCCGGCGGTGGTGCAGATGGAGCGTGACGTGACTTTGGCGATTGCCGGCGACTGGGGCACCGGCCCCTTCGACAGTCATGCGCCGGCGGTTTCAGTCGCCAACCAGATGCAACTGGCGCAGGCGGATTTCACCATCCATCTGGGCGACGTGTATTACGCCGGCAGCCACTCGCAGGAAGACGTCGACATGGCCGGTTGGCCGATGGGCAGCCACGGCTCGTTCACCCTCAACTCCAACCACGAGATGTACAGCGGCGCCCACGGCTATTTCAAGGAACTGGCCAAGCGCTTTCCGGGGCAGCAGGGCACCAGTTATTTCGCCTTGATCAACGACGACTGGCTGGTGGTCGGGCTGGATTCGGCGTACGCCTCGGACGCGATGAACCTGTACATGGACGGCACGCTCAACGAGCCGCAGATCACCTGGATGAAAGCGCTGCCCAAGCGCAAAAAGATCATGGTGCTCAGCCATCACCAAGGCTTCGATATTTCCGGACATCACCAGACCGCGCTGTATCAACCGGTGTGCGATGCCCTGGGGCGCGAGCCGGATTATTGGTACTGGGGGCATCTGCACAATGGCATCGTCTACGCCAAACAGGGCGGCTTGAATGCGCGCTGCGCCGGGCACGGGGCGATTCCATACGGCAACGCCAGCGAGCTGGACGGGCATTCGCGGGTGTTGTGGTCGGAGACGCAGGATGCCAACGACCCGGCGTATCCGCTGCGGGTGTTGAACGGGTACGCGAAGGTGAGGCTGGTGGGGGAGGATATTTTTGAGGAGTTTATTGGGGAGGATGGCAGTGTGAGGTGGTCATCCAAGTGATGAGGTGAATGTTCTGACGCCATCGCTGGCAAGCCAGCTCCCACAGGTATGAAGTGTTCACAACATTTGTGTACACCAGAGATCCCTGTGGGAGCTGGCTTGCCAGCGATGCTTTTAGCCCTGGACCGGGACGCCCTTGAGGTACGGCGCAGGCTCGGCCCCAAGGTTGTTCAGCATCCGCTCGCTGTACCAATCGACAAAATTGACCACACCAAACTCATAGGTCTTGGAGTAAGGCCCCGGCTGATAAGCGGTGGAGTTGATCCCGCGCTGGTTTTCTTCGGCCAGACGCCGGTCCTGGTCGTTGGTCGCGTCCCACACCTGGCGCATGCGTTCGACGTCGTAATCCACGCCTTCGACCGCGTCCTTGTGCACCAGCCATTTGGTGGTGACCATGGTTTCCTGGGCGCTGATCGGCCACACGGTGAACACGATGATGTGGTCGCCCATGCAGTGGTTCCACGAGTGCGGCAGGTGCAGGATGCGCATCGAGCCCAGGTCCGGGTTCTTGATCCGGCCCATCAGTTTGGCGCAGCCCTGTTTGCCGTCCAGGGTCATCGACACGGTGCCCTTGAGCAGCGGCATGCGCACGATGCGGTTGCGCAGGCCGAAACTGGCGTGGGCGTAAGGGATTTTCTCGGCTTCCCACGCGGCAGCAGACGCGGCGACGTGATCCTTGAACGCCTGATCGGCACGCGGGTCGGTGACGTCGTCCCATTCCAGCAGGGTTTTCAGCAGTTCCGGGTGCGACGCGTTGCAGTGGTAGCACTCGCGGTTGTTTTCCAGCACCAGTTTCCAGTTGGCCTTTTCCATCAAGGTAGTGGTGATCGCCACCTTGGTGTTCTCCATGTCGTACGGTTCCATGTAGTGGTTGAGCGTCGACAGGAAGTCATCGATGGCCGGCGGATTCTCCGCCAGGCTGATGAAGATGTAGCCGCCGGCGGTCTTCACGTTCACCGGTTTGAGGCCGTACTGCTTCATGTCGAAGTCGGCGCCCATCTCGGTGCCGGCGAACAGCAGGCGACCGTCCAGCTCGTAGGTCCACTGGTGGTAGTGGCAGACCAGTTTGGCAACCTTGCCCTTTTCGCTGGTGCACAGACGCGAGCCACGGTGGCGGCAGACGTTGTGGAACGCGTGGACCACACCGTCGGCACCACGAATGACGATGATCGGGTTCTTGCCGACCTGCAGGGTCAGGTAGTTGCCCTTGGCCGGGATTTCGCAGGTCATGCCGGCGATCAACCACTCTTTCTGGAAGATCTCCTGCATGTCGATATCGAACAGGCGCTCGTCGCTGTAGAACGGCTGCGGCAGCGAAAAGGTGCGCTCACGTTCCTGCAGCATTTGTGCGGTGGCCTTGCGTGCGGGTTCCAGCGGATCGCCCAGGCTGATTTTTGCGGTGACGTCCATCGATGTATTCCTCAAGGCCATCTGCGTGGCCGCGAAAGTGGCTGATCAGGGTTGCTACGCAAGGTGTAAAGAATTCGTCTTGGTGTGAGGCGAGTGTGGGGCCGGCGCTGGGCGGAACCTTATCCATGGGCGACATGGCGCAATCTGTTCCCGACGCGCAACCCCCGGTGGTTGGGGGCTGGTCGCGATAAGTATGCCGATGTCGCGGATAGGTAAACGGGCGGTTCACGCTATACGCAGAATCGCCACATGAAGGCCGACAGTCGGCCGTGGAGAACAGCATGTCCAACAGCTTCCTGAATCCGGTCACCACCCAGACCTGGGCCAATGGCCGACACATCGTCCGTTGCGTCAAAGTCATCCAGGAAACCTGGGACGTGCGCACCTTCTGTTTCATGGCCGATCAGCCGATCCTGTTCTTCTTCAAGCCCGGGCAGTTCGTGACCCTGGAGCTGGAAATCGACGGCCAGCCGATCATGCGCTCGTACACCATTTCCAGTTCGCCGTCGGTACCGTACAGCTTCTCGGTGACCATCAAGCGCGTACCGGGCGGCAAGGTCTCCAACTGGCTGCACGACACCCTGCATGAAGGCCAGGAGCTGGCGGTGCACGGCCCGGTCGGGCTGTTCAATGCCATCGATTTCCCGAGCCCGAAAGTCCTGTATCTGAGCGGCGGCGTGGGGATCACCCCGTGCATGTCGATGGCGCGCTGGTTCTACGACACCAACGCCAATGTCGACATGACCTTTATCCACAGCGCGCGCTCACCGAAAGACATCATTTACCACCGCGAGCTGGAACACATGGCGTCGCGGATCGACAACTTCAGCCTGCACCTGATCTGCGAGAAACACGGGCTGGGCGAGCCGTGGGCCGGTTATCGCGGCTATCTGAATCACAAGATGCTCGAACTGATGGTGCCGGACTTCCTCGAGCGCGAAGTGTTCTGCTGCGGCCCGACGCCGTACATGACTGCGGTCAAGCGCCTGCTCGAAGCCGCCGGCTACGACATGTCGCGTTATCACGAGGAATCCTTCGGCGCCACGCCACCGGAAGCTCGTGCCGATGCGGTGGAACAGGCCGAGCAGGCTGCCGAGGCACCGGAAATCGATGCGGCGGACCTGCATCAGGTCGAGTTCACCGCCTCCGGCAAGAGTATTCGCGTGGCCCCGGGCGAAACAGTGCACGCAGCAGCGGCCAAGCTTGGCCTGATGATTCCGAAAGCTTGCGGTATGGGGATCTGCGGGACGTGCAAGGTGATGAAGCTTGGAGGCGAGGTGGAGATGGAGCACAACGGCGGGATCACCGAGGACGACGAGGCGGAAGGGTTTATCCTGTCGTGCTGCAGCGTGCCCAAAGGCGACGTCAGAATCGAATTCTGAGCCGGACCCCTGTAGGAGCTGCCGAAGGCTGCGATCTTTTGATCTTGTTTTTAAGATCAAGATCAAAAGATCGCAGCCTTCGGCAGCTCCTACAGGGATGGTATTCAATCCACGAACAAGTCAGGCATCAGTGCGGCGTCGCTGTCCGGCTCGAAACGGTAGTGATCAAATTCAGTCACGCCGTGCTCACGCAAAATTTCTTCGTCGATAAGCAGTCGTCCAGTGATCTGCCGCCCGCTGCTGCTCAAAATCACATGCGCCGCACCCGCCATGATCGAAGGCAGGCGTGCATGCTTGAACGACTCGCGACTGCCCAGTTGAAACTCGATCGCCGCCGTGGCAATCATCGTCTGCGGCCACAGCGAATTGACGCTGATCCCGTAACTGGCGAACTCCTCGCTCATGCCCACCGTCAGCATGCTCATGCCGTACTTGGTCACGGTGTAGGGGCTGTATTGGGCGAACCACTTGCTCGCCAGATTCAGCGGCGGCGACAGGTTGAGGATGTGTCCGGCGGATTTCTTCAGATAGGGCAGGGCGGCCTGGCTGCACAGCAACACCGCGCGGGTGTTGATCTGGTGCATCAGGTCGAAACGCTTGAGTTCGATGTGTTGCACGCCAGTGAGTTTGATCGCCCCGGCGTTGTTCACCAGCGCATCAATGCCGCCGAAATGCTCGTTGGCCTGGGCCAGCGCATGGCGCACCGCCTCTTCATCACGCACGTCCAGTTGCAGCGCCAACGCCTTGCCGCCAGCGGCTTCGACTTCTGCGGCGACGCTGTGAATGGTGCCGGGCAGTTTCGGATGGGTTTCGGCGCTCTTGGCCGCAATCACGATATTGGCCCCGTCCTTCGCGGCCCGCAGCGCAATCTCACGCCCGATGCCACGGCTGGCGCCAGTGATGAACAGGGTTTTGCCTTGTAGCGACATGCCGATGCTCCTGCTTATTGTTATGTGAGCGGAGGGCTCGACAGACAATGTAGACCAAGCAGCTGGCGCGATAGGGGCGGCGAAGTGAACTTGTGGCGAGGGAGCTTGCTCCCGCTCGGCTGCGCAGCAGTCGTAAACCCAGGCAATGCGGTTTGTCTGACGAACCGCACACTCAGGTTTTGGGGCTGCTACGCAGCCCAGCGGGAGCAAGCTCCCTCGCCACAGGGGATCAACTCGTTACAGGAGTTCATTTGCCAAGGAATCAGGCGGACATCACTTCGCGGATGTCGCGGGCCAGTTCGCGCACGCGTTCTTCTTCGGTGTCCCACGAGCACATGAAGCGGGCGCCGCCCTTGCCGATGAAGGTGTAGAAGCGCCAGTTCTTTGCGGTCAGCGCGGCGATGGCCGGTTCCGAGAGTTGCAGGAACACGCCGTTGGCCTGTACCGGGAACATCAGCTCCACGCCCGGAATGTCGCTGACCAGTTCGGCCAGCAGCTGCGCGCAGTGGTTGGCGTGGCGAGCGTATTTGAGCCAGGCGTCGTTTTCGAGGATGCCGACCCACGGCGCCGACAGAAAGCGCATTTTCGACGCCAACTGACCGGCCTGTTTGCAGCGGTAATCGAAGTCTTCGGCCAGTTTGTGGTTGAAGAACAGAATCGCTTCACCCACCGCCATGCCGTTCTTGGTGCCGCCGAAGCACAGCACGTCGACGCCAGCCTTCCAGGTCAGGTCGGCCGGCGAGCAGCCGAGGAACGCGCAGGCGTTGGAGAAACGCGCGCCGTCCATGTGCAGGTGCAGGCCCAGTTCCTTGCAGGTGGCGCTGATGGCGCGGACTTCTTCCGGGGTGTAGACGCTGCCGACTTCGGTGGCCTGGGTCAGGGTCACGACGCGCGGTTTGGGGTAGTGGATGTCCTGGCGTTTGAGCGCGACTTCGCGGATCGACTGCGGGGTGATCTTGCCGTTTTCAGTGCCGGCGATCAGCAGTTTCGAGCCGTTGGAGAAAAATTCCGGCGCGCCGCATTCGTCGGTTTCGACGTGGGCGGTTTCCGAGCAGATCACGCTGTGATAACTCTGGCACAGCGACGACAGCGCCAGCGAGTTGGCAGCGGTGCCGTTGAAGGCGAAGAATACTTCGCAGTCGGTTTCGAACAGTTGGCGGAAATGGTCGGACGCGCGTGCGGTCCATTCATCGTCGCCGTAGGCGCGCTGGTGGCCGTGGTTGGCCTGTTCCATGGCGGCCCAGGCTTCGGGGCAGATACCGGAGTAGTTGTCGCTGGCGAATTGTTGGCTCTTGTCGGTCATGGCCGGCTTCCGTGATCGAAACGCTTGTGGCGCTTCGTTGGTCAATGATGGTGCGCACTTTACCGAAGATCTTCCGGGGAGCACACGGGATGTCGCAGTCAGAAAATTACCAGTTTGTTGCCCGATTATGCACGTGAGCCAACGCGACGGCGCGCTGGATTTGCTCAAGTGGCTGGCGCTGCTGAGCATGCTGCTCGATCACCTGCGATATGTCGGGATCAGCGCCGATTGGCTGTATGTTCCGGGACGTCTGGCATTCCCGTGGTTCTGCCTGGCGATGGCGGCGAATCTTGCCCGCGCCGGCGCGCAGAAGACCGAGTGGCGTTATTTGGGCTGGCTGTTGTTGTTCAGTGCGGTCAGTGAAATTCCGTACCGCTTGTACATTCCTGATCCCGACACCCTGAACGTGATGCCTACGCTGGCGCTGGGATTGCTGGTAGCGCGGGGCTGGCAGGATCGCACGTTGTTGTCGCGGCTTTTGGGCGCAGGTGCGTTGCTGCTGGCGGCGCTGTTTTCGCAATGGCTGATGTTCGGCGTGTTTGGCGTGTTGCTGCCGCTGGCGCTGCTGTGGGTGATCCGTCGCCCCTGGTATTTGGGTCTGCTGCCGGGGCTGGTCTGTCTGGCGTCGAATCAGTGGCAGGTGCTGTATGAGGCGGCGCAGTTCGGCAACCACGTGGCGGTGTTTGGTATCGTGGCGTGTCTGGTTGCGCCATCGCTTGGGTTGTTCTTGTTGCGACATGCGCGACATCTCCAGCCACCGCCAATGCGGCGCTGGGCTTACGCACTCTATCCCCTGCATTTCCTCATTCTCTTGGCACTACGCACAGTAGTTGCCTAACACCTGTGGCGAGGGAGCTTGCTCCCGCTGGGCTGCGCAGCAGCCCCAAATCCTCAACATAAGGTCTATCAGGCGCACCGCATGCTGAGGTTTTGCGACGGCTGCGCCGCCGAGCGGGAGCAAGCTCCCTCGCCACAGAAGGCATTGTGTGCCTGAGCTTTCCCGGCCATGTCGTAAACGCACCTTTGTGTGGCGTCCGTAGGCATCTGGGCTGTCTGCGCCGGCCATACCATCGCATCAAAGGGCACCGCCGCAAGCCGCGTGCCTGACCAAGACGAAATGGCGCACCGACGCCGCCGGGAGAGACGCGATGTTCAGCAAGCAAGACCAGATCCAGGGTTATGACGATGCACTGCTGGCGGCGATGAATGCCGAGGAGCAACGTCAGGAAGATCACATCGAGCTGATCGCGTCGGAAAACTACACCAGCAAGCGCGTGATGGAGGCGCAAGGCAGCGGCCTGACCAACAAATACGCCGAAGGTTATCCGGGCAAGCGTTACTACGGCGGCTGCGAGCATGTGGATAAAGTCGAAGCGCTGGCCATCGAGCGCGCCAAGCAGCTGTTCGGCGCCGATTACGCTAACGTCCAGCCGCACTCCGGCTCCTCCGCCAACAGCGCGGTGTACCTGGCGCTGATCCAGCCGGGCGACACCATTCTCGGCATGAGCCTGGCCCACGGCGGTCACCTGACCCACGGCGCCAAAGTGTCGTCCTCGGGCAAGCTGTACAACGCGGTGCAGTATGGGATCAACACCGACACCGGGCTGATCGATTACGACGAAGTCGAGCGTCTGGCCGTCGAGTGCAAGCCGAAGATGATCGTTGCCGGGTTCTCCGCCTACTCCAAGACCCTGGACTTCCCGCGCTTCCGCCAGATCGCCGACAAGGTCGGTGCGCTGCTGTTCGTCGACATGGCCCACGTCGCCGGTCTGGTGGCTGCTGGCCTGTACCCGAACCCGCTGCCGTACGCCGACGTAGTCACCACCACCACCCACAAAACCCTGCGCGGTCCGCGTGGCGGGCTGATCCTCGCCAAGTCCAACGAAGAGATCGAGAAGAAGCTCAACGCCGCGGTATTCCCCGGTGCCCAGGGCGGCCCGCTGATGCACGTCATCGCTGGCAAAGCCGTGTGCTTCAAGGAAGCGCTGGAGCCTGGCTTCAAGGCTTATCAGCAGCAAGTGATCGACAACGCCAAGGCCATGGCCAGCGTGTTTATCAAACGTGGCTACGATGTAGTGTCCGGCGGTACCGACAACCACCTGTTCCTGGTCAGCCTGATCCGTCAGGGCCTGACCGGCAAAGATGCCGACGCCGCCCTTGGCCGCGCGCACATCACCGTCAACAAGAACGCCGTGCCGAACGACCCGCAGTCGCCGTTCGTGACCTCGGGCCTGCGCATCGGCACCCCGGCCGTCACCACCCGTGGCTTCAAGGTCGCCCAGTGCGAAGTGCTGGCCGGCTGGATCTGCGACATCCTCGACAACCTCGGTGACGCCGACGTTGAAGCGAATGTGGCCAAGAACGTCGCGGCACTGTGCGCCGACTACCCGGTTTATCGCTGAGCGGTTTGGAGTAAATGACTATGCAACGCTATTCGGGCTTCGGCCTCTTCAAACACTCCCTCAGCCACCACGAGAACTGGCAGCGCATGTGGCGCACGCCGACGCCGAAGAAGGTCTACGACGTGGTCATCGTCGGCGGTGGCGGGCACGGTCTGGCGACCGCCTACTATCTGGCGAAAGAGCACGGCATCACCAACGTCGCCGTGGTCGAGAAAGGCTGGCTGGGCGGCGGCAACACCGCGCGCAACACCACCATCGTGCGTTCCAACTACCTGTGGGACGAGTCGGCGCACCTGTACGAACACGCGATGAAACTGTGGGAAGGCCTGTCGCAGGATCTGAACTACAACGTGATGTTCTCCCAGCGCGGCGTCTACAACCTGTGTCACACCCTGCAGGACATCCGTGATTCCGAGCGTCGGGTCAGCGCCAACCGCCTCAACGGCGTCGACGGCGAACTGCTCAACGCCAAGCAAGTGGCCGACGAGATCCCGTACCTCGACTGCTCGAAAAACACCCGCTACCCGGTGATGGGCGCGACCGTTCAGCGTCGCGGCGGCGTCGCCCGTCACGATGCCGTGGCCTGGGGCTTTGCCCGTGCTGCCGACGCCTTGGGCGTGGACTTGATCCAGCAGACCGAAGTCATCGGTTTCCGCAAGGAAAACGGCGTGTGCATCGGCGTTGAAACCAACAAGGGTTTCATCGGCGCCAAGCGTGTCGGTGTGGTCACCGCCGGTAACTCCGGGCACATGGCCAAGCTCGCCGTTTTCCGTCTGCCGATAGAATCCCACCCGCTGCAATCGATGGTGTCC